>NZ_JAMZBC010000354.1 GCF_024158715.1 Halomonas sp. 707D7 | reverse complement strand
GTCCTGGCGGGCAAGGTAGCTCTGTACCGGCAGGGCATAATCGCGCGCCTGGCTCGCCCCTTCCGGGCGCGCCTCGACGGCAAGCTCGCCGCTGTAGCCGATCAGCGAGATGAGCTTGAGGTTGACCTCTTCCCAGGAGCGCACGGGATCGTTCTGGATCGCGGTGATCTCCGCACCTTCGGGAAGGCCTGCCTCGTAGGCGGGGGAGTCCGGGGTGATGTCGCCGACGATCGGCGCGACGGTGGTGGTCCCCGCCACGAACAGCGCCCAGTAGGCAACGAGCGCCAGCAGGAAATTGGCGAGCGGCCCGGCGGCGACGATGGCGATGCGCGCCCAGACGCTCTTGCGGTTGAAGGCTTGATCCAGCTGGTCCTCGGGCACCGGCGCCTCGCGCTCGTCGAGCATCTTGACGTAGCCGCCCAGCGGTATCGCGGCCACGGCGAACTCGGTGCCGTGGCGATCCGTCGTCGACCAGAACGGCTTGCCGAAGCCCACCGAGAAGCGCAGCACCTTGACGCCGCAGCGCCGCGCCACCCAGAAATGACCGAACTCGTGGAACGTGACCAGAAGCCCGAGTACGACGAGTACCGCCAGGATGTTCTGCAAAAGTCCCACAGGCTACTCCTTTGCCGACGTGACGTCCGCTGCGTGTTCGCTCTCGAGCAGGCCCCGCGCCTGCTCCCGCGCCCAGCGATCGGCGGCCAGAATCTCTTCGATGGTGTCCGCGCGGTGCTCGCAGGGCAGCGCCATCACGCCCTCTACCACTTCGGCGATGGCACCGAAGGCGAGCCCGCCGGACAGAAAGGCCTCCACCGCGACCTCGTTGGCCGCGTTCAACACTGCCGGCGCGCTGCCGCCGCGCTGCATCGCCTCCCGCGCCAGGCGCAGGCAGGGAAAGCGCGCCTCGTCCGGCGCCTCGAAGTCGAGTCGCGCGATCTGGAAGAGATCCAGCGTCTCGACGCCCGAGTCGATCCGCTCGGGCCAGGCCAGCCCATAGGCGATCG
>NZ_JAMZBC010000353.1 GCF_024158715.1 Halomonas sp. 707D7 | reverse complement strand
CGGTGGCGTCTGCCATCACCGTCGAAGCCACCGTCGACAACGGTGACGCAACCCTGGACATCCGCGGTACGACGACCGATGTGGCTCCAAGCAGCACCGTTGCCCTGACCATCACCGACCAGAACGGTAACGTGGTCACCACCACCGCCACCGTGAACCCGGACGGCAGCTACGCCGTGGACGGCGTGGACGTCAGCGGGCTGGTCGACGGCGACCTCACCGTCGAGGCGGTCGCGACCGACCGCAACGGCAATGAGATCGAGGCCGATACCAGTGTCACTCTGGATGCCGTCGAGAGCACGATCACCGTCGACGCCACCGTCAATGACGATGCGGCGACGCTCGACATCACCGGTACCACTGTTGATGTGGCCCCAGGCAGCCCCGTCACCCTGACCATCACCGACCAGAACGGAAATGTGGTCAACGCCACTGCCACCGTGAACCCGGACGGCAGCTACGCCGTGGACGGCGTGGACGTCAGCGGGCTGGTCGACGGCGACCTCACGGTTGAGGCCGTCGCCACCGACCGCAACGGTAACGAGATCGACGCCAGCACCGACGTGGAGCTCGACGCAGTAGCCTCGGCTATCACCGTCGACGCCACCGTCGACAACGGCGACGCGACCCTGGACATCCGCGGTACCACTACCGACGTGGCCCCAGGCAGCGTGGTGACGATCACCATCACTGACCAGAACGGCAACACCGTGACGGCCGACGCCACCGTCAACGACGACGGCAGCTACGCCGTGGACGGCTTAGACGTCAGCGGGCTGGTCGACGGTGACCTCACCATTGAGGCCGTTGCCACCGACCGCAACGGCAACGAGATTGACGCCAGCACCGGCGTGGAGCTTGATGCGGTGGCCTCGGCCATCACCGTTGAAGCCACCGTCGATAACGATGGTCTGTTGCTGGATATCCGCGGTACCACCACGGATGTGGCGCCCGACAGCATCGTGTCACTGACGATCACCGATCAGAACGGCACGGTCATTCGCACCCAGGCAA
>NZ_JAMZBC010000352.1 GCF_024158715.1 Halomonas sp. 707D7 | reverse complement strand
CCGGCGATATCGAAGGCGTCACCCTGCCCTACCAGGACGTGTGGGAGCTCGAGGTCAAGGGAGTGGTCTATAGCCGCATCGACGAGCCGCGCGAAAAAAGCGCCTGACGTTCGATGCCTGGCCGCGCCACGCCTTTAAGCGTGGCACGACTGACGGGGGCGCTTTCGCGCCCCCTTTTCGTTTTTGGTTCTGCCTCAGAACGGCAGTGTCTCAGAACGGCGGTGTTTCAGAACGACAGGCAGATCTTGCCGAAGTGCTTACCGGACTCCTGATGGCGAAACGCGTCGGCGATCTCTTCCAGGCCAAATTCGCGGTCGATGATCGGACGCAGGTTCGACGCCTCGATGGCGCGGATCATCTCGATCTGATCGCGCCGGCTGCCGACGATCAACCCTTTGAGCGTGGCCTGCTTCGCCATCAGCTTGGCGGTCGGGATATCGCCCTCGCGCCCGGTCAGAATGCCGATCAGCGCCAGGTGCCCGCCGATCTTCACCGCGTCGATGGATTGGGGCAGCGTTTTTGGTCCGCCCACTTCGACGATGTGATCCACCCCTTCCCCGCCGGTCAGTTCCTTGACCTTCTTGCCCCACTCCGGCGTTTCCCGGTAATTGATGACGTGCTCGGCGCCGAGGGCCTTGAGCTTTTCTAGCTTCTCGTTGGAGGAGGACGTGGCAATCACGCGCGCGCCCATCATCCGCGCGAACTGCAGCGCGAAGATCGAGACCCCGCCGGTGCCCAGCACCAGCACGGTGTCGCCGGCCTTGAGCCCGCCATCCACCACCAGCGCCCGCCAGGCGGTCAGCCCGGCCGTCGTGAGCGTGGCCGCCTCGGCGTGGCTGTAGCCTTCGGGCTGACGGGTGAACCAGGTGGCCGGGCGGGTGATCTGTTCACGCGCGTAGCCGTCGACACCGTCGCCGGGGGTGGTGCGAAAATCGCCGACCCGTGCCGGGCCTTCGAGCCAGGCGGGGAAAAAGGTCGACACGACCCGGTCGCCCACGGCGAACTCGTCGACGCC
>NZ_JAMZBC010000351.1 GCF_024158715.1 Halomonas sp. 707D7 | reverse complement strand
CGCCCACCCGTCCCGACCCGGCGCGCTGTTGCTGATCGACATCGACAACTTCAAGCTGATGAACGACATGCACGGCCACGCCGCAGGCGATCACATGCTGGTTTCGCTGAGCGACCTGACTCGCCAGCTATTGCCGGGCGACGCCCTAAAGGCGCGCCTGGGCGGCGACGAGTTCGCCCTGCTGCTCAAGGACACCTCCGCCAGCGCGATCCAGGCGCTGAGCGATGAGCTGCGCCGCGCCTTCAACACCCTCGCCGCCGACGCCTACGCCACCCCCAAGCCGGTCACCCTGAGCCTCGGCGCCACCCTCATCGACACCCCGACCCAGGACCTGAGCAGCCTGCTCGGCCAGGGCGATCAGGCCCTTTACGAAGCCAAGCGCGACGGTCGCGACCAGTTGAAGATCCTTTCACACGCATAGCGCTACTCTTAAGCAACTGCCGGGCGGCTGAACGCCGCCACGCGGGTGCCTCGCTGGCGCTCGTTACGCCGCGCTACAAGGTGGGTGCCACCCCATCCCGTAGCGCGGGTAAGCCGAATGGCGCACCCGCGAAAAGCAGCGCGAAGCGAGGCTACAGGCGGCAATGGCACTATCCGGGCGGCTGGACGCCGCCACGCGGGTGCCTCGCTGGCGCTCGTTACGCCGCGCTACGAGATGGGTGCCACCCCATCCTGTAGCGCGGGTAAGCCGAACGGCGCACCCGCGAAAGGCAGCGCGAAGCGGTGCTACAGTCGGCAATAGCACATCCGGGCGGCTGGGCGCCGCCACGCGGGTGCCTCGCTGGCGCTCGTTACGCCGCGTTACGAGGTTGATGCCACTCCATCCCGTAGCGCGGGTAAGCCGTAGGGCGCACCCGCGAAAGGCAGCGCGAAGCAATGCTACAGGCGGCAATGGCACATTCGGGCGGCTGGGCGCCGCCACGCGGGTGCCTCGCTGGCGCTCGTTACGCCGCGCTACGAGGTTGGTGCCACCCCATCCCGTAGCGCGGGTAAGCCGTAGGGCGCACCCGCGAAAGGCAGCGCGA
>NZ_JAMZBC010000350.1 GCF_024158715.1 Halomonas sp. 707D7 | reverse complement strand
ACCCACCCTGAGTCTCGCCGAGGATACCGGCGCCCAGGACGGCATCACCAGCAACGGCGTGGTCAACGTGGCCGGGCTGATCGAAGGCGCCACCTGGGAGTTCAGCCTGGACGGCGGCACCACCTGGCAGGCAGGCAGCGGCGACCGTTTCGTGCTGGCCGAGGGCGACTACGCCGCCGGCGAAGTGCTGGTGCGCCAGAGCGATGCCGATGGCGTGACCAGCGGAACGCGCACCGTGGGCAGCGTCATCGTCGATACCACCGCCCCCGAGGCGCCGAGCGTGGCGCTCGGCAACGACACCGGAACCCTCGATGGCATCACTGCGGATGGCACCATGGTGATCGGCGGGCTCGAGCCCGGTGCCCTCTGGGAGGTCAGCCTGGATGGCGGGGTGAGCTGGCAGCGCGGTGTCGGCGACCGATTCATCCTGGCCGAAGGAGACTACATCGAAGGGCTGGTGCAAGTGCGCCAGATCGACCGTGCGGGCAACGTGAGCGCGCCGGTCGAACTCGGCCCGGTGACCGTCGACCTGACCGCGCCCCAGGCACCAACCCTGGCGCTCGATGGGCTCGAGGCGGGCATCACCAACGAAACCCTCGTGACCGTGGGCAACCTGGAAGCGGGGGCGCGCTGGGAATTCAGCCTGGACGGGGGTGCGAGCTGGACGGTTGGCACCGGCACGAGCTTTTCGCTGCCGGAAGGCACCTACGGCCTCGATCAGGTACAGGTGCGTCAGACCGATGGCGCGGGCAACGTAAGCCCCGCCACCGCCCTGACCCCCGTGGTGATCGACGTCACCCCGCCGGCGGTGCCTGTGATTTCCCTCGTCGCTGACAGCGCCATCACCAACGATGCCACGGTCAGCGTCGAGGGCCTGGAAGAGGGGGCTCGCTGGGAGTACAGCTTGAACGGCGGTGTCTCCTGGGTCGTCGGCGTAGGCGACAGTTTCGAGCTGCCGGAAGGACGTTACGCCGCGGGACAGATTCTGACGCGCCAGATCGATGCGGCGGGCAACGTCGGCGGTGTGGCCAGCCTCGGCGCTGTGGAGATCGATATCACGCCGCCCCCGACACCGCTTCTGACCCTGATTGATG
>NZ_JAMZBC010000349.1 GCF_024158715.1 Halomonas sp. 707D7 | reverse complement strand
GAATCAGCTCAGGATCGAGCCGAGTGAGGCCCGTCATCCACTCGCTGATGGTCGGGTCGAGCAAATGCCACTCGCCGAGCGCGCGTACCACGGTGCCGCGCCCGGCGGTGCGCTCGAGAAGCCCGGCAGCGGTCAGGCGGGCCAGGGCATTGCGGACCTGGTTGCGGCTGACGGCGAAGTGTCGGGCCAGATCCAGCTCCTTGGGAAACACTTCGCCGGGGCGCCAGCGCCCGCTCAACAGTGCCCGGGCGAGCAGGCGGGCGAGTTCGTCGGCGCCGCCGCTATGGGCAGGCAGGGCATCGAGGGACATGCAGGCTCCTGAACAAGGCCGCAGGCGGCAAATGCAAGGAGTCTAGTAAATGTCTGACATTATCACAACGCGACCAACGTCTAGCGTTTCAGGCGAGGGCGTCGATGTCTTCGCGGGTGGGCAGGGCGGCGTAGGCGCCGGGGCGAGTGACGGCGAAAGCGCCGCAGCGGCAGGCGATCTCGACCGCCTCGATCAGCGCCTCGGGGTCGTCCAGCGCTTCGAGCGGTCGCTCGTGCGCGGCGCAGCGCTGGCTGATGAAGGCCAGAAAGCCGCCCATGAAGGCGTCGCCGCCGGCGGTGGTGTCCACGGCGTGCACGCGGGGCGGGGTGATACTCTGGTCGAGGGTGGCGGTCTTGAGCCGTACCTTGCCGGGGCCATCGGTCACCAGGATCACCCGCGCGCCGGCGGCCAGGCGCTGTGCCATCCACGCCTGTGCACTCAGCGCCCCGCGCAGGTAGTGAAGCTCCTCGCGGGAGACCTTGATCAAGTCGGCAGTGTCCAGCAGCGCCGTGACTCGCTCGATGCAGGCCTCGCCTTGGGCCCACAGGTTGTGGCGCAGGTTGGCATCCACGCTGATCAAGGCGCCGGCATCGGCGCCGCGGCGGGCAATCGCAAGCGTGGTCGCGAAGATGTCGGCTTCGGTAAGGCTGTTGCTGCACAGGTGCAGGATCACCGGGCGCTCGAAGACATCGGCAGGCAGGTGCTCCTCCCGGTAGAGAAGATCCGCCGCTGGCGGGCGATAGAAGTCGAAGGTGCGTTCGCCGGTCGCGTCCCGTGACACGAAGGCGAGCGCGGTGCGCGCC
>NZ_JAMZBC010000348.1 GCF_024158715.1 Halomonas sp. 707D7 | reverse complement strand
CCGCCGGCCACGCCTAACGCACCGCCGGCACGAAGCCGATCAGATGCCGATGCGACAGAATCCCGCCCAGCATCGCCACGGCCTCCCCCTCCAGCCCCGCGCCGAGAAACAGGCCTAGGCTTCCGTAGTTCGTTACCAGATGCTCGAAGGTCATGCGCGTTCTCCTGAAATACCCTGCCCCATGAGTCACGGTGGCAATGCCTCCCCTGGTTCATTGAAGTCGACGGGCACAGGTTTTGCCATGCTCGAAGGCGGTTCGAGGGTCGTAGTCTCAGGCTCACGTGGAGAATAATCTCGACCGGTTCCAGATTAGCCAATGAATGTGAATGAGCAAGGCGTTATGATTCCGCGCGACATTTTCCTTCGCTCCCGGTCGTCTTTTACTCCTCCCACTGGATACCCCATGCACAATCTCTGGATTCCCGTCGTTGCCATCTTCGCCGTGGCGGGCCTGATCTTCGGCCATCAGGCCTACTCCGAGGCCCAGCGCGATGCCCACATTTCCGAGGCGATTTCAGAACGCCTCGGTAGTCAGGCGACGGCCGAGATCGCCCACCTGGTGAGCGTCAATAAAGGTTACGGGGTGTGCGGCGACTATACGCTTTCAGGGTTTGAGCCCGGGCGCTTCTACTACAACAGCGCCACCGAGCGCCTCGCGGTGGGGAGTGATGAAGCGCTCTATCGGGACAACTGCGCCCGCGTTTCCAACTAGCCTCTCGGCAACCGCTAACACTCGTCACACACCCATTCGATGAAACCAGTTGGCAGGCGCACCGGCCTGACGGCTCGCCTGCGCGATGGGCTTCTGTAAACCCAGGAACTAGACGATGGTTAACTCGATGGATAGAATCGAGCAGTAAACTCTTAAAACCAAAAAAGGTGACTGCCATCATGAATGACGCTCCTCGATCTCTCGCCCTACCCGCACCCTTGAATCTCTCCCGCTACTCGCTGGGCGGCAAGGCGCTCGCGGTCGTGCTGGGCTCCCTCTTTCTGACGCTGTGCTCCTACCTCCAGGTGCCCATGGTGCCCGTGCCGGTCACGCTGCAGACCTTCGGCGTACTGCTGATCGGCGCGCTTTACGGCTGGCGCCTGGGCGCGCTGACCACGCTTGCGTGGCTGGGCCAGGCCGCCGTGGGCCTGCC
>NZ_JAMZBC010000347.1 GCF_024158715.1 Halomonas sp. 707D7 | reverse complement strand
CGTCAAACGCCCCGAAAGGCGCTTGGCGCAGTGAGGACAATCCTCTAACCTGCCATATCAAGCATATATTGCAATGCCGCAAAAGTGGAAGTCATGGTTGTTAATTTACTACAAAAGGGGGAGATCGGCCTGGCGCCGATGGAAGGGGTGATCGACGCCCTCACCCGCGATCTACTCACCCGTCAGCGCGGCTTCGACTGGGCAGTGACGGAGTTCGTGCGGGTGGTCGATGCTCGCCTGCCGCCCAGGGTGTTCTACAAGCACTGCCCGGAGCTCGCCCTCGAGCGCGTCGCCACGCCCAGCGGCGTGCCCGTTCACCTGCAGCTTCTCGGCTCGGCCCCCGAGGCTCTGGGCGAGAATGCGCGTCAGGCGGCAGCGTTGGGCGCGATCAGCGTGGACCTGAACTTCGGCTGCCCTGCCAAGCTGGTCAATCGTCACGACGGCGGCGCTTCGCTGCTGCGTCGCCCGGAGCGGGTCTATCGGGCCGTTCGCGCGGTCTTCGAGGCCCTGGAGGGGCGCATTCCCGTCACCGCCAAGATTCGCCTGGGCTTCTCGGACCGGCGCCTGGCCGTCGCCTGCGCCCAGGCCGCCGAAGCCGGAGGCGCGGCGCGGCTGGTGGTGCACGGGCGCACCCGCGACGAAGGCTACCGCCCGCCGGCGCACTGGGAGTGGATCGGCCGGATTCGCGCCAACGTCTCGCTGCCGGTGGTCGCCAACGGCGATATCTGGACGCTGGAGGATTACTGGAAGGCGCGCACGCTTTCGGGCTGCCAGGACGTGATGCTCGGGCGCAGCGCCCTGGCCGATCCGTGGCTCGCCCCGCGCATCCGCCATTGGCTGGATACCGGCGAGCGCCTGCCCGAGACCACCTGGCAGATGCGCGCCGAGGTCATCGTCGATTATGCGACGCGCCAGCGTGAAGCGCTGCCCGAACGCATCGTGGCATCGCTGGTCAAGCAGTGGCTGGCCCAGATGCGCCCCTCGAGTGGCGAAGCCGAGGAGCATTTCCAGCGCGTCAAGCGCATCACCGACCTGGACGCGCTGCTCGACGCCCTGATGGCGACGCCCTAGCCCCGCCCGACTCGAAAAAAAAGCGCCCGGCCACTGACGTGGCGGGCGCTTCAAACGACCGCAGAGGGCGCGAGCCACCCTCTTGCTAGACC
>NZ_JAMZBC010000346.1 GCF_024158715.1 Halomonas sp. 707D7 | reverse complement strand
GTTCAAGGACGACTTGCGCAGCACCCGCCACAGGGTGTTGCGCAAGTCGTCCTTGAACACCTCGCGCAGGGCGTACAGCAGCGCCATGGCCAGCACGAACAGCGCCGGAATGTCGCCCACCACGTCGCGCAGGCGCAGCACCCCGAGCATCACGAACACCATCACCACGGCGGTCGCCAGCGCCTTCACCGCCTTCTGCTCGCCCTGGCCGAGCTCCTGGGAGGTCTGCTTCAAGGTGATGGGGTACTCGATCAGTCGCCGCAAGAGGCGCATCTTGTTCGACATGCGCGTAGGGTCCGCCATGACGCGCTCGGCGTTGTACTCGCGTTCGCGTCGGTAATCGCCCTGTGCCTCGCACAGCGCCACGAGCTGCTTGCGCAGCGGATTGAACACGCCGCCGCGCGGCAGGTGGGCGAGCAGCGTCAGATGCTGCTGCTCGGTCAGCCAGGAGAGGTAGTTGTCGATGTTGGCGAAGTACTTGTAGAGCGTCTCGTCGCCGGGCTCGTTGCGCCGCAGCCGCTTGAGGATGCCTTCGCTCAGGCTGCTCATCTCGTCGACCTTCTCGAGCAGCGCCTGGATGCTCTCGTGCTCCTGCTCGGTGGGCTCGCGCTTGGCCTCGAAGCGCAGCCCCCGGGCATCGCTCAAGATCGCCTGGGTGGCCTGCTCCAGGGCGACCACGTACTGGTAGGCGTAGAGACTCAGGCTCAGCCGGTAGGAGTCGCTGCCCAGTCGGTTACGGCTCGCCAGGCGGCTGTGTACCAGCGGCAGGTGGTACTGGTCGCTGTAGTAGGTGCGCGACACCTGGATCGCGCTGTGAAAGAACGCCTCTTCGGTGACGAGCTGGGCGCTCAGCCCCAGCTCCCCGGGCACGAAGAGGTAGACGTCCAACGTATGCGAGGTCTCCTCTTTCAGTCGCCGGGTCAGGCGCAGCTGGAAGCTGTTCTTGCGCTCGACGTTGATCACCTGGCGCTTCTCCCTCTGACATTAATTTTCCCTTGACGGTAAACTTGCAACCCCCATGGCTTTAACATGCGGACATCTTTGACTATAGAACCAGGATAGCCAAGCGGCATCGGCGGCTCGCCGCCCTGCCACCGCCTATCGTTTCGGGAGCCCGGCAATGCCCACCGGCGGTTTTTCAAGCTTCGAGCGCGTGCTGATCGAAAGCCGCAGCC
>NZ_JAMZBC010000345.1 GCF_024158715.1 Halomonas sp. 707D7 | reverse complement strand
GGCATCATCGAGACCCTGGTGCAGCGCGGCTATCTGGTGCGCAAGCAGAAGGCGCTGCGCGCCACCAAACTCGGCACCGCGCTGATCAGCGCCCTGCCTTCGGCGGTCAGCACCCCGGAGCGCACCGCGCTCTGGGAGCAGCGCCTGAGCGGCATCGCCGAAGGTAGCGGCGATGCCCGGGCTTTCCAGCAGGCGCTGGTCGAGGATCTTCAAGGGCTCTTGACGCAAAGCGATGCGGGCAAGCTTCGTGCGAGTTTGCAGAGTGCCCAGGGGGAAGAAGGCGCAGCACCCAAGCGCGCCGCGAGCGGCAAGCGGCGCTACGTGAAACGCAAGCCCGGCGCGAGCAAAAACCGCGCGGGCGCGATGAAAAAGGGCTCTTCCCGGCGCTAGCGGCCGGGAAACCGGCCTACCGGCCTTGCAGTGATCGCTGAGCCCCACGCAAGCAAGATAACGGTATAAACAATACTACTCATGCCGCTTGCTCGAACAAAAGCGGCGGTACCGGGCACTCGAGCAGATCACCGATGACGCGAAACAGCTCGGCCTCCACGGGCGTCATCCTGCCGCTGTGCTCGATACAACGGGCCATGGCCTCGAGCACCGTGGCCTTCTCCCGAGGCTTGAGCTTGCGCAGCGCGCTCACCGCCCGGGCGAAGGTCTTCACGTCGAAGTCGTCGCCTGGAGACGGCAAGTCGAAGGGCAGCTCGGCTTCGGCCGCCGCCAGGGCTTTTGCCACCTCGCTGGCTTCGTGCTGGCCTGCACTCGCCAGCACGCCCAGCACCACCGCACATTCGCTTGAAAGCTCGCCGAGCTTGCGCGACGGCAGGGGCTCTCGCTCGTCGAATCCCAGGTGATAGGCGAGCCACCGGTAGAGCGTCCATTCGAACAGGCTGACCTGGTGGTCGGCATTGATCAGCTCGACCAGGCAGCTCTTGAAGTGCTCCGCCTGCTCCTTGGAAAGCCCCTTCAATGCCGGCAGCGACAGCTCCATCAGCGGCAGGCGAAAGCGTGCATCGAGGGTGACGACCTCCCCCGCATGGGTCATCACCTCGCGATACACGTCGGCCAGCGCCCGTTGTCGAAGACCGTCCAGCTGACGCTTGCGCACGTCGCTATCCTGGCTGAGCAGCAGCGCGTACATCAAGGCGTGGGCAGCGTAGGGCGCGCGGGCGGCCCGCTGAAGCCTTTCGGGCAGCGCCTCCAGCGTGGC
>NZ_JAMZBC010000344.1 GCF_024158715.1 Halomonas sp. 707D7 | reverse complement strand
GGCAATGTGAGTGGCTTCGGTGAGGCCGGCGCGATCAGCGTCGTCATCACGTCACCCGCCGCGCCTACCCCGAGCCGGGCGGGCGGCCCGGTCAGCAGCGAAACCACCGTCGAGGTGGACGGCATCGCGGAGGGCGCCACCTGGGAATATACCCTGGACGGCGGCCAAACCTGGGTGCCCGGTACCGGTGAGAGCTTCACGCTGCCGGAGGGCGACTACGCCGCTGGCGACATCCGCGTGCGCCAGACCGATGGCGCGGGCAACGTCAGCGTCGGAGCGCCGCTGGGGGCGGTCGTCATCGACCTGACGCCGCCGGCAGCACCGACGCTCACGCTCTCCGGTGAAGGCCCGATCACCAACGATGGTCGCATCGACGTCGGCGGCCTCGAGCCCGGCGCGAGCTGGGAGTACAGCCTGGATGGCGGCGCGAACTGGCAGCTCGGTATCGGCGCTGGCTTCACCTTGCCCGAAGGCGTCTACGCCGCGGAGACGATCCTGGTTCGCCAGACCGACGCCGCCGGCAACCTCGGCCCTGAAGTGGCGCTCGAGCCCGTCACCATCGATATCACCCCGCCGGCGGCCCCCACGGCCACGCTGGTGGCCGACCGGGCAATCACCAACGACGGTCGCGTCGAGGTAAGCGATCTCGAAACCGGCGCGCGCTGGGAGGTCAGCCTCGATGGCGGCGTGACCTGGCGGGCGGGAGTCGGCACCGGTTTCACGCTCGTCGACGGCGACTATGCCGCCGGGGACGTTCGAGTACGCCAGATCGATCCTGCCGGCAACATCGGACCCTCGGCCGGCCTGGGCGCGGTCGTGATCGATACTCTCGAGCCCGACGCCCCCACGCTGGTACTGGTCAACGACACCGGCATCGTCGGTGACGGTCGCACCGCCGACGGTACCCTGCGAGTTCAGGGGCTGGAGCCGGGAGCGAACTGGGAGTTCAGCCTGGATGGCGGTACCACCTGGCAGCGCGGTTCAGGGGATCGCTTCACCCTGCCCGAGGGCATCTATGAAGGTGGCGCGGTTCAGGTGCGCCAGTTCGACGTGGCGGGCAACGTAAGCCCCGTGGCCGACTTCGGCCCGATCATCGTCGAGCTCGAGATCATCGCGCCGGAAGAGCCCGATGCACCGGCCACACCCACCCTGAGTCTCGCCGAGGATACCGGCGCCCAGGACGGCATCACCAGCAACGGCGTGGTCAACGTGGCCGGGCTGATCGAAGGCGCCACCTGGGA
>NZ_JAMZBC010000343.1 GCF_024158715.1 Halomonas sp. 707D7 | reverse complement strand
GAGCACCGCGAGCTGATCGCACTGTTCGACGCCCCGCGCTTCTTCGCCCTCGACGGCGAGCTCCGGAAGATCGAAGATCAACTGGCGATTGTAGCCCTGGCCCGAGTAGTAGTGCTCGTGGTTCGCCGGCACGATGCAGCCGGAGAAGGCGTTGACCCGCCCGCCGAGCCCCTCGATCTCGAACTCCGAGGAGCCGCACAGGGTGATCACGATCTGGTGGAAGTCGTGGGCGTGGTGCTTGACCGCACTTTCCAGAGGAATCTGGCGAATGGTACTGAACATGGACGGCTCCCTCTACGAAAGCGAAACGCCTTACTGGCGGCGCAGCGCGGTGTGGGCGGCGAGATGATCGCGCAATGCCTTCAATTCTAGCTGGCCGGTGGCACTCAGAAGCGGCTTGCCCCGGGCGATCTGCCAGCGGCGCCCGTGCTGGTCCATCAGGTGCGCTGCGCGGCGGCGAACGCCGTCCAGGTATTCATCGTGGCGGATCGGGTAGCCGATCAAGGCGTTCCACTCCGTCTCGCCGACCCGGCTCTCGAGCGCCTTGTCGAAAAGGGCGAGCAGATCCTTCGGCTCGGTTCGATAGCGTGGCGTGCTGGCCGTCATCAGGATGGCCAGCACCGAGCCGATCACCACGACGCAGACGCCCAGCACCAGTAGATACAGCGCCATGGAAGGCTCCTCAACCGCTTTGCAGGCCCGGTTCGGGAGCATCACAAACAAAAAAAGACGAAAACTTTGTCCTGTCGAGAACTTTTTTCCAATTCACTGTCAGATAGTGTACAGGCAACGCGCGATAGCAGTCGCTAGAAGTGTTGCACTGGCTTCTTTTTCGATCCCTTGCTTCCGCTGCCTCCCGGCAGCGGTTTTTTTTGGTTCGTATATAGTACGTCCATTTCCTGCGCGCTGCACGACCGGGACACCCTGCCTGCGGCAGGCCCCGAGGGTACGAGCACCGCCTTCACCAAGGAGCGATACATGGATGCCCGCGAATACATGACCCGCAAGGGCGTTGGCGTCGAGCGTGACCCCGACCGGCCCAACACCCTCGAAGAGAAAGCCTGGGCCCGTGCCCGTGGCGCCGGCGGCGATCGGCCGAAGTCCGGCACCCCACACGACTGGGAGGACTGGGAGCGCTATCACGACGAGCTTGCCGATGCGGCCGATACCCTCGAGCAGAAGATCGACAAGCAGGCTCACCGCAAGGCGCGCGAGCGTGGCGAGCGCGCTGCCCCCGCCGCCTCCCGGCAGGGGAC
>NZ_JAMZBC010000342.1 GCF_024158715.1 Halomonas sp. 707D7 | reverse complement strand
GTCTCGAGCTGGTCGAACACCCGCCACAGCGCCTCGACTTGCGGGTCGTCCTGGTCGCTGCGCTCGGGGGGCGTGTCGTCGATGCGCTCCTCGCCGATCACGTTGGTGATCAGCACCGCGTGGTGGGCGGTCAGCGCCCGGCCGGATTCGCTGATCAGGTGCGGGGCGGGCAGGTCCGCCTCCTGGCAGAGCTGGGCGAAAGCGTTGACCACGTTGCGGGCGTACTCGCGCATCGAGTAGTTGACCGAGCAGTCGCTCCGCGAGCGCGTGCCCTCGTAGTCGATGCCCAGGCCCCCGCCGACATCCACCGTATCGACCGGTGCGCCAAGGGCGATCAGGTTCTGATAGAAGCGGGCGCACTCGCGCAGCCCGCGCTGGATGTCGCGAATGTTGGCGATCTGCGAGCCCAGATGAAAATGTACCAGTTGCAGGCTTGCCAGCGCATCCTGGCGCTTGAGCGTCTCGACCACCTCGAGAATCTGGCTGGCGGTGAGGCCGAATTTCGATTTCTCGCCGCCGGTGTTCTGCCACTTGCCCTTGCCCACCGAGGCGAGCCGGGCGCGCAGGCCGATGCGCGGGGTGACCTCGAGCTCGCGGGCTTCCTCCAGAATGAGCGAGAGCTCCGAGAGCTTCTCGACCACCAGATACACCTTGTGGCCGAGCTTCTCGCCGAGCAGCGCCAGGCGCACGTACTCGCGGTCCTTGTAGCCGTTGCACACGATCAGAGACGAACCGGCGTCAGAAAGCGCCATCACCGCCAGAAGCTCCGGCTTGCTGCCCGCCTCGAGGCCCACGCGGCCGCTGCCGCGCTCGGCGGTGGCGAGAATCTCCTCGACCACGCGGCGCTGCTGGTTGACCTTGATCGGGTAGACCGCGGTGTAGCCGCCGGTATAGTCGGCTTCCTGCATGGCGGCGTCAAACGCGCTGCAGAGCTGCTCGACACGGTCGTGAAGGATGTCGCTGAAGCGCACCAGTACCGGCAGGCGCAGGCCGGCTTCCTGAAGCTTGCGCGTCAGGCCGTTCAGGGGAAGCGCCGGCCCTTCGGCGTCGCTGCCGAGCGGCCTTACCAGCGCCTGGCCCCGGTCGTCGACATCGAAGTAGCCGCTGCCCCACTGGTCGATGTTCCAGGTGCGGCGGGCGCGCTGGGCGGCGCTGGGGGCGGTCAGCGGTTCACTCATCGAGTAGTCACCTCGGGTAGCGGCAGCGCGCCGTGATCGATGCGCGCCTGCAAGATGGTACGAAAACGCTCCGGGTCGTGGGGCGTCAGATCATGGGCCGGCG
>NZ_JAMZBC010000341.1 GCF_024158715.1 Halomonas sp. 707D7 | reverse complement strand
CGCCGCCACGGCCATCTCCGGCCCGACGGCGATGCTGGCGCTCGAGATCGCCGTGGTGCATCTGCTGTTCAACCTGTTCGCCGTCGTGATCATCGGGGGCGTGCCGTTTCTGCGCCTGCTGCCGGTCAAGGGCGCCCAGTGGCTTGGCCGGGTAGGGGCGCAGCGCAAGGCCCTGGCGGCCGGCTGGGTGCTGGGCGTGTTCATCGTGCTGCCGGCGCTTCTGATCGCCGTCACCGTCTTGTGAGGAGAGTCCCATGAGCATCGAACGCCGTATCCACACGACCTCCACCGCCGAGCTCAAGGCGATGTTGAACGACTCGGTAGCGATCATCGACGAGATCAAGGCCGAGCTCGACGCCCGCGAGGCGCAGGCTCATGAGCTCGAGAAGATGGACTCCCTGATCGTCGAGGCGCGGCCCAAGTTTAAGGAGATCCGCGGGTTCTTCGCCCTGGTGCTCGATGAACTGAAAAAGCGCCATCGCTGAGCCTGGCTCAATCGAACAGGTCCTGCTGGGCACGAGGCGGCCGGAAATGGCGGGTATCGAGCCCCTGTTCGGCACGCGGCTGCAAGCCCCACTGGCGGCTGGCGCGGCGAAAGCGCTGGTCGATCAGGTCGGCGAACACGCCTTCACCGCGAAAGCGCCGACCGAAGGCGGGCTCGTTGGTCTTGCCGCCCCGGCACTGGCGAACGAGGCTCATCACCTTGGCGGCACGCTCGGGGTGATGGGTGTGAAGCCACGCCTCGAACAGCGGCGCGACTTCCCGGGGCAGGCGCAGCAGCATCCAGGTGGCGGTGCGTGCCCCGGCGCGGCTCGCCGCCTCCAGCAGCCGTTCGATCTCGTGATCCGTGAGCCCCGGGATCACCGGCGAGACCAGCACGCCCACCGGGATGCCGGCGGTATTCAGCTCGCGAATCACCTTCAAGCGCGCCTGAGGCGACGCTGCGCGCGGCTCCAGCGTGCGCTTCAGGTTCGCATCCAGGCTCGTGAGGCTGACGAATACCCGGACCAGCCGGTGTTCGGCCATGCTGGCCAGTAGCTCGATGTCGCGCAGCACCAGGGTGCCCTTGGTCACCAGCGTGACCGGGTGGCGGCAAGCGTGCAGCAGCTCCAGCAGGCGCCGGGTGGTCCGGTAGCGCGCCTCGATCGGCTGGTAGCAGTCGGTATTGCCCGAGAGATTGATGGGCCGGCAGACGTAGCGCGGGTGGGCGAGTTCCTCTTCGAGACGCTCGACCATGCCCGTGCGAGCAATGAGCCGTGTCTCGAAATCCAGCCCCGGCGAGAGATCCCAGTAGGCGTGGGAGGGG
>NZ_JAMZBC010000340.1 GCF_024158715.1 Halomonas sp. 707D7 | reverse complement strand
CCCCCCGGCCGACCCGGGCCGAGACGCGCCGGGACGAGCGCGAGCGGCACTCAGAGCACGCCGAGCCCCGCGGCCAGGGCGAGCCCGCCCACGAGGCCTACGCACGCGCCCAGAACGAACAGGGCGACGAGTAGCCAGCCTCCGCCCAGACGCTTGAAGCGGTCGAACAGCGAGACCGCCTCGCTGACCCGCGAGGTCAGCGTGTCGAGGCTCGAGGCGGGCCCGCTCGAGGGCTGCGAGAAGTCGTTGGCCGCTTCGCCCTGCCAGTGCGGGGCGTGGGTCAGCCCGAGCCGTGCCCGCAGGCTGCCGATGTCGCGCAGCACGCGATGCGTCTCGTCGTAGCGCTGGCGGTGCGAGGCCACGACGAGGGTGGCCTCGGCGTCCTGGCGCAGCGCGCGGTTGTGACACGCCTCGATGGCGGCCTCGAGGGTGGGAGCGTCCACGTCGGGGGCGAGTGCCAGCCGCTGGTAGAGATCGCGCATGGGGGTAACACCTCGTCAGAGAGACGCCTTGATCAGGTAGTCGTAGGCGTTCTTGATACGCTGGAAACGCTGGGAGGCCAGCGCCACGTGATGATCGCTCTGGGCATAGAAGCGATCCGGATGATTGAGCTGGGCCAGGCGCCGGTAGGCGCGGCGAATGTCGGCGCGACTCGCCCCGGCGGCCAGGCCGAGGACCGCCAGGGCGCGGCGCGTCTTGTAGGCGTCCGAGGGTGCCGGGGCGGGGCCGGGGTCACGGCGCGCGCGTTCGCGCCGGGCCTTTTCTCGGCGCGTCTGGTCCTCGCGGGCCTGCTCGCGCTGGGCTTCGTCGCGGCGAGCCTGCTCCTGGCGCTGCTGCTCCTGGCGCTTGCGCTCCTGCGCGGCGGCCTCGGCTGCCTGCTGCGCTTCACGCGCTTTCGCCTCGCGCTCTTCGCGCGCTCGGGCCTCGCAGTAGTCGGCGTCGTGCTCGAGCCAGTAGGCCTGGCGGCTGATGTCCTCGGGACTACCCAGCGCCACGCCGGTCAGCTCCAGAAACAGCGTCGCCAGCGTCGTCGGGGCGATGGTGAGCACATCGGCCAGAAAGCGCAGCACATGGTGGTTCTCCGCCGAGAGCGTGCCGTCGTCGGTGGCCAGGGTGATCGCCTGGTGCATCACCGCCTGGCGACGCTGGACGTCGCAGTCGCGGCGAATCACTTCGGCGGCCAGCTGCAGCGCGTCGATGTCCTGCTGCCTGGCAATCTCGAGCATCGCCGTCGGCGCGTGGCCGTGGCGAAAGTGGCCGGTCACCTGGGCGAGCCTTCGGCGGCGCTGGCTGTCCGAGACGCCCCGGCGC
>NZ_JAMZBC010000339.1 GCF_024158715.1 Halomonas sp. 707D7 | reverse complement strand
GCGAGGCGATGCTTACGGCGGGGTTGGCGGCGGCCTTCCTGGCGGCGCTCTACGGGGTCTGCCAGCACCATCCCAAGGCGGTACTGGCCTACTCGAGCATCAGCCAGATGGGCATGTTGACCGCGCTGGTGGCGATGGGGCTGATCGATATCGAACTGTGGCCGCTGCTTTGGCCGGGCATCGTGCTGTTCGCCGGCCACCACGCACTTGCCAAGGGGGCGCTGTTCCTCGGCACCAGCGTCAGCGAGCACCTGCCGCGCTGGCCGAGGGCGCTGATCTGGGTCGCCCTGGCGCTGCCCGGGCTTTCGCTCACCGGCGCCTTCGGCGCGGGTATTCTGGCCAAGTACAGCGTCAAGCACGCCCTGGAAGAGATGCATCACACCCCGCTGATCCTGCTATTGACGCTGGGCGCCGTGGGCACCTCGGCGCTGGTCGGCGCCTGCCTGTGGCGCCAGTGGCAGCAGCGTGACGCCGGTGGCAGCGATGGCTTTCAGCTGGCGGGCTGGGGGCTTGCCATCGTGGCCACCTTGAGCGTGCCCTGGTGGCTGCCGCTGCCCGAGGAGAGCGTGCACGTGCCGAGCCTCGCCTCGCTCGTCGAGCTGGCCTGGCCGCTGCCGGCGGGTGTGCTGCTGTTGGCGGCAGGCATCTGGCTTGCCAAGCGGCTGGGCGGAAAGCCCCTGGCGGCGGGGGATCTCTGGTGGCTCTATCGCAG
Source organism: Halomonas sp. 707D7 (assembly GCF_024158715.1). GTDB lineage: Bacteria > Pseudomonadota > Gammaproteobacteria > Pseudomonadales > Halomonadaceae > Vreelandella. Next base: position 607 of record NZ_JAMZBC010000339.1, on the reverse strand, counting down.
GCCGGCGTTGGGCGTCGTGGCGCTGTGCGCAGGCGTGTCCGAAAAAGCCCGGCGAGCGAAGCGAGCAAGCGTCGAGCGCTCGCTGGCGCTCGAGGCCTGGGCCATGGCGCGCCTGACCCAGGCGCTCGAGGGTGAAACGTGGCTGCGCCGTCACGGCAGCGGCTTGATGATGGCCTTCGCCGTCTTGTTGGCACTGTTACTGATCTGGGAGGGGATGGGATGAGCCCGTCGCACCGCAAGACCACGTCCCGGGGACGGCGCGCCCGTACCCCGGAAGAGATTCCCAAGCTCGGCTTGCTCGACGTCGGCTGGCGGGTGATCCGCGCGGCCCGGCGCAACCGGTTGACCATGCTGGCCGCCGGCGTTGCCTTCTACGCGCTGCTGGCGCTGTTTCCGACCATCGCCGCAGTGATCTCTCTGTGGGGGCTTCTGTTCGACCCGGTGGAGGCGGGCCAACAGCTCTACGAGATCGGTCGTTTCATCCCCGGCGATGCGGCGAACCTGATCGACCAGCAGGCGGACCAGGTGATCGAGAACACCGAGGCGGGCAACTTCATGGCCGCCATGATCGGGCTTGCCATCGCCATGTTCGTCGCTTCAAAGGGCG
>NZ_JAMZBC010000338.1 GCF_024158715.1 Halomonas sp. 707D7 | reverse complement strand
CTACCTCAACCACAGCCAGGTGTTCTATCGCGGCGAAGCACCCGCCGAGCTTCACTGGCAGGCGGTGGACGTGCGCTTCTCGGCGCCGGCGGTGCGCGCCTACGGCGATGCGGGCAAGGAGAAACGGGCATGAACAGAACGCTGCATGTTAAACGCTATCTGCCGGAAAGCGACGCCGAGCCCTACTGGCAACAGTACGAGGTAGCGGTGGACGACAGCACCTCGCTGCTGGATGCCCTCAACCACATCAAGGAGGAGCTCGACGCCACGCTCGGCTACCGCTGGTCCTGCCGCATGGCGATCTGCGGCTCCTGCGGGGTGATGGTCAACGGCGTACCCAAGCTCGGCTGCAAGACCTTCCTGCGCGACTTCGACGACGAGATCCGCATCGAGCCGCTGGCCCACTTTCCCGTTCAGCGGGATCTTGTGGTCGACATGGCGCTGTTTCTCGAGCACCTGGCGGCGATCAAGCCCTACCTGATCGACAAGGAGCCGGTGCAACACGTCGACCCCCAGGCCCTGGAGCCGCACCGCCAGACGCCGGCGCAGCTTGAGCGCTACCGGCAGTTCGCCAACTGCATCAACTGCGGGCTGTGTTATTCGGCCTGCCCGCAGTTCGGCTTGAACCCGGAGTTTCGCGGCCCGGCGGCGCTGGCGCTGGCCCAGCGCTACAACCTGGACAGCCGCGACCACGGCAAGCGCGCGCGCATGGCCGAGCTCAACCGTCACGAAGGCGTGTGGAGCTGCACGTTTGTGGGCTTCTGCTCCCAGGTGTGCCCCAAGCACGTCGACCCGGCGGCGGCGGTCAATCAGGGCAAGGTGGCGGCGGCTCAGCACACGCTGATCGCGTTGTTCAAAGGTGAATTGTTCAAGGGCGAATGGCGGCGCGGCAAGGGCATCGACAACGAGGAGAAGGCTCATGGCTGATTCCGCAAAGCGCCCGGCGCCGCTGGCGCGCACCTGGTGGCTCAAGCACCGCTTCTTCAAGCTTTACATGCTGCGCGAGGCCACGGTGCTGCCGCTGGTGTTCTTTCTGCTCTGCCTGCTGGCGGGCATGGTGGCGCTGTTCAAGGGCCCGGCCAGTTGGCAGGGCTGGGTTGCGTTCATGGGCTCGCCCGTGGTGCTGGCGCTCAACCTGCTGGCGCTGGCGGCGAGCCTCTATCACGCCGCGACCTTCTTCGTGCTGTTTCCGCGGGTGATGCCGCTGCGCATCGCCGGGCACCGCCTGCCGGACACGGCCATCGTCGTCGGGCAGTGGGTGGGCGTGGTGGTCGTGGCACTGCTGTTGTTCTGGCTACTGGGGAGGGCGTGACCATGCGCGATACGAC
>NZ_JAMZBC010000337.1 GCF_024158715.1 Halomonas sp. 707D7 | reverse complement strand
ATCAGCCAGACCCACAGGGCAGCGCCCGGCCGGGCGCTGCCCTGTGGGTCTGGCTGATGCCGATGGCCCTGCTCGCGGCGCTGCTCATTGGGGCGGCGGTCGGCGAGACGCGCATCCCGCTTTCCACCGTGCTGGAAGTGCTGGCGAGCAAGCTCGGCGTGAGCGACCGGCCGTTGACGACCCTCGATGAAGCCATCGTATGGCACTACCGCATGGCCCGCGCCATGGTGGCGGCCTGCTGCGGCGCGGGGCTGGCGGTCTCCGGCGTGGTGCTGCAGGCGATGCTGCGCAATTCACTGGCCGACCCGTACCTGCTGGGCATCTCGGCGGGCGCCTCTACCGGGGCGGTCGCGGTGAGCGTGGCGGGCCTTGGCGCGGGAGTGATCTCGATGTCGATGGGCGCCTTCGCCGGGGCGCTCTGCGCCTTCGGCTTCGTGGCGCTGCTGGCGCACCTGGCCGGCGGCGCGGCGGTGCGCGGCGCCGGCGTCTTGATCCTCGCCGGTATCGCCGGGGCGCAGCTGTTCAACGCCTTGACCGCCTTCATCATCGCTCAGTCCGCCAACGCCGAGCAGGCCCGGGGCATCCTGTTCTGGCTTCTGGGCAATCTTTCCGCGGTGCGCTGGCCGGACGCCTGGCTTGCCCTGCCGGCGGCCGGGGCGAGTCTCGCCCTGGCGCTTTCCCAGGTGCGCGCGCTCGACGCCTTCGCCTTCGGCGCGGAAAGCGCGGCGTCGCTCGGCGTCAACCTGCGCGTGACGAAAACGCTGCTGATCGGCTCGGCGGCGCTGGCCACGGCGGTGATGGTGTCGATCACCGGCGCCATCGGCTTCGTCGGGCTCGTCGTGCCCCATGCCTGCCGGCTGCTGGTCGGCGTGCGGCCAAGCTCTACCGCATCGCGCACGGTGAGTCGCTCGTCGGTCTCCGCCTGCTGGGCCACCAGCGCGATGCGCCGGGCGACCCTGCGACGGTTCAAGCGCGCAAGTGGCGATCCCTCGAAGCGCACCTCGCCCTGGCCTGGCGGCAAAAGCCCGGCCAGCAGGCGCAGAAGCGTCGATTTACCCGCGCCGTTGGGGCCGATCACGCCCAGCGTCTCGCCGGGGAAAACGTCGAGATCGACGCCGTCGACGAGCCTTCGCCCGGCTGCGGAGAAGCTCACGCCGCGGGCGCTCAAAAGTGGCGATGAAAGGGGCGATGAAAGGGGCGTCATCGCCGCCCCCGCACCATCAGAAAGGCGAACGCCGGCGCGCCGACCAGCGCGGTGATCACGCCGATCGGCAGCACCTGGCCGGGGATCGCCACGCGGGAGGCCACGTCGCACAGCACCATGAACACCGCCCCGCACAGCGCGGCCGCCGGC
>NZ_JAMZBC010000336.1 GCF_024158715.1 Halomonas sp. 707D7 | reverse complement strand
AGCGCCTGCACCTCCTTGGAGATCGACTTGTAGCGCTCGCCCATCATCACGTTCATCACCGCCTGGGTGCCGACCATCTGGGAGGTCGGCGTGACCAGTGGAATGAAGCCGAGATCCTCGCGCACCCGCGGGATTTCGGCCAGCACCTCGTCGAGGCGGTCGCCGGCACCCTGCTCCTTGAGCTGGCTCTCCATGTTGGTGAGCATGCCACCGGGCACCTGGGCGACCAGAATGCGCGAATCGATGCCCTTGAGCGAACCCTCGAAGGCGGCGTACTTCTTGCGCACCTCGCGGAAATAGCCGGCGATGTCCTCGAGTGCCTCGAGATCGAGCCCGGTATCGCGCTCGGTGCCCTTGAGCATCGCCACCACCGACTCGGTCGGGCTGTGGCCGTAGGTCATCGACATCGACGAGATCGCGGTATCGACGTTGTCCACCCCCGCCTCGACCGCCTTCAGGATGGTCGAGGTCGAAAGCCCGGTGGTCGCGTGGCAGTGCAGATGTACCGGGATGCCGAGCGCTTTCTTGAGGCGACTGACCAGCTCGAAGGCGGTATAGGGGGTCAGAAGCCCCGCCATGTCCTTGATCGCCAGCGAGTCGGCGCCCATGGCGGCGATGGTCTCGGCGAGCTCGACCCAGGCGTCCAGCGTATGCACCGGGCTCACGGTGTAGGAGATGGTGCCCTGGGCATGACCGCCCACCCGCCGCACCGCCTGGATCGCGCGCTCGAGGTTGCGCGGGTCGTTCATGGCGTCGAACACGCGGAACACGTCCACGCCGTTGGTCTTGGCGCGCTCGACGAAGGCATCGACCACGTCGTCGGCGTAGTGGCGATAGCCCAGCAGGTTCTGGCCGCGCAGCAGCATGGCCTGGCGCGTGTTGGGCATCGCCTCCTTCAGCGCACGAATGCGCTCCCACGGGTCTTCGCCCAGGTAGCGGATGCAGGCATCGAAGGTGGCGCCGCCCCAGGTTTCCAGTGACCAGAAGCCGATTCGGTCGAGCTTCTCGGCAATGGGCAGCATGTCGTCCAGGCGCAGCCGCGTGGCGAACAGGGATTGGTGGGCGTCACGCAGCACGACATCGGTGATTCCCAGCGGGCGTGGTGTCTCGTTCATGTTTCATGCCTCAATCAGCAACATTGTTTTGTAGTAAACTTTACAAAATAAAGCCTGACCTTTTGTAAAGTTCGCTATACCTTGCGGGTTTCAGGACCGGCGTGCGGCACGGTAGCGATGCACCGCCGCCGAAATGACCGCCAGCGTCTCATCGTCCGGGCTCGTCGGCGTCGAGGTTGCCGGGCGCGGTACGGCGTTTGACGCGGCACCTACAGGCGGCTGGAAGCGATTGAGCAGGGTCGACATCAGCATCATGCTGAGCACGAGAATAGTAAGAAAAACAAACACGAA
>NZ_JAMZBC010000335.1 GCF_024158715.1 Halomonas sp. 707D7 | reverse complement strand
ACCCCGCCGATGGCGAGGGCGCGATCTTTCCCACCGGCAACCGGGTCGATACGCTCGAGGTGCCGGGCGTGGGCACGCTGGCAGCCACGCTGATCAACGCCGGCATTCCTACGGTGTTCGTCAATGCCAGGGACGTGGGCTATACCGGCACCGAGCTTCAGGAGGCGATCAACACTGACGCCGAGGCGCTTGCGCGGTTCGAGGCGATCCGCGTTCACGCTTCTCTCAGGATGGGGCTTGCCGAGAACATCGAGGCGGCCAGCGCCCGTCAGCACACGCCCAAGGTGGCTTTCGTGGCACCGCCGGCAAGCTATACGGCATCGAGTGGTCGAAACGTGGCGGACAGTGAGGTCGATCTACTGGTACGGGCGCTCTCCATGGGCAAGCTGCACCACGCCATGATGGGCACCGCAGCGGTGGCGATTGCCTCGGCAGCGGCGATCGAGGGCACGCTCGTCAACCTGGCCGCCGGCGGGGGCGAGCGCGAAGCGGTCACCTTCGGTCATCCGTCGGGAGTTCTGCAGGTAGGCGCCAAGGCAAGCTTAATGGACGGGCGCTGGCAGATCGACCGGGCGGTGATGAGCCGCAGCGCTCGGGTGCTGATGCAGGGCGCCGTCTTCGTGCCCTTCGAGGGCTAGAGAGGAAAGGCGGGCCCGCGATCCTGTTAAAGCGGGCCCTGGGCATCAATCCGAGAAGACGATCTGGTCTTCCATGCCGCTCACCGTGGCCTGGCCGATACCGCTGACCCGGGTGAGATCCTCGGCGTTTTCGAACTCGCCGTTGGCATTTCGCTCCTCGACGATCGCCGCCGCGCGGCTCGGTCCGACGCCGGGCAGCTCGGCGAGGAGCTCCGCGTCGGCGGTATTGACGTTGATGGGTGCAACCGACTGCGCGAAAGCGGTTCCGACCACGCTCATGCCGATCACTGCCGCTACTCCCAAGCCCTTGATGAATCGCTGCATGTTTAGCATCCTCTTCGTTATGATCTGGGTGATTAGGTGCATCTTGCGACCAAGGCCCGTTCCCTAAGCGAGCTTCAGTCCTTGTCAACGTAGCCAGAAAGTTCGGTGCTTGCCGTCATACGGTGACGACAGGCCATGTAAGAATTCCGAGCGCGTTTACGTAGACATCGCTTACACGAAAAGGCCCGTCAAGGCTGATATACTGGCGCGATCATCTCAAGGAGCGCGCCGTGGCTACAGATTCCCCCCTCATCATCGCCCTCGATTACCCTTCGCTTGACCAGGCGCTTTGCATGGCGGACCAGCTCGATCCGACGCGCTGTCGCGTCAAGGTCGGTAAGGAGCTTTTCACCCGTAGCGGGCCGGCGGTGCTCGAGGCGCTGCACGGGCGCGGCTTCGAGATATTTCTCGATCTCAAGTTCCACGACATTCCCAATACCGTGGCGGGCGCCGTGCAGGCCGCGGCGGAGCAGTGCGTGTGGATGGTC
>NZ_JAMZBC010000334.1 GCF_024158715.1 Halomonas sp. 707D7 | reverse complement strand
ACGCATCGTTTAAGGAGGTGATCCAGCCGCAGGTTCCCCTACGGCTACCTTGTTACGACTTCACCCCAGTCATGAACCACACCGTGGTGATCGCTCCCCCGAAGGTTAAGCTAACCACTTCTGGTGCAGTCCACTCCCATGGTGTGACGGGCGGTGTGTACAAGGCCCGGGAACGTATTCACCGTGGCATTCTGATCCACGATTACTAGCGATTCCGACTTCACGGAGTCGAGTTGCAGACTCCGATCCGGACTGAGATCGGCTTTTCGGGATTGGCGCACTCTCGCGAGTTGGCAACCCTTTGTACCGACCATTGTAGCACGTGTGTAGCCCTACCCGTAAGGGCCATGATGACTTGACGTCGTCCCCACCTTCCTCCGGTTTGTCACCGGCAGTCTCCTTAGAGTTCCCGGCATTACCCGCTGGCAAATAAGGACAAGGGTTGCGCTCGTTACGGGACTTAACCCAACATTTCACAACACGAGCTGACGACAGCCATGCAGCACCTGTCTCTGCGTTCCCGAAGGCACTAAGCTATCTCTAGCGAATTCGCAGGATGTCAAGGGTAGGTAAGGTTCTTCGCGTTGCATCGAATTAAACCACATGCTCCACCGCTTGTGCGGGCCCCCGTCAATTCATTTGAGTTTTAACCTTGCGGCCGTACTCCCCAGGCGGTCGACTTATCGCGTTAACTTCGCCACAAAGTGCACAAGGCACCCAACGGCTGGTCGACATCGTTTACGGCGTGGACTACCAGGGTATCTAATCCTGTTTGCTACCCACGCTTTCGCACCTCAGTGTCAGTGTCAGTCCAGAAGGCCGCCTTCGCCACTGGTATTCCTCCCGATCTCTACGCATTTCACCGCTACACCGGGAATTCCACCTTCCTCTCCTGCACTCTAGCCTGACAGTTCCGGATGCCGTTCCCAGGTTGAGCCCGGGGCTTTCACAACCGGCTTATCAAGCCACCTACGCGCGCTTTACGCCCAGTAATTCCGATTAACGCTTGCACCCTCCGTATTACCGCGGCTGCTGGCACGGAGTTAGCCGGTGCTTCTTCTGCGAGTGATGTCTTTCCTGGCGGGTATTAACCGCCAGGCGTTCTTCCTCGCTGAAAGTGCTTTACAACCCGAAGGCCTTCTTCACACACGCGGCATGGCTGGATCAGGGTTGCCCCCATTGTCCAATATTCCCCACTGCTGCCTCCCGTAGGAGTTCGGGCCGTGTCTCAGTCCCGATGTGGCTGATCATCCTCTCAGACCAGCTACGGATCGTCGCCTTGGTGGGCCGTTACCCCACCAACTAGCTAATCCGACATAGGCTCATCCGATAGCGGGAGCCGAAGCCCCCTTTCTCCCGTAGGACGTATGCGGTATTAGCCTGGGTTTCCCCAGGTTATCCCCCACTACCGGGCAGATTCCTATGCATTACTCACCCGTCCGCCGCTCGTCAGCG
>NZ_JAMZBC010000333.1 GCF_024158715.1 Halomonas sp. 707D7 | reverse complement strand
GGCGGGTACGTCAGCAAGCATCTAGCCGATCACCTCGATCAACGCGTCGCCCTGGCGCGGCTTCATGGTGCCGAAAGGCGCAAGTGTCAGGCCGTGTTCGCGGCCGATCCGCTGGATATCGTCTTCCCAGGCCGGGTCGACGCTGAGCAAAAGCCCCCCGGAGGTCTGCGGATCGCACAGCCACTGCCAATGGGCGTCGTCCATGGCCGGAAGCTGCGCACCCAGGGCGTCGCGGTTGCGCACGGTGCCACCGGGCACCGCGCCCTGGCGACGGTACGCTTCGGCCTCAGAAAGCCGCGGCAGGCGGCGAAAATCGACCTCGGCCTTGAGGTGGCTGGCACTGCATATCTCGCTAAGATGGCCGGCCAGGCCGAAACCGGTCACGTCGGTCATGGCATTCAGGCCTTTCACCTTGGCAAGCTCCACGCCGATGCGGTTGGACATGAGCATGGTTTCCCGCGCCAGGCCGTGGTGGCCGGCTTCCAGCAGGCCGCGCTTCTCGGCGGTGGTCAGAAGCCCCACGCCCAGGGGCTTGGTCAGAAACAGCAGATCGCCTGGCTTGGCGCCGCTATTGAGCTTGAGCTGGTCGAGCTGGATCAGGCCGTTGACGGCAAGGCCAAAGATCGGCTCCGGGGCGTCGATGGAGTGGCCGCCGGCCAGCGCCACGCCGAGTTCGCGGCACACGCCCTGGGCGCCTGCGATCACGTCGCCGGCGATGTCCGGGGAGAGCTTGTCCACCGGCCAGCCGAGGATGCTCAGCGCCATGACCGGCGTGCCGCCCATGGCGTAGATGTCGCTGATCGCGTTGGTGGCGGCGATGCGCCCGAAGTCGAAGGGGTCGTCGACGATCGGCATGAAGAAGTCGGTGGTCGAGATCATGCCGCGGCCGTCGCCGAGATCGAACACGGCGGCGTCCTCGCGCCCCTGATTGCCCACCACCAGCTGCTTGTGCCCTGCGCTGGGGCCGGCCTTGGCCAGAATGCTGTCCAGCACGTCCGGTGCGATCTTGCAGCCGCAGCCGGCGCCGTGGCTGTACTGGGTCAGTCGAATCGAACTCATCGCGTCTCTCCTTGGGTGGTCTCGATCGCCTGGGGTGCCGCTTCTGGCGATCGTCGCCGGGTGTCGCGTCCCGGCTTTCAGTATCGTTAGCTTAGTACAGCCTAGAGCGCTTCCAGGGCATCGCTCAACTTGTCCACGGCGATGACCTCCATGCCCGCAGGCGCTTTCTTGGGGGCGTTGGCGCGCGGCACGATGGCGCGCAGGAAACCGTGCTTGGCGGCCTCGCTGATGCGCTCCTGGCCGCTGGGCACCGGGCGAATCTCGCCGGAGAGCCCCACCTCGCCGAACACCACCAGCTCCTTGGGCAGCGCCCGGTTCTGAAGGCTCGAGACCACGGCGAGCAGCACGGCGAGGTCGGCGCTGGTTTCGAGCACCTTGACCCCGCCGACCACGTTCAGGAACC
>NZ_JAMZBC010000332.1 GCF_024158715.1 Halomonas sp. 707D7 | reverse complement strand
CGAAGGCACCGGCGAGCGCTTCATCCTGCCGCCAGGCAGCTACGCCCAAGGCGCGATCCAGGTACGCCAGTTCGATGTGGCGGGCAACGTGAGTGGCTCTGGTGAGGCCGACGCGGTCAGCGTCGTCACCACGCCGCCCTTGACGCCCACCGTGAGCCTGGTCGGTACCGGGCCAGTCACCAACCAGGCCGCCGTGGAGGTGAGCGGGATCGTCGACGGCGCTACCTGGGAGTATACCCTGGACGGCGGTGCGAGCTGGCTGTCGGGTAGCGGTGGCGGCTTCACTCTTCCCGAGGAGAGCTACGCGGCAGGCGACATCCGCGTTCGCCAGATCGATGGCGCGGGTAACGTGAGCGCCGCTGCGCCGCTCGGGGCCGTCACCATCGACCTGACCCCGCCGGCGGCGCCGAGCCTGACGCCGGCCATCGAGGGTGCGATCGTCAACGATGGTCGCATCGACGTGGGCGGTCTCGAACCCGGCGCGACCTGGGAGGTCAGCCTGGATGGAGGCCAGAGCTGGCAGGTGGGCGTGGGCGGTGGCTTCACGCTGGCGGATGGCGACTACGCGATGGGCGAGGTGCAGGTACGCCAGATCGACCGCGCCGGTAACGTGGGAGTGGCAACGGAGCTCGAGGCGGTGCTGGTGGATACCCTGCCGCCCGCCGCACCGATCCTCGCCCTGGGGCTCGACGGCGACATCATCAACGATGCCGTTGTCGGTGTCTCCAGCATCGAGGCGGGTGCGAGCTGGGAGATCAGCCTGGATGGCGGACGTACCTGGCAGGCGGGCAGCGGGGAAAGCTTCACGCTACCCGATGGCCGCTATGGAATGAACGACATCCAGGTACGCCAGACCGATACCGCAGGCAACCTGAGCCCGGCGGCGGTGCTGGGGCCGGTGGTGATCGATACCCAGGCGCCTCTCGCCCCGACGCTGGTACTGGTCAACGACACCGGGGTCATCGGCGACGGCACCACCGCCGATGGCACCTTGCGCCTGGTGGGGCTGGAGCCGGGGGCGAGCTGGGAGTTCAGCCTGGACGGGGGGCAAAGCTGGCTCCCGGGTCAGAACGGTACCTTGGTCCTGCCTGAAAGAGTCTACGCAGACGGGGATATACGGGTTCGCCAGACGGACGCGGCGGGTAATCAGAGTCCGGAGGGAACGTTCGGGCCGATCACGGTCGATCTCACCATCACACCACCGGAAGAGCCGGACGCCCCGGCCACGCCGACCTTGAGCCTCGCGGTGGATACCGGGGAGGCGGACGGCATCACCAGCGACGGCACCGTCGACGTCGGAGGGCTGGTTCCGGGTGCTGTCTGGGAGTTCAGCCTGGATGGCGGTGCCAACTGGCAAACCGGTACAGGCGCGAGTTTCCTTCTGCCGGAAGGCGTCTATCCCGCCGGGCAGGTGCAGGTTCGCCAGAGCCTGGACGGCCTGACCAGCGGCACTCAAACCCTGGC
>NZ_JAMZBC010000331.1 GCF_024158715.1 Halomonas sp. 707D7 | reverse complement strand
ATCAGCGCCCGGCCCAGGGCGATGCGCTGGCGCTGCCCGCCGGAGAGCTGGGTGACCGGGCGACTCTCGAGCCCGGCGAGCGACAGTCGCGCCAGCATCGCCGTCACCCGGCGCTCGCGCTCTGCCCGCGCCACGCCGCGCAGCTTCAGCGGGTAGGCCAGGTTCTCGCCCACGCTCATGTGCGGCCATAGCGCATAGGACTGGAACACCATGGCGGTCTCGCGCTTCTCCGGAGGGAGCGCGGCGATGGAGCGCTCGCCGAGGCGAATGTCGCCGCCGCTGAGGTCGGCAAAGCCTGCGATGGCGCGCAGGAGCGTGGTCTTGCCGCAGCCCGAGGGCCCCAGCAGGCAGGTGAAGCTGCCCGGCGGCACCGTCAGGCAGAGGGTGTCCAGAATGCGCCGTTGTTTGAGGTCGACGGTCACATCGTGAAGCTTCAGAGCGTGGGTCGTCACTGGCGAACTCCTGGTGAAACGCATATTTTGAAAGCGCGTGCAAAATGCATGGAGGCGATCCTAGCCCGCTTCCATGACGCTTTGATGTACGAACCGAGACGTTCGGTCGAGCGAGACTTTCAGCGCCGCGCGCCTTCGCGACGCGGCCTACCAACGAGGAGTGTCATGAAGCAGCAGACGAGCCGAGTGACCGCCGACGACGTGGCGGCGGCGGCGGGGGTGTCACGGGCGATGGTGTCGCGGGCGTTCACGCCGGGCGCCTCGGTGTCGGTGAAAAAGCGCGAGCACGTGCTGCGCGTGGCGGCCTCGCTCGGCTATCGCCCCAACCTGATCGCCCGCGGGCTCACCGGGCGGCGCACCGGGCTGGTGGCGGTGGTCACCGGCAACGTCGCCCGGCCTTATGAAGCCTGGCTGCTTTCGCACCTACTGGAGGCGCTGGTCGAGCGCGGCTACCAGCCGCTGCTGCTGCCCGCCGGTTCCGCGACCATGGCCGAGAGGATTCACCACGCCCTGGCCTACCAGGTGGAGGGGGCGATCGTCGCGGCGGGCTCGGTGAGCCGCGCGACCGCCGAGCTCTGCCGCCGCTCCGGCGCGCCCCTAATGCTGATCGGCCGGGTGCTGGAAGAGGCCGACGTCGATGCGGTGTGCTGCGACAACGCTTCAGGCATGGCGGCGCTGGTCGAGCGGCTGGTCATTGGTGGGCGCCGGCGCATCGCCTGGCTCGGCGGGCGCGAGGAGGCGTTCTCCGACGCCGAACGCCGCGACGCTGCCGAGTGTGCGCTGGCCGCGGCGGGGCTCGAGTTCGTGGCCAGCGCCCGGGGAGACTTCTCTTTCGAGAGCGGGGTGATCGCGGCCGGGGCGCTGCTCGAGGGCCACCCGGGCATCGATGCGCTGGTGTGCGCCAACGACGCCATGGCGTTGGGGGCGCTCGAGGCCGCGCGGCGTTTGAATGTCGCGGTGCCCGAGCGCCTGGCGGTGACCGGCTTCGATGACGTGCCCCAGGCCGCCTGGGGC
>NZ_JAMZBC010000330.1 GCF_024158715.1 Halomonas sp. 707D7 | reverse complement strand
GCCTCGACCAGCTCCCGGGGCAGCGACAAGAGCGAGGTGCGCAGCGCCAGAAACACCAGCGGCGCTGCCTGAATACCGAGCAAGAGCGCAATGCCCTCGGCGGAGTAGAGCGGCTGGGGGCTACCCAGTGGCGGCGCGAGGCCGAGGCTTTTCAAGATCGGGCTTGCCGGGCCGAAGAGCTGCAGCCAGGCAAGCGCGGTCACCTGGGGCGGAATCATCATCGGCAGCATGAAGCAGAACACCCAGGCGGCCTTGGCGCGAAGGTCGGTCAGGGTGATGACGAAGGCGAAGAGGCTGCCGAGCAGAAGCGCCAGCAGCGTGCCGAGCCCGGCGGTATAGACGCTGTACCACAGCGCCCGCCAGGTGGCGGCGGCGCCTAGCACCCGCCACAGCGGCGCGTTCGCGCCCTGGGCGAGATCCCCCAGCGCCTCGACCAGAAGCCTCGCGCTCGGCGCCAGGCTCAGCAGGACGATCACGATCGTCAGCAGCGACAGCAGCCCGCGCTGCGGGCGGCCCGCCGCCATGCCGGGCGCCACCATCAGCCGCCGAACAGCTCGCTGAAGCGCGCTTTCAAGGCCTCTTCCTGCTCGAGGGTGCGGCCGATGTCCACCGGCATCAGCTCGATGGTGTCGCGGGCCGGAAAGCCTTCCGGGGGCGCTACGCCGTCGCGGGCGGGCAGGTATCCCTGGCGGCTGACCAGCTCTTGACCCTCCTCAGAGAGAACGAAATCGACGAACTTCTGGGCCGCCTCGACGTTTTCGGCGCCTTCCATGATCGCCACCGGCTCGGTCACCGCGCTCACGCCCTCGTCGGGGAACACGAATTCGACCGGCGAGCCCTTGGCCGCTTCGCGAATGGGCAGAAAGTCCACCACGATGCCGTAGGCCTTGGTGCCCGCCGCCACCGCGTTGAACACGCCGCCGTTGCCGCTTTGCGCCTCGACGCGGTTGTCGCGAAGGCCCTCGTAGTACGCCTCGCCAAGCGCCGGGTGGTCGGTGATCGCCGCCATGTGGATCAGCGCCGCACCGGAGTAGAGCGGGCTCGGCATCGCCACCAGGCCTGCGTAGTCGGGTTCGAGCAGATCCTGCCAGCTCGACGGCTGATGCTCGGCGCCGGTGTTGTAGACGATGCCGGTGGTGATCAGCTTGGTGCCGTAGTAGTAGCCCTCGGGGTCGAACAGCTCACTATCGTACGCCTCGCGCTCCGGGCTCTGGTAGGGCTGCAGGTGGCCGTCGCGCTTGAGCGACTCCATGGTGGTGCTGTCGGCGATCAACAGCACGTCCGGGTTGCTCACGCCGGCGGCGAGCTCCGAGCGCAGCCGCGTCATCAAACGTGTGGTGCCGTCGCGCACCCACTCCACCTCGATCTCCGGGTGGGCAGCCATGAAGGCATCCACGGTCTGCTGGGCGTCGCTCTGGGGCTGGCTGGTGTAGAGCGTGAGCGTCTCGGCGGCACTGGTGCCGACAAGCGTGAGGGTCGATAGGGCAATGGCAAGGCAGAGCGGACGCT
>NZ_JAMZBC010000329.1 GCF_024158715.1 Halomonas sp. 707D7 | reverse complement strand
AGGTAGAGCCCTCCGGCTGCGACGATGACGCCTGCGGTAACGCCCAACGTCTTGGAACTCACGCTCATTTCCCTGTCCTTGTCGAGTGTCAAGACAAGAAAGCTTAATTTAGAAAAGATCGATCTTTCAACTTCCCCACGCGGGCTCGTCGAGCCCGGTCTCGCTTGCCTAAATTAGAAGCACGCCTTGTCAAATACACAATTGTCGACGTTTGGCTTACTTGATAGCGTGATTTCAGATCGCCGCGACCACCACGAACGCGACCGCCCAACGCCCGGCCCGGGCATCTCCCCAATTAAAACCATAACGCTGACGCGGAGAGATCGATGCAAGAGACCCACTCTTCCCCTGCCACACCTGCGCCTGGAAAGCCGCCGAAGAAACGCGCCATGCCGGACGTGTTCATCATCCTGTTCGCCTTCATGGTGCTGGTGCTGATCGCCTCCTATCTGATTCCCGCCGGCACCTACGAGCGCTCGACCCAAGGCGGGCTGACCCAGGTGGACACCGACAGCTTCCGCTTCATCGACGCCGCCCCCTTGAACCCGATGGACCTGTTCACCGCCATGCACAATGGCCTGGTGAACGCATCCACGCTGGTGTTTCTGATCTTGATCGTCGGCGGCGTGCTCAAGGTGATCGAGTCCACCGGGGCGATCAGCGCGGGCATCTACAAGCTTCTACGCCTGGCGAAAGGCCGCCAGAACGTCCTGATCCTGATTTTCTGCGCCACCTTCGCCACGCTCGCCTCGGTGGGCGTGGGAGCGAACCTGGCGATCGCCTTCATTCCGATCGGCCTGTTTCTGGCCCGCTCGATGAAGCTCGACCCGGTGGTGGGGGTCGCGATCATCTTCCTGGGCTCCTACGCGGGGTTCGGCGCCGGGGTATTCGACCCGACCGTGACCGTGACCGGCCAGACCATTGCAGAGCTTCCGCTGTTTTCAGGCGTCCTCTATCGCGCCGCCATCTTCGTGGTGTTCCTCGCCATCACCGCCGCCTACATCTGTCGCTACGCTCGCCGCGTCAGGCAGGACCCGGCGGCCAGCGTCATGGGCGCGGCGGCCTTCGAGGGCATCGCACTCGACGGGGAGCCGGAGCAGAATGCGCCGTTCACGCGCACCCACAAGTGGGTCCTGGCGCTGTTCGTGTTCGGCTTCGGCTTCTTTCTCTTTGGCGCCTTCAACCATGGCTGGGGCATTCCCCAGCTCTCCGCCACCTTCATCATGATGGGCATCGCCACGGCGCTGATTGCGCGCATTTCGCCCAATACCTTCATTCAACGCCTGATGAGCGGCGCACGCGAGGTGCTGTATGGCGCCCTGGTGGTCGGTGTGGCCGCTGCGGTCATCGTGCTGCTGCGCCAGGCACAGCTGATCGACACTCTGGTCCATGCAGTGGCGACCTCTCTCGACGGTCACGGCAAAATCGTCGCCATGGAGTTTCTCTACCTGTTCAACCTGGTGTTCAACGGCCTGATCACCTCCGGTACCGGCCAGGCGGCCATCGTCATGCCGATCATGGTACCGATCGGCGACATGCTG
>NZ_JAMZBC010000328.1 GCF_024158715.1 Halomonas sp. 707D7 | reverse complement strand
CCCTGGTTCAAGAGCGCCTGCTGCACGTCGGCGCGGGCGAGAACGTCGCTGATGCGCTGGCGATCGCTGCCGGCCTGATCGCTTGCCAGCACCGACTGGGTCGACATCAGCTCGCTGGCGGCGGGCGTGGCGGCGACGACCGGCAGGCTGGTGATCACCAGGGCCAGGATCAGCAGGGAGGAGAGGGAGGCACGCAGGGTTTTCATCGTCTTCATCCTTAGACAATCGCGCTAGGCGCAGTAGAACGGGGAGTCATGAATCCTAGACCCCGATACGGTAGGTCCAGGGGGTCTCGGCGAGTATACCTTTCGCTCCGGAAAGCGTCATCGCCAAATCGTGCAACCCCGGCCACAGCGGCACTGCGGATGCACCCTTGACCGCGAGATCCAGACGCTGGGCCATGAGCAGAAGCTTGTGCAGGCGCTTCATCGGCAGCCGGTTGATCGCCTTCTGGTAGGCGGGGCGGCGCTTGTCGAAGATCATCGGCTTCTGCGTCTTGCAGGCGTGCTCGAAGCTTTGACCCTGGTCCAGGTGCTGGTGGAGCGAGAGCAGCGTCCTGAGCTCCCGGGTCAGCGCCCAGAGCACGATCGGTGCCTCGACCCCTTCGCTCTTGAGCCCGGTGACGATGCGGGATACCCGCTGAGGTTCGCCCTTGAGGCAGGCATCCGCCAGGTTGAAGACGTCGAAGCGCGAGCTGTCCTCGACGCCCACGGCGATGCTCTCGACGTCGAGCCGGGCGCCCGGCGGGTGGATCAGCGCCAGCTTCTGGAGCTCCTGGTCGGCGGCGAGCAGGTTGCCTTCGGTACGCTCGCCGAGCAGGCGCGCCGCATCGAGATCGATCTGCACGCCGTGCAGGGCGGCGCGGTCGCGCAGCCAGTAGCCCAGCCGCGAAACGTCCACCGGCCAGACCGGCACGAACAGCCCCTGCTTGTCGAGCGCCTTGAACCAGGCGCTCTTCTGCTGCTTGGCGTCGAGCTTGCCCATGCTGATCAACAGCACGTCGTCACCTTGCTCCATCAGTTCGGCGTACTGGGTAAGCGCCTTGGCGCCCTCCTGGCCGAGCTTGTGGTGGCCCAGGCGAAGCTCCAGAAGCTTGCTGCTGGCGAACAGCGACAGGTTGCTGGCGGTTTCCAGCAGCCGCCCCCAGGCGAAGTTGGGCTCCACATCGAGCACCTCGCGCTCCTCGATGCCGGCGGAGCGCGCCGCCTGGCGCACCGCGTCGCAGGCATCGCGATGCTGCAAGGGCTCCTCGCCTGCGACGATCACCGTGCGGGGCAGCTTCTTGGCGAGCTGCGCGGCCAGCTGGTCGGCGAAGACTTTCACGCCGGCGCCTCGAGTCGGCCCAGCCGCTCGATGATGCGCTCGGCGAGCCGGCGGGCCAGCGCCTGGGTCGCCTCCTCGAGCAGGCTCTGGCGGTTGAGCAGGTCGTCGTTGTTGACGCGAATTCGCGTGGACGTGGCGATCGTCTCGTTGTTGAGCGCGTAGGCGTCGTTGGCGCGCTGCTGTACCGACACCGTGACGCTCATGGTCAGCTCGTGCTCGCGGCTGGCGCGGCCTTCGCTGCCGATCGCTCGGTTCTCGAC
>NZ_JAMZBC010000327.1 GCF_024158715.1 Halomonas sp. 707D7 | reverse complement strand
GAAAGACCCAGCAGGCTGAACAGGAAACCGCCGATCACGGCCCCCACGATGCCCACGCCGATGTTGGCGATGATCCCGAAACCGCCACCACGCATAATGTTGCCGGCGATCCAGCCAGCCAGGCCACCGATGATAAGCCATGCAAAAAAGCCCATAACGCCTCCTTGGTTTTTACTTATGCGCAGGTTTTTACCACCTTGCGCGCTTGTCCTAACATAGCACACAGCGCTACTGTTGCTTGATTCTCGGCCGGGCAAGGTTCGCCTCGGCACACTTGTTACTATATGCCCTATTTGAGGAAATGCCATGATTCCCGACTCCCTGGATACGCTCGTCAGAGGCGTCACCGGTCAGGCGCAGGCCACCTGGCAAGACCGCGACGTGGTGATCTTCAACATGGCGTGGGGAGAGATGGTCATCGTCCTGCAAGGCGCCCAGGTGCTGCACTTCAAGCCGCACGACGGCGCGCCCTGGCTCTGGACCACCGCCACGCCCCAGGCGCTGCCGGGCACCATTCGCGGCGGCATTCCGCTGTGCTGGCCCTGGTTCGCCGGCGAGCGCTACGCCGACGAATCCCCCGAGCGCGACGGCCCCTTCCATGGCCTGGCGCGCCAGGCGACATGGCGACTCGATGCCGTCGACGAGCACGCCGAGGGCATCGAGGTCCACCTCTCCCCTGCCGAGCGTCTGCACAGCCTGCTCACCGCGCGGGTGGTCATTCAGGCCAACGCCCAGCGCCTGAACGTCGAGCTGATCAGCGAAAACGTCGGCGAAACGCCGGTGAAGATCAGCGCCGCGCTGCATACCTACCTGAGCGTCGCCCACACCCACCAGTGTCGCATCACGGGGCTGGCCGGCGCGCGCTACCTGGACAAGCTCAAGGAGTTCGCCGAGGCCGAGCAGCAGGGCACCCTGGCCATTCAGGGCGCGGTGGATCGCATCTACCACACCAACGAGGCGGCGCTGCTCGACGACGGCGAGCGCCGCCTGCGGGTCGCCAAGCAGTCCAGCGATTCGACGGTGGTCTGGCACCCGGGCGAGGCGTACCCGGAGGACATCGCGCCGGAAACCGCCTACCGCTTCGTGTGCATCGAGGCGGCCAACACTCGGCTCGATCCGGTCTGGCTGGTGCCCGGCGCCCAGCACTTGCTCGGCACCACGCTGAGCCTGGGGTGAGCATGCGCCCTTCGCCACGCAGAACCCCCTTCGCCCTGCGAGGAAACGCCCCATGCTCCAGCCTTTGAGTCGCGAGCTCAACAACCTTCTCGAGCGCGGCCGCGACCGGCAGCTTCGGCTTGCCGTGACCGGGCTCTCCCAGGCGGGCAAGACGGCGTTTCTGACCTCGCTGGTCAACCAGCTGCGCCACGCCGGGCTCGAGGCCCGGCTCGACTTGCTGCCCGCCGCCCGCGAAGGGCGTCTCTTGGGCGCCAAGCGACTCAACCAGCCGGATCTCGGCGTGCCGCGCTTTCCTTATGATCCCGGCATGGCGGCGCTTTCCGACACCCCGCCGCGCTGGCCGGAACCGACCCGGGGCATCAGCGAGCTGCGCCTGGAGCTTCGCTTCACGCCCGCCCAGCGCGGCTGGTTCACGCCGGAGACCGCGCAGCTGACGCTGG
>NZ_JAMZBC010000326.1 GCF_024158715.1 Halomonas sp. 707D7 | reverse complement strand
GGCCTGGTGTGGCTCGCCATCGGCAACGAGACCCACCAGGAGGCGATGCGCTTCGTGTTTCCCGGCGATCGCCAGGCGGTGCGCGAGCAGGCGGTGCGCGAGGCGCTGGTCGCGCTGGTGCTGCATCTGTCGCGCGCGCCCGACGGCGGCGACGAATAAATAGCGCGCTGGCGCTTTGTTTACCGGCCAATATTTGGCATAATACTGGGTAATTATACAGTCCATCGCGAGGAAGCTTCACATGGCTCAAGACGATAATCGCACCAAGGCGCTGAACGCCGCGCTCAGCCAGATCGACCGTCAGTTCGGCAAGGGCACCGTCATGCGCCTGGGCGATGCCCCGCGCGTGGTGATGCCGTCGGTCTCCACCGGCTCGCTGGGCCTGGATATCGCACTCGGCATCGGCGGTCTGCCGTTTGGCCGGGTGGTCGAGATCTTCGGCCCGGAATCCTCGGGCAAGACGACGCTGACGCTTTCGGTGATCGCCCAGGCGCAGAAGCAGGGCAAGGTGTGCGCCTTCGTGGACGCCGAGCACGCGCTCGACCCGAGCTACGCCGAGAAGCTCGGCGTCAACCTGGACGATCTGCTGGTCTCCCAGCCGGACACCGGTGAACAGGCCCTCGAGATCACCGACATGCTGGTGCGCTCCGGCGGGGTCGACGTGATCATCATCGACTCGGTGGCCGCCCTCACCCCGCGCGCCGAGATCGAAGGCGAGATGGGCGACTCCCACGTCGGCCTGCAGGCGCGCCTGATGTCCCAGGCGCTGCGCAAGATCACCGGCAACATCAAGAACGCCAACTGCCTGGTGGTGTTCATCAACCAGATCCGCATGAAGATCGGCGTGATGTTCGGCAGCCCCGAGACCACCACCGGCGGCAACGCCCTCAAGTTCTACTCGAGCGTACGCCTGGACATCCGGCGTACCGGCTCGGTGAAGAGCGGCGACGAGGTCACCGGCAACGAGACCCGCGTGAAAGTGGTCAAGAACAAGGTGGCCCCGCCGTTCCGTCAGGCCGAGTTCCAGATCCTCTACGGCAAGGGCATCTACCACGCCGGCGAAGTGATCGATCTGGGCGTGCAGTGCAACCTGGTCGACAAGGCCGGCGCCTGGTACAGCTACAAGGGCAACAAGATCGGCCAGGGCAAGGCCAACGCCTCGCAGTTCCTCGAGGACAACCCGGCGATCATGGAAGAGATCGAAAGCCAGATCCGCGCCCAGCTGCTGGTGCAGGCCGAGCCCAAGAAGGAAGAGGCGCCGGTGGCGGACGTCGACGCCGACGGTGACGACGATCTGCTTTGATCCCCGCCTTGCCGGAGTGACCCATGTTCGGCACTGAAAGCGCCACCCCACGCGGGGTGGCGATCCAGCTTCTGGCGCGGCGCGAGTACTCCCGCGCCGAGCTTTTCGACCGGCTCGTCAAGAAATCCTTCGAAGCCGACGACATCCAGACCTGCCTCGACGCCCTCGAGGAGCAGGGGCTCCAGTCGGATGCCCGCTTTGCCGAGAGCTTCGTGCGCACGCGCATCCTGCGCGGTCAGGGCGTCATTCGCATCAAACAGGAGCTCCGGCTTCGCGGCGTGAACGGCGAGGTGCTGGCGGCGGCCATCGCCGAGGT
>NZ_JAMZBC010000325.1 GCF_024158715.1 Halomonas sp. 707D7 | reverse complement strand
TTGTAGGGCTCGACCCGACTGGGGAGTTGTGAGGTCAACATAGGCGCGCAATGATAGGCACTCCCCCCGCCGCTGTCAAAGCCGCATCGCCATTTATTCACGGTTTCACGAAAGAACTCTTCTCGCCTTTCGGCATAAAACTCGTTAAACCTGAAAGCAAACTCGTGAAAGAGTGCTCGACTCGCCTAGACAAGACTTCGCCGGCATTGGAACGAAAAAGCTAAAGCGCTGTTTCCAGGCCACTATTTCAAAGTAAAGTTCAAGATCTTGAACTAGTGTAATGAACAGGCCATGTCAGTGAGCCTGCTCTGAATAGAGCATGGAAAAAGCGCACCATACGCCAGATAAATTGCCGGGCGTGATACAACGATCCTTTTTTCAAAAAAGTTTAATTTTTCGAGACGCTCAACTCGCAAGGAGAATACCGTGCCCGAGACTACCAACGCCCCCCTGGTGCTCGCCTCGAGCTCCCGCTTTCGCAAGGCGCTGCTGGATCGACTGGAGCTTCCCTACCAGTGCCGCTCGCCGGACATCGACGAAACCCCGCATCCCGACGAGACGCCCGAGGCACTGGTGCGCCGTCTGGCGCTGGGCAAGGCCAGCGCCGTGGCCCAAGCGTTTCCGGCTCACCTGATCATCGGCTCGGACCAGATCGCCCTGTTCGATGGCGAGATTCTCGGCAAGCCAGACACCGTCGAGCGCGCCTGCGCCAACCTGGCGCGCTTTTCCGGGCACCGGGTGACCTTCCTGACCGGCCTTGCACTGCTCGATACGCGAAGCGGCCAGCACCAGATCCATGTCGAGCCCTTCCACGTGCGCTTCAGGACTCTCGATCGCGCCGAGATCGAGCGCTACGTGGCGCGCGAGAAGCCGCTCGACAGCGCCGGCAGCTTTCGCATGGAGGGCCTCGGGGTCACGCTTTTCGAGGCCCTCGAAGGGCGCGACCCCAACGCGCTGATCGGCCTGCCCCTGATCGCGCTGTGCGACATGCTGCGCCAGGCGGGGATGGACCCGCTCGGCGAGCGCCAGGGCTAGCGCGCCTCGAAGCGCAGCGGCGAGTGGCTGACCTCGATGCCGAGAAGTGCCGCCGCCGCACCGGTGAAGCGCCGCGTCAGACGATCGAAGGGATCGAGACTCGGCGTGTAATCCTCCCAGACGGCCTCCCCCACGCGGGCACGGGCCAGCTGTTCGAGGCTGCCGAGCTCGTCGATCAGGCCAAGCTCGATCGCCTGTTCGCCGCTCCAGACCAGCCCCGTGAAGAGCGTCTCGTCATCCGCCAGGCGATCGCCGCGGCCGGCCTGCACATCCTCGATGAACTGGCGATGCGTCTGGGCAAGCACCGTCTGCCAGAACGCCGCGCTGCTCTCGTCAAGCGGCTGGAAGGGGTCCAGGAAGGCCTTGTTCTCGCCGGCGGTCATCACCCGCCGCTCCACCCCGAGGCGGTCGATCGCGTCCTGAAAGCCGAAACCGGCGTAGATCACGCCGATCGAGCCGACCAGGCTCGCCGGCGAGGCGACGATCTCGTCGGCGGCGGAGGCGATGTAGTAGGCGCCGCTGGCGCCGATGTCCTCGATCACGGCGATGATCGGCTTGTCGCCCTGCTCACGCAGCCGCATGATCTCGGCA
>NZ_JAMZBC010000324.1 GCF_024158715.1 Halomonas sp. 707D7 | reverse complement strand
TAAGCCTGCCGCCAGCGTTCAATCTGAGCCATGATCAAACTCTTCAGTTTAAGATCGATGTGATTCTTACGTGTCCGAAGACACAAGCGAATCAAACTTAGCTCAAGGTTCAAACGAAGTCACTGTGATACTGCCTCCACAACACTACCTGAAGGTAGCGAAAGGAAGCGTATCGTGTTCGCTTGCCTTGATATTTGGTGACTTGTCACCCTCATCGGCAAACGCCCACATGAATTACCTGATCATATTTTTAAAGAGCTATCGAAGGGCGCTGCCCGTTCGATGTGGGGCGTATTCTACCCACTTTCGAGGATTCGTCAACCCTGTTTCGCAACCTTTTATCTTTCAGAGACTTTTCCTAGGCGTTCGAGCAAGACCCGCCGCCGCTCTTCACTCATGAAAGCTTCGTCGAGCGCATTGCGATTGAGCTCGATGAACGTGCCTTCGTCCCAACCGAACGCATTGTGACACGCAATATGATTTTCCAGCAGCCCGCCGCCGAAATAGGCCGGATCGTCGGAGCTGATGGTGATCTTGAGTCCCTTCTCCAATAGCTGGGGCAACGGGTGCTCTTCGAGCTGGTCGATGACCTTCAGGCTGACGTTCGAAAGCGGACAGACCGTCAACACGATCTGCTCGTCGCGAAGACGTTCGACGAGCGCGTCATCCTCGAGACAGCGTACACCGTGATCGATGCGCTCCACGTCGAGTTCGTCAAGCGCCTCATTGATGTACGCTGCAGGCCCCTCCTCGCCGGCGTGGGCAACCCGGCGAATACCCGCCTCGCGAGCGCGTGCGAAGAGCGCCTTGAATTTCGATGGCGGGTTGTCGCGCTCGGCGCTGTCGAGCCCGATGGCGTCGAGACGATTCCAGTAAGGCTTTGCCTGCTCGAAAACCTGCAGTGCCTCCTCGGCCGAGCGGTCACGCAGAAATGCCATGATCATGCCGACCGAAAGATCGAGCGACGTTTCGGCCTGCCCCTTGGCCTCGAGCAGCCCCTCCATCACCGTTTCCAGAGAAACGCCGCGACTCAGGTGCGCCTGGGGGTCGAAGTGCATGTCGATGTGAACGACACCTTCACCAGCGGCACGCTTGAAGTAGTCCATCGCCAGGTCGAAGAAATCCTGGCGCGTACGCAGCACGCCCATGCCCTGATAGTAGAGATTCAGAAAGCCCTGCAGGTCATCGAAGCGGTAGGCGGCCTTGACCTCGTCGATGCTCGCGTAAGAAAGCTCGATGCCATTTCGCCGGGCCAGTTCGAACATGAGTTCGGGTTCGAGCGTGCCTTCGATATGCAGGTGGAGTTCGGTCTTGGGCAGTTGGCGTAGATACTCTTGCATGGCGCTTCCTCGTCTAGCGGGCGTGGTCGGAGCCGATGACCCTCAGCCGACCCCTGTCGAGCGAATAACTATACGTGAGGCCGGGAAGCAGCGAAACATCGTCCACCTGGTGGATGAAGTAGACCGCCGTGCGCCCCTGCAACCACTGATCCAGCGACCTGGCCAGGTACCGCGCCGTCTCGTCATCCACGCCGGCGAAGGGTTCGTCCAGAAGCACAAGCCGAGGGTCGCGCAGAAAGAGCCTGGCCAGTGCCACACGCCGCGCCTGGCCTCCGGAGAGACGACGCCCTTTCTCGCCCACGGGCGTCGACAACC
>NZ_JAMZBC010000323.1 GCF_024158715.1 Halomonas sp. 707D7 | reverse complement strand
CAGCGGCGTGAGCCCCCCGACCATCACCGCCACCGCGCCGAGCGATGACGGGCTCGCCCTGCTTCGCGAGCGGCTCGGGATCCGCACCCAGACCGACAACGTCGAGGCGGTGAAAGGCGCCGACGTGGTGATCCTCGCGGTCAAGCCGCAGATCATGAAGAGCGTGTGCGCGCCGCTTGCCGAGGCCGTGCAGGCCCACAAGCCGCTGATCGTTTCGATTGCCGCAGGCCTCGAAGCCGCTACAATCGACGGCTGGCTCGGCGGCGGCACGGCGCTGGTACGCTGCATGCCCAACACGCCGTCACTGGTCGGTGTCGGCGCCAGCGGCCTCTTCGCCAACCCGGCGGTGTCGAGCGCCCAGCGCGCGTTGGCCACGGAGCTGATGGAAGCGGTGGGCATCGTCGAGTGGGTGGAGCAGGAGTCGCTTCTCGACGCGGTGACGGCGGTTTCGGGCAGTGCACCGGCCTACTTCTTTCTGATGTTCGAGGCGATGGAAGAGGCCGGCGTAGCTCAAGGGCTTTCCGCTGCCACCGCGCGGCGCCTGGCGATCCAGACGGCGCTTGGCGCAGCCACCATGGCCGGCCAGAGCGAGCATGACCCGGCCACGCTCAAGCGCAACGTCATGTCGCCCGGCGGCACCACCGAGCGAGCGATCGCCCATCTGGAAGACGCCCGGCTGCGCGACACGATAAAAGGCGCCATGCAGGCCTGCGCCCGGCGCGCCGCCGAGATGGCCAACGAGCTGAGCGCGGACTGATCCGCACCAGAACACCCAGCACGATTCAACGTAACGGAGACGCAAGCAATGGGCAGCCAAGTGGGTAGCGCCGGGTTGATGCTAGTCAACACCCTGATCAACATATATTTATTCCTGCTGATGCTGCGCTTTCTGCTGCAAGCCTCGCGCGCGGACTACTACAACCCGCTGAGCCAGTCGGTGGTCAAGATCACCCAGCCGGTGGTCGGCCCCTTCCAGAGTTTTCTGGGGCCGGTGGCCGGGCGCTTCGACCTGGCCACGCTCGCCGCGGCCTTCGTGCTCAAGGTCGTGAGCATCGTCGCCATCTTCATGCTGTTCGGTATCGGCATGCCGCCGGTGGTGCAACTGGTGATCGCCGGCATCTCGGCACTCGCCAACGCCATCCTGAAGATCTACTTCTTCGCCCTGATCGTGATGATCATCCTGAGCTGGGTGGCACCCAACGCCAGCCACCCGGGGGCGCTGCTGGTCATGCAGCTGGTCGAGCCGATCATGGCGCCGGTGCGCCGGGTGATCCCGCCGCTGGGCATGATCGATCTTTCGCCCATCGTGGTGTTCATCGCCATCAACCTGATCGATGGCCTGGTGGTGGGCTCGTTGATTCGCCAGGCCGGCGCTCCCGGCGCACTGGTGGGGCTTTGAGCGCGCCCCGACCGGGCCGTGCCCGCCGAGCGCCTTCGACACCCATTCACCGCAGGATTGACGCCTTCGATGCCTGATTCAGACACGCGGCCCGGCGCGGGCCGGCCGGCGAACTCCGTCGGCCTGGTCACGCCCCACGTCGCCAAGTTCGATACCCCCCTGCCGCTGGCCTGCGGGCGGGAGCTTCCCGAGTTCGAACTGATTTTCGAGACCTACGGCACGCTCAATGCCGAGCGCACCAACGCCGTACTGATCTGCCATGCGCTGTCGGGGCACCACCACGCCGCCG
>NZ_JAMZBC010000322.1 GCF_024158715.1 Halomonas sp. 707D7 | reverse complement strand
CTTCCAGGTAGTCGATCTGCCCCGCCGGCAGTCCGGCGCAGAAGCGCAGCGCCTGCGCCCGGGTGAAGCCGCCGTTGGCGTCCAGTATCAGCCGGGTGGTGGGCAGGCGCTCACAAAGCCGCTTGATCAGCGCCAGCTCTTCCGCGAGCGGGTAGCGGGCGACCTTGAGCTTGAGCCGATTCGGCGGCGCCGCGCGCCACGCCTTGAAACGCACCTCGATCTCGATCATCAGGTGGGCAGGCGTGCCCTGCAGTAGCGGGTAGGGAGTCGCCGCCTCGGGCAAGCGCTCCGGCCAGGTGCACCGGGCGCAGCCGAGTCCGAACTGCACCGAGGGAAGCCGTGGGGAGGCCGGTTCGCCGCGCTCGAGTGCGGCCAGGCACGCCAGCGCCTCGGCTTCGGCCTCGGCCAGGGTCTCTTTAGAGAAGCCCGGCAGCGGGGCGATCTCGCCCCACTGGCCGTCGATGCCTACCAGCAGCCCCTCGCGGTGGGTCAGCCGCTGGCCGTTCAGCACCAGCGGCTTTGTCAGCGCAAGCGAATAGCGGTAGAGCACGCGCGCCATCAGGGGTTGCGCGGGTAGCGGGAGAAGTCCGGGCGGCGCTTCTCGTTGAAGGCGTTGCGCCCTTCCTGGCCCTCTTCGGTCATGTAGTAGAGCATAGTGGCGTTGCCCGCCAGCTCCTGAAGGCCCGCCTGGCCGTCGCAGTCGGCGTTGAGCGAGGCCTTCAGGCAGCGCAGCGCCATGGGGCTGTGCTGGAGCATCTCACGGCACCAGCGCACGCTTTCCCGCTCGAGCTCGTCAAGCGGCACCACGTGGTTGACCAGCCCCATGTCGAGCGCCTGCTGGGCGCCGTACTGGCGGCACAAAAACCAGATCTCCCGCGCCTTCTTCTGGCCGACGATGCGCGCCATGTAAGAGGCACCAAAACCACCATCGAAGGAGCCGACCTTCGGGCCGGTCTGGCCGAACACGGCGTTGTCGGCGGCGATGGTCAAATCGCACATCAGGTGCAGCACGTGGCCGCCGCCGATGGCGTAGCCCGCCACCATCGCCACCACCGGCTTCGGGCAGGTGCGAATGTCGCGCTGGAACTCCAGCACGTTGAGGTGGTGGGTGCCCTCCTCGTCCCGGTAGCCGCCGTAGTCGCCGCGAATGCGCTGGTCGCCGCCGGAGCAGAACGCTTTATCCCCCGCTCCGGTGAGCAGAATCGCGCCGATGGCGCTGTCGTGGCGGGCACGATGCAGCGCCTTGATCATCTCGCTCACCGTGCGCGGGCGAAAGGCGTTGCGCACCTCGGGCCGGTTGAGGGTGATGCGGGCGATCCCCTCGGGTGCGGTGTGGTAGAGGATGTCCTCGAAGCCCTCGGAGTGGTCCTGCCACTCGATGGGGGCGTAGAGGTCGGATTCGGTCAGGCCGTGGATCATGTGGGTTATCCCTGTCAGGTCGGCAAGCGCGCGGCGTCAGCGCAGAAGGCCCAGCGCCACCAGGGCCAGGGCAGCCACGCTCAAAAGCGCGGCCAGCCCGTACATCACGGCCTTGTTGAAATCGTCGCGCCCCAGGCGCAGGTCGATCAGCCCGTGGCGCAGGCGGTGGAAGGCGTGAAACAGCGGCAGGCAGACCACCGCGCCCACGAAGAGTATTCCCGGCAGGCTGAACAGCAGCCTGGATGCCCGGGCGTGGTCGAGCGCCCCGCTGGGCAAGAGCCCCAGCGGCAGCGCGATGCCGACCAGCAAAATG
>NZ_JAMZBC010000321.1 GCF_024158715.1 Halomonas sp. 707D7 | reverse complement strand
GTCGGGCCCGGCCCGGCGGCGGGAAGCTGCCCATCGAGGTAGGCCATGAAGGCGTCGATGTGACCGGGCAGCTGGCGCTCGGCCATCACCTGCACCTGCAGGCTGCGCTGGGCCAGCGGCGGATCCGTCAGCGGCTTGTGCACCAGGCCGGCGGATTCGACCTTGCCGCTGACCGATATCGCGCTGCAAAGCCCCACCATGCTCGCGTGCTCGCAAACCAGGGTGTAGATCACGCCGAGCGTATTGCCGGCCACGCGCGCGCAGAGGCGAATGCCGGCCAGCCGGCAGGCGACATCGAACAGGTAGCGAACCGTGGAGCCGGTATCGGCCAGCGCCAGCGGATAGTCCGCCAGGTCCTTGACGCTCAGCGTGCTCTTCTGCGCCAGCGGATGGGAACTCGCCATCAAGGCACCGATGGCGGCGCCGTGGCTCGACACCACCCGAATGCCGATGTCGACGGACAGGCTGAAGGTCAGCGCGATATCCACTTCTCCCTGCTTGACCAGCGCCGATGCCTGGGCGGAATCGACGACCTTCATTTCGAAATCGACGTCCGGATGCCCAGCGGCGAACCGGGCGATGATGCGGGGCAAAAAGTGCCAGGCCATGCCGTCCGGACAGGCGATGCGCAGCGTCTTCTGCTGGCGCTTCTGGATGCCGCGCATCTCGTCGATCACGCCGGCGAGCTCGAGTTCGTTGCGCAGAGCATAGGCCAGAAGCCGCTCGCCGGCCTCGGTCAGCGCCATGCCGCGCGGCTGGCGCACGAACAGCGCAAGCCCCAGGCGCTGCTCCAGATTGGTGATCTGTCGGCTGACCGCCGACACCGCCACGTGCAGCTCCTGGGCCGCCGCCGAGAGTGAACCTGTTTTCGCCACGCTGTGAAAGTAGCGAAGGTTGAGTTCCTGCATGGCTCGCTCCGGGCAAATGAAGGGTCGAAGGGCCGCTGCCGACGGGGGTCGAAGCGGCAGAAGTGCTTCTAAAAAAAGCAAAGATAATTTGAAATATTAATGATGGTTGCAAACCCGGGCAAGCGATAGGCTCGAAGCATTTTCGCCCCCTACCAGAAGAAGGTCGGCCATGACGATACCGCAAGCCCAGCGACAGCATGCCATCGAACGCGCCCTGCGAGGACTCGCCGACGGCAGCTTCTACAAGGCCCTCGCCCGGCGCGTGGCCATGCGTACGGTCAGCCAGGATCCCGCCTGCTTTGCGACCCTCGAGCGCTACCTGACCGACGAGATGGCTCCCCTGCTCGTCTCGCTCGGCTTCGAGTGCCGTATCGTCGACAACCCGCAGCCGGGCATGCCGCCGCTGTTGATCGGCGAGCGCATCGAGGACCCCGCGCTTGCCACGCTACTGCTCTACGGCCATGGCGACGTGACCGATGGCCAGGAAAGCAAGTGGGCCGAGGGCATCGCACCCTGGGCGCTGACCTTCGTCGAGGGCCGCGTCTTCGGTCGCGGCACTGCCGACAACAAGGGCCAGCACAGCGTCAACCTGGCGGCGCTCGAGGCGGTGATCGAGGCGCGCGAAGGGCGGCTTGGCTACAACGTTAAGATACTGTTCGAGATGGGCGAGGAGATCGGCTCGCCGGGGCTCGAGGCGGCCTGCCGACAGTACGCCAAGGCACTGCGCGCGGATCTGTTCCTCGCCTCGGACGGGCCACGCATCCGCGCCGACATGCCGACGCTGTTTCTCGGCTCGCGCGGGGTGGTGCAGCTGCGGCTGTCGCTTGCGACCGGCAACGGCGGG
>NZ_JAMZBC010000320.1 GCF_024158715.1 Halomonas sp. 707D7 | reverse complement strand
ATGGGTAATACCTTCGCGGGCAATGAACTCGACCAGCCCCGCCACGCCACCAAAGCCGCCCACGCGGGTCGGCAGCGGCTGGGGTTTGGGGCGGCTCACCCGCCCGGCGTAGCTGAAGGTGGCATCGAGCCCGCGGGCGGCCACGGCCTGGGCCAGCGCGCTCGCCTCGGTGGTGCCGCCAAGAATCAACAGGTTTTTCATGGTTTCAGGATGTGACGCATGGAGTTAGCAGACGGGGCCTGGCTCACGATCATTGGGTGGGGCGAGAGTGGCACGGCCGGGCTCACCGCCGCAAGCCGGGCCGAGCTCGAATCCGCCGAGGTGGTCTTCGGCGCGCGGCGCCACCTGCGCCTTCTGCCTGAGCTTTCCGCCGAGATTCGCGAGTGGCCGGTGCCCTTTGGTGAGGGCATCCCGCGGCTTCTGGCCGAGCGCGGCCGCCGGGTGGTGATGCTGGTCTCAAGCGACCCGTTCTGGTTCGGCGCGGGAACGAGTGTTACCCGCCATCTGGAGGTGCATGAGTGGCAGGCGCTGCCCGCGCCCTCGACCTTCAGCCTGGCGGCGGCGCGGCTTGGCTGGCCGCTCGAGCGCTGTACCTGCCTGGGGCTTCACGCCAGGCCGCTGACGCGCCTTCGCCCGCACCTGCAGCCGGGCCAGAAGCTTCTGGTGCTGCTGCGCGACGCCGCGGCGGTGGGGGAGCTTTGTGCGCTGATCACGCGCCTTGGTTTTGGTGACTCGACGCTCACCTTGCTGGAGGCCCTCGGCGGCGCCCGGGAGCGCGTGAGGGAGATTTCCGCCCAAGTGCTGCTTCCCGACGACATCGCCCACCCGGTGGCGGTCGCCATCGAGGTGGCGGGTGACGGCCCGGCGCTTCCGCGCACGTCCGGCCTGCCGGATCACTTCTTCGAGCACGACGGTCAGATTACCAAGCAGGCGGTGCGCGCGCTCACGCTCTCCGCTCTTGGCCCCGTGCCCGGCGAGCGGCTATGGGATATCGGCACCGGCTCCGGCTCTGTCGCCATCGAGTGGCTGCTGGCGCACCCGGACAACCGCGCCACCGGCTTCGAGCAAAACGCCGAGCGCGCCGCCCGGGCGCGGCGTAACGCGCAGCAGCTGGGGGTGGACTGGCTGGAGGTGAAGGAGGGCGCCGCATTGGAACTGCTCGGGGAAGCTGAGCCGCCGGATGCGGTATTCATCGGCGGCGGGCTATCCCAGGCGCTTCTGGACGCGCTGTGGCAGCGCCTGCCCGTGGGCACGCGGGTGGTGGCCAACGCGGTCACGCTGGAGTCCGAGGCGTTGCTTGCCCATTGGCAGCGGGTAGCGGGCGGGGAGCTTTTGCGAATCGAGCTTGCCAGTGCCGCGCCGCTCGGCGCCAAACGCGGCTGGAAAGCGAGCTACCCGATCGTGCAGTGGCGGGGCGTGCGATGAAGGTGGCCGGGCTTGGGTACAACAGCGAGGCCACGCTCGATTCGCTTTCTCAGGCGCTGGAGGCGCTGATCGAGCGCTTTGGGCCGGTCGACCGGCTCACCGCCGCCGAGAGCAAACGGGCGTTGGTACAGCGGCTCGGCCGGGCGCGAGGGCTTTCAGTCATTGTGGTGGCGGACGAGGCGCTTGCCCGCGCCGAGACGCTGACCCACTCGGCGCGCAGTCACCAGGCCTTTGGCACGGGCAGCGTGGCCGGCGGCCAGCAGCGCGGCTTGTGGCCCCGCGGCTGATTTCCAACGACAGAAAGGCCACTGCCGCGCTGGCAGTGGCCTTTCTG
>NZ_JAMZBC010000319.1 GCF_024158715.1 Halomonas sp. 707D7 | reverse complement strand
TTGAGGTAGTGAATCTCTGTCCCCACCGAGGAGATGATCAGCGGCGGGTAGGGAATGCCCGCCTGGGAGAGAATCGCCAGGGCGCTGTGGAAGCTTCGCCCGGTGGCCACGCCGAAGCCGAGCCCTCGCTGTTCGGCGAACCAGGTGTTGAACGCCAGCACGCCCATCGGCGAGCCGGTCAGGGTGTTGTCGATATCGCAGATCAAAAGTGCCGTGACCTGCTCGAGGACCGAACGCCTGGGCGGGCGCAGCAGGCGGGCCACGAGGTCATGGTAGCGCTCGGCATGGCGCTGCCAGTCGAAGGCCAGTACCGCCTGGCGGCCGTTGTCCGCCATGGCCTGCCAGCGCGCCGGGTCGTCGAGCAGCTCGAGTGCTGCCCGGGCGATGTCATCGGGGCGCCGGGGGTTGACCAGCACGCCGTTGGCGCACTGCTCGATGATGTCGTTGGGCCCGCCGCTGTCGGTGGCGATCAGCGGAAGCCCCGCGGCGGCGGCTTCCAGCAGCGTCAGCCCGAAGGGCTCGTTGAGCGCCGGGTTGACGAAGACGCCGTGGCGCTCGCGCGCCCAGGCGTAGAGCGCCTTGACGTCCTCCGGGGCGTGGTGCTTGGGGTAGGCGACGTGGCCGTAGAGGTCGTAATCGTCGATCAGGGTCAGAAGTTCGTGCAGGTTGTCGGCAAGCTCCGGCTCGAGCGCGTCGATGTGATCACGCACGCCGGCGACGATCACCAGGTTCGCCTTCTCCCTGAGCGCGGCATTCTCGCCGAAGGCACGCACCAGGGTGGCGAGGTTCTTGCGCGTCACCGGCCGGGCGATGGCGATCAGCGCGGGCTTGTCCGGGTCGATCAGAAAGGGCGCGAGCAGGGCGTCGACTGCCTTGGTCGGGCGGGCGGTCGCGAACTCGTCGAGGTGGCTGCCCGGGGCGATCACGCGAATCTTGCCCGGCGCATAGTGGGTGTAGTCGGCGTACTGGCTCTCGGCCTCGTCGCGGGAGCTTGCGACGATCAGCGCCGCCTCGCGGATCGCACGCTCCTCGAACACGATGCGCCGGGCGAGGGCGGCCCGGGTCGGCTCGTCGATATGGCCGTCGGCCAGGCACTTGAGCTTGCTGCGCCCCAGCGAATGGGCGGTGAACACGAAGGGAGTGCCGCGACGCGCCTGGATCTCGGCGGCGACCTCGCCGGCATCGGCGTAGTGGGCGTGCAGGATGTCCGGGGCGTCTGGCTGGGTATCGAGCCAGGCGTCCAGCGCCTCGACGAAGGAGGGCAGCTCCCGCCACAGCGCTTCCTTGGAAAGATAGCCGGGGCTTTGGGTGGCCAGGCGAACCAGCTCCACCTTGGGACCCGCCCGCTCATGGGCGAGGGTGTAGTCGATGTCGCTGAACTGGCACTCGAAGGCGCGGGTGACTAACGTTATACGCGTCACGGCGGGGTCGCGGGCGCTGGCCTCCACGAGCTCCAGCAGGTAGCGAATGTGCCCGCCGGTATCCGCCGTCACGCCGTATTCGACCTCGCTGCCTCGAAGGCAGCCCTGCAGCGCGATATGTACGATATGCATGTCGTGAATTCCTTTTCACTTTGAGGCCGAACACGCTATGCCCATCGAAAAGCGTATACGCATCGCCCAGGTTGCTCCAGTTATCTTTCCTACCCCGCCGCCGGGCAGCGGGGGGACTGAACGCATTGTGGCCGACTTGACCGAGGCGCTCTTTAACCTTGGTTACGATGTCACGCTGATCGGCCCCTCGGACTGCCGGACGCCGGCGCGC
>NZ_JAMZBC010000318.1 GCF_024158715.1 Halomonas sp. 707D7 | reverse complement strand
CAGAACGTCGACCGGCTGCACCAGCGCGCGGGATCGAAACGCGTGATCGACCTGCACGGCCGCGCCGATACGGTCAGCTGCATGAGCTGTGGCTACGCGATGATGCGCTACGCCATGCACGCGGAGATGGCGCGCATGAATCCGCGCTTCGCCGCCCTGGACGCCGCCCACGCCCCGGATGGCGATGCGGATCTGGAAACCGACTTCTCGCGCTTTCGCGTCTACGACTGCCCCCGCTGCGGCGGCGTGTTGAAGCCCGACGTGGTCTACTACGGCGATGTCGTCCCCCAGGAGCGCCGCCTCAAGGCGCAGGCGGCGCTCGCCCGGGCAAGCGCGGTGCTCGCCGTGGGCACCTCGCTCATGGTGTTCTCCGGCTATCGCTTCTGCCGCGAGGCCTACGCCCTGGGGCTGCCCGTGGCGTCGCTGTCGCTCGGCGTGACCCGGGCGGATCACCTGCTGTCCCACCAGTGGCGCGCGCCGCTTACCCCGGTGCTGGCTCATGCCCTGGCCTGCCTCGACGCGCGTGACGCGGTGGCCGCCGCACCTTAACGCGCCTTCGAGACCCAGGGGTTGTCGGTGATCCACAGCCGCCAGGGAGCATCGCGATCCGCCGGGGCGGCGTAGTCGATACCCACCCGGGGGCCGCTGGAAATCGCGCCCGGGGCGTCACCCTTCACCACCCAGAGCTGGTTCGGGCGGGTCATGTCCTCGCCGTAAAGCGTCTTGTCGATGGCCAGCGCCCGGGTCAGCTTGCCCGGCCCGTTGGAGAGCTCGCGGTTTTTCACCGGGCGAATGCGGCGCATGGCGTCCTCGTTGACGTATGGCTCGACCGCGCGCACCAGCACCGCGCAGGGGCTGCCTTCTGGCTCGGTGACGATGTTCAGTAGCCAGTGCATGCCGTACACCAGGTAGACATAGGCGTGGCCCGGCGGGCCGAACATCGCCCGGGTGCGCGGCGTCTCGCGGCGGTGGGCGTGGCAGGCGGTATCCATCGCGCCGCGATACGCCTCGGTCTCGACGATGGTGGCGGCGACGAGCTCGCCGTTCACCCGGCGCACCAGGCGACAGCCCAGAAGCTCTCGGGTAACGAGCAGGGTGTCGCGGTCGAAGAACGCGCGCGGCAGCGGCGCGTGGTCGGAAAGGGGCATGATATCGCCTTATACTTGAGTCAGATGCTAGGGTATTAGCCCATGCAAAGGATTGAAAGCGGAGGCCACCGTGCTGACATTCGAA
The DNA here is from genome assembly GCF_024158715.1 of Halomonas sp. 707D7. Taxonomy (GTDB): domain Bacteria; phylum Pseudomonadota; class Gammaproteobacteria; order Pseudomonadales; family Halomonadaceae; genus Vreelandella. The sequence goes on along the minus strand of NZ_JAMZBC010000318.1, from coordinate 531 downwards.
CATGATTACACCACGCTTCCCGAGCCGCTCTGGGTCGCCTGCGACCCTGCCGGCGTCGCCACGCCCGAGCTGATCGCCTTCAACGCGCCGCTCGCCCGGCGCCTCGGCGTCGATGCGGTGCCGGACGACGCCACGCTCGCCGCGTGGTTCAGCGGCAACACGCCGCCGCCCGGGGCAAGGCCCGTGGCGCTGGGCTACGCCGGGCACCAGTTCGGCAACTTCGTGCCCCAGCTCGGCGATGGCCGGGCACTTTTGCTGGGCGAGGTGGTGGACGCCCGGGGCAAGCGCTTCGATATCCAGCTCAAGGGCAGCGGGCGCACACCGTTCTCTCGCGGTGGCGATGGTCGCTCGCCGCTCGGGCCGGTGCTGCGCGAGTACCTGGTCAGCGAGTTCATGGCTGCCGTGGGCGTGCCCACCACCCGGGCGCTGGCGGCGGTGGCGTCAAACGAGCGCGTGGCGCGTCAGCGCCCGGAACCCGGCGCGGTGTTCACCCGCGTGGCATCGAGCCACGTGCGCGTGGGCACCTTCCAG
>NZ_JAMZBC010000317.1 GCF_024158715.1 Halomonas sp. 707D7 | reverse complement strand
GGCTTTCTGGCCAAGAACTTCGACCCGTCGATCAGTTGGGACGAGCTTGGCTGGATTCGCGAAAGCTGGAAGGGAAAGCTGATCATCAAGGGGCTTCTGCTGAGCCGGCGCGCCGATCTCGACGCGCTGCGCCTGGGCGATGAGCTCGCCGCCGGGCTCGGCGTGCGCCTTGGCGTTACCCGCATCGTCGTGGTGCTGGCGGCGGTGGGTCTGGTGGCCTTCGCCACGGCGGTGACCGGGCCCATCGCCTTCGTGGCGTTTCTTTCCGGGCCGATCGCCGCGCGCATCAGTGGCCAGAGCGGCTCGCTGCTGTTACCGGCAGCGCTGGTAGGGGCGCTTCTGGTGCTGGCAAGCGACTACGCCGGACAGTTCCTGCTGCCCGCCCGCTATCCGGTGGGTATCGTCACGGGCGTGCTGGGCGCGCCGTACCTCGTTTATCTGATCGTTCGCGACAACCAACGCAAGGGCGCTTTATGAACGCATCCTCCCTGCAGGCCGAGGCGCTCACCGCGGGCTACGGCGAGCGCCGCGTGCTCGAAGGCGCTAGCGTCGACATCGCGCCTGGCCAACTCACCGCCATCGTCGGCGCCAACGCCTGTGGCAAGTCGACGCTCTTGCGCGTGCTCTCGCGGCTGATCGCCCCAGCGAGCGGGCGCGTGCTGCTCGACGGCCACGCCATCGACGCCATGGCCGCACGCAAGCTGGCCTGCCGGGTCGGCTTTCTGCCGCAGTCGCCCATCGCCCCGGAAGGCATCAGCGTGCTGGAGCTGGTGAGCCGGGGCCGTCACCCCCATCAGGGGCTGTTCAGGCGCTGGCGTGCAACGGACGAGGCGGCAGTGGCCGACGCATTGGCCGCCACCGGCCTTCTGGAGCTTGCCGAGCGTGCGGTGGACGAGCTTTCCGGCGGCCAGCGCCAACGGGTGTGGATCGCGATGGCGCTGGCCCAGCAGACCGATGTGCTGCTGCTCGACGAGCCCACCACCTTTCTCGACATCAACCACCAGATCGAGGTGCTGGACCTGCTCACCGAGCTCAACCACACCCGCGACACCACCATCGTGATGGTGCTCCACGAGCTGAACCTGGCCGCCCGCTACGCGGATACCCTGATCGCCATGGCGGGCGGGCGCGTGTACGCCGCAGGCGCGCCAGACACGGTACTGACCGAGGCCACGGTGCGCCACGTGTTCGGTCTCGAAAGCCGAGTCATCGAGGACCCGGTGACCGGCAAGCCGATGATGATTCCGCTGGGGCGCCACGGCGGCGTGGGCGCTTCTACTCGCTCATCTTGAGCTCTTTCACCACCGCGTCGAGATGGCTCTGATTGATCTCGGCGGGGGAATTCGCGCCGATCAGCGTCATGGTCACGCGCATGTCCGCGGCGATCAGCTCGAGAAGATGCGAGACGCCCGCCTCGCCCCGGGCGGCGAGCGCGTAGGCGTAGGCGCGCCCGAGTAGCACGCCCTTGGCGCCGAGTGCGAGCATGCGCACCACGTCGAGCCCGGAGCGCACGCCGGAGTCCGCCAGCACCGTGAGCTCGTCGCCCACTTCCTCGACGATGTGCGGCAGCGCCTGGGCGGTGGAGATCGCGCCGTCGAGCTGGCGGCCGCCGTGATTCGATACCACGATGCCGTCGGCGCCCATGCGCTGCGCCTCGCGGGCATCCTCCTTGTCCAGAAGCCCCTTGATGATCAGCTTTCCCTTCCAGCTTTCGCGAATCCAGCCAAGCTCGTCCCAACTGATCGACGGGTCGAAGTTCTTGGCCAGAAAGCC
>NZ_JAMZBC010000316.1 GCF_024158715.1 Halomonas sp. 707D7 | reverse complement strand
CGCCGTGCACTCCATGAAGGACGTGCCGATGCACTTCCCCGAAGGCCTGGGGCTCTCCATCATCCTCGAGGGCGCCGAGCCCACCGACGCCTTCGTCTCCAACCGTTTTCAAAGCGTCGACGCGCTGCCCGACGGCGCGCGCATCGGCACCGCGAGCCTGCGCCGCGGCCTGCAACTGCGCGAGCTGCGCCCGGATCTCGAGATCCTCAACCTGCGCGGCAACGTGCAGACCCGCCTGGCCAAGCTCGACGCCGACGAGTTCGATGCCATCATCCTCGCCACCTCCGGGCTCAAGCGCCTGGGGCTTGGCGTGCGTATCGCCCAGGAACTGCCCCCGGAGCTCTGCCTGCCCGCCTGCGGCCAGGGGGCGCTGGGCGTCGAGTGCCGGCTGCACGACCCGGAGCTGATCAGCCTGCTCGCCCCGCTCGATCACGCCGATACCGCCACCCGCGTGCGCGCCGAGCGCGCCATGAACACGCGCCTGGAGGGCGGCTGCCAGGTGCCGATCGCCGGCCACGCGGTGCTCGACAAGGCCAACGAGACGATCTGGCTGCGCGGCCTGGTCGGCAATCCCGAGGGGACCGAGGTGCTGCGCGCCGAAGGGCGCGGCTCGATCCACGAGCCGGAGGCGCTGGGCATTCGCGTGGCCGAGGACCTGCTCGACCAGGGCGCCGGCGAGATTCTCGCCGAGGTGTACGGCGACAACGTATGAGACGCCCACGGTGAACCAGGCGCCGGTACTGATCGCCCGCCCCGGCGAGCGCGGCGAGACCCTGGCGGTCGCGCTGCGCGGCGAGGGTTTCGTGGTCGCGCGTCTCGACGTCATGACCCTCGAGGCGCTCGACGAGGACGCCGCGACGCGCGGCGTGTGGCTCGATCTCGACCACTACCCTAAGATAATCGTAGCCAGCCCCTTCGCGGCGCACTGTCTGGGTGAGGCGATCGATCGCTACTGGCCGCAGCTGCCGGTGGGCATCGACTTCTACACCCTGGGGCGCGGCACCGCCGAGGTGCTCGATCAGACGCTCGGCGTGCGCGCCCATACGCCGCCCCCCGGCGCCGGCGAGGAGTCCAGCGAAGCGCTGCTGTCATTGGCCTCGCTTGCGGACCTGACGCACCAACGCGTGCTGCTGGTCGCCGGCGAAGGTGGCCGTACCCTGCTCGGGGAGACGCTTGCCGAGCGTGGCGCCGAGGTGACCCGGGTCGAGCTCTACCGGCGGTGCTACCAGCCGCCGGATGCCGAGTTGCAAAGACAACTGGCGGCTGGCAGTTTTCATGCATTGATCGTGACCAGCGGCGAGCTGCTCGAATATCTGGCAAGATGGTGCCAGGAAAAAGCGCTGAACCAACCATTAATCGTCTCCAGCCACCGCTTGGCCCTGCTGGCCGGCCGGCTGGGATTTCGTGCCATCAAGGTGGCGTCGGGTGCATCGCCGGCCGCGCTGGCAGCGGCGTTGAACGAGTCCTGCAACGTTCGGGGTGCCGATGTCGATGAAAGAACTCAATAAGGGCTAGCGACAGATGAGCAAAGAACCATTTGATCAGACCGGCGCCGACAAGTCGTCCGATGCCGCCTCTCAGGACCGCCCGGTGGAAAAGGCCCCGGGCAGCGACACCGCCAGCACCTCGTCGTCGGCGGACAGCCAGCGCGCCGCCGATGCCTACGCCGCCAAGAACAGCCGCTCGCGGCGTCGCAACAAGGGAGGTAGCGGCAGCAGCACGCCATCGACGCCGAACGCTTCTGCCAGCGCCGCCTCAACGAGCGATGCGGGAGGCGGGCTGCCG
>NZ_JAMZBC010000315.1 GCF_024158715.1 Halomonas sp. 707D7 | reverse complement strand
CGGGTATCCACGCCGTGGCGGGCAAGCTCCGCCTCGATGAAGTGGCCGAAGCTGTCGTCGCCCAGCATGCCCAGAAAACGGCTCGGGACGCCGAGGCGCGCGCAGGCCACCGCCACGTTGGCGGGAGCGCCGCCGGCGTAGGGCGTGAAGGTTTCCGGGCCGGCCTGCTCGCCCAGGCGGCTGGACAGCATGTCGACCAGGGCTTCCCCGAAGGCAACGATGGGCAGCATGGGCACTCCTTTCATTTACGGGGCGAAAAACGTTCCTGGGTCAGACAACCTCTTCGTTGTGCAGCGCTTCTGCCGCGCCCAGAAGGCCCGTCCAGGGGTGGGTGACCACATGAATGGGAATGTCGGCGTTGTAGGAGCGCATTCGGCCCTTGTCGTTGAAGCTCTCGGCCAGGGCGCTTTCCGGCAGCCAGTCCAGAAGCCTCGGCAAGATGCCGCCGCAGAGATACACCCCGCCGCGGGCGCCCATCGTCAGCGTGGCGTCGCCACACACGTTGCCGAGTATCTTCAGAAAGCGCAGAAGCGCCCGGCGGGCACGCTCGTCGCCGGCATCGGCGCCGGCGGTGATTTCTGCCGGGGTGTTGAAGCTCGGCGCCGCGGCGTCGAATTCGCACAGGGCCTGGTAGAGCTCCAGAAGCCCCTGGCCGCACAGTACGCGCTCGACGCTGACCCGGCCATGGCGCGCCTGGAAGAACGCCAGCAGCGCCTGTTCGAGCTCATCGGTGGGGGCGAAGCTTGCATGGCCGCCTTCGGTGGGCAGCGGAATCCAGGCGTGGCGCCCGGGAAACACCCCGGCCACGCCCAGCCCCGTGCCGGGGCCGATGATCAGTCGGGCCGCGCGCGGCTGGGCGACCCCGGCCTGCACCTCGAAAAGATGCGCCTGATCGACATGGGGCACACCGAGCGCCTGGGCGGTGAAATCGTTGATCACCTTGAAGAGCGAAAGGCCCAGCGCCGCCTTCACCTCGCTCTTCTGAAAGTCCCAGGGGTTGTTGGTCATCTTGACCCGCTCGTTGTGCACCGGGCAGGCGAAGGCCAGGCACGCCTCACGAGGGGCCAGCTCGTCGATGGCGCCGACCCGGGCCAGGTACTCCCGGGCGGCCTCGACCGGGCCCGGGTAGTCGGCGCAGGCAAGGTTCTGCATGTCGTAAGGCGCCGTGTCACCGGGAATGACCAGCGCGAAGCGGGCGTTGGTGCCGCCGATGTCGCCGATCAGCGCCGGTCGCATCAGGCGTCTTCCTGGCGGATCTGGTTGTCCTGCAGGGCGATGTCGTCGGCCTCGAAGCCGCCAAACACGCCAGCGCCTTCCTCACCGCGCATGGCCAGGTGGCGGAATCCGCCGAACAGCTCCCGGCCCATGCCCACGTGGTAGTGATCGAGATCGGCGTGGGCGAGGCTGCGCTCGGCCCAGGTGGCCGGGTCGACCTTCGCTTCGAGCACGCCGGTATTGGCGTCGAGCGCCACCACGTCGCCGTCGCGAAGCTTGGCCAGTGGGCCGCCGTCGAGCGCCTCGGGGCTGATATGGATCGCCGCCGGCACCTTGCCCGAGGCGCCGGACATGCGCCCGTCGGTCACCAGCGCCACCTTGAAGCCACGGTCCTGCAGCACGCCGAGATACGGCGTGAGCTTGTGGAGCTCCGGCATGCCGTTGGCCTTGGGTCCCTGGAAGCGCACCACGACGATCACGTCGCGGTCGAGCTCGCCGGCCTCGAACGCGCCTTTCATCTGGTTCTGGTCGTCGAAGATGCGCACCGGCGCCTCGAGCACGCGATGCTCCTCGGCTACCGC
>NZ_JAMZBC010000314.1 GCF_024158715.1 Halomonas sp. 707D7 | reverse complement strand
AGCGCTCGACCACGGCGGCCATGCCGCAGGTGTTGGCGGTGAGGTAGGGCGTGTCGATCTGGCCGACGTTGCCCAGGCAGACGATCTTGGTATTGCGCCCGGCGCGGGTGACCAGTGATTTCAGCTGCTTGGGAGTGAAGTTCTGCGCCTCGTCGATGATCAGGAAGGTGTCGTTCAGGGTGCGCCCGCGCATGAAGCCCGGCGAGCGGATCTGCACCCGCGAGCCGATCAACTGACGGGTGGCACCGTTGTCCCAGCTCGACTCGCCGTCGTCGTTGCGCAGCAGGTTGTCCATGTTGTCGTGGAACGCCCCCATCCAGGGCGACATCTTCTCCTCCTCGGTGCCGGGTAGAAAGCCGATGTCCTCACCCATGGGGATCGGCGCGCGGGTAAAGACGATGCGCTCGAAGCGCTTGGTGTCCAGGGTCTGCTGGAAGGCAGCGGCCAGCGTCATGTAGGTCTTGCCGGTACCGGCGTTGCCGGCCACGGTGACCAAGTCGATCTCCGGGTCCATCAGCAGGTTCAGGGTGAAGTTCTGGCGGCTGTCGTGGGCGTGAACCCCCCATACGCCGGCGTGGTGACGATAGTTGATCAAAAGCTGGAGCGTGGCGCTCTTGGGGCCGAGCTCGCGCACGATGGCCTCGAATTCCGCACCGTTTTCGCTGTCGGAGACCAGCATGCCGACGTGCCAGTCCGCCGGCATGTCGCCGCTCAGGTGGTAGAAGGTGTGGTGGTTCTGACGCTCGACGTTGACCTCGACGTTGAGCGACTCCCAGAGCGACGCGCCTTCGAGCCCCGAGTGCTCGACGACGCTGGCGCCTTCGATCATGGCGTCGCTGTCCTCGAAGGCGCGGTCGGTGAGGTAGTCCTCCACCGGCACCCGCAGCGCCGCGGCCTTGATGCGCAGGTTGATGTCCTTGGTGATCAGGATCACCGAGGCATCCGGGCGCTCGTCGCGCAGCCGGCAGGTCTCGGCCAGTATCCGGTTATCCGGCGAGTCGCTGACCTCGTCGAGCAGTTTCAGATCGTTGTAGCACAGAAAATGCAGCCGTCCGCTGTCGCCGCTCAAGCGGGGAATGGGAATGCCGTCCTGGACTTCCTCGAAGGTGACCTGGCTGGTGAGATCGGAAAGCGTGCGACTGACCTGGCGCGCGGTCCGGGCGATTTCGCGAATGCCGTTCTTGTGCTTGTCGAGCTCCTCGAGAACGGTCATGGGGATGACCACATCGTGCTCTTCGAAATGATAGAGGGCGGCGGGGTCGTGGATCAGGACATTGGTGTCTAGAACGTAAAGCCGGGTGGCTTTCTTATCGAGTTTGACCATCGTGGAAGTCGCTCCTGGGTTGACGGCAACATCGACACTGGCAGGGCTCCTTGACACGGAGATGACACTGCCGGCGCTTACTCTAGCGTGTCCTTGGCTCTCCTTCTGCGGCCTTTTTCTTAGCGTGGAAGGTGGCGGCGCTTTTTTCCAGTCAGGCGTTTCAACGCAGGCAGAAAGATCGACGCAGGCAGAAAGACCCCGAGGGGGCAGGGCCATCAGCCCTTGGTGGCGAGCTTAGTCCTTGGTGGCGAGATAGTGGCTCACCTTGTCGAGCAGCACGCTGGCGACCAGCCCCAGGTTGTCGCCTTCCAGGTAGCGGTAGTGGTAGCTTTCCAGCGCCAGCTCGTGGGGTAGCCGGCACAGCGAGCGCTCGGCCAGCGCCTCGCTCACCAGCGGCGCGGGCAGCAGCGCCCAGCCGGTGCCCTGGATCGCCGCATCGCGAATCAGCTCGAACATGGTGAGCCCCAGGAAA
>NZ_JAMZBC010000313.1 GCF_024158715.1 Halomonas sp. 707D7 | reverse complement strand
CTCCAGTTGCCAGTGAGCATGTCCAGCGGCGAGCGGTCAGCCTGGCCGGCATGGCAAGCCCGATCCGCCATGATCACGCCGTTCATGGCGCCGGCGCTGGTGCCGCTGATGCCCTCGATCTCGATACGTGGATCCTCGAGCAGTCGATCCACCACGCCCCAGGTGTAGCCCCCGTGGGCACCGCCGCCTTGAAGCGCCAGATCCAGCGTCTTCACCGTCGCCATGTCGCCTTCCTCGCCGTGGTTCGTCCGGCTTTCAGCATGGCAGAAAAAAACGGGCGCGAAAGGATGTCCTTCAACGCAGCCGCGCTAGCGCGACGCCGCCAACTGGTAGGGAGCCTCCACGGGGCAGCGCGCGCGTGCCGAACTCGCCAGCCACTCGGCGTCCGGGTAGTAGGCGAACACATACTGGTTCTCCTTGAGGCTGTCGATCAGCGGGTAGGTGATGTCCTCGCGCACCGCCGGGCAGCCGTGGCTGCGCCCCAGCCGACCGGTCTGGGCGATGAACTCCTCGCTGACGTAGCTCGCCCCGTGGATCACGATGGCGCGATCGAAGGCCAGGTCGTTGACGTCGGCCTCAAGCCCATCCAGGCGCAGCGAGTAGCCGTTGCGCCCGTAGTAGCTGTTCATGGTGCGAAACAGCCCCAGGCTCGACTGGAAGCTTTCCGGGGTATTGGAGAAAAGGCGCGCCTCGGCGTCGCCGGAGCCCCGCCCGTGGGAGACCAGCTCCTTGAACAGCAGCCGGTTCTGGTGCAGGTCGAACACCCAAAGGCGCTCCTCGGTGGAGGGCAGCGAGTAGTCGATCACCGCCAGGCGCTCGGCGCCGGGGTCGGCGCAGGCGAGCGCCTGGGCGGCCATCGCCAGTGCCTGGGGGGTCGCCGACGGCGCCAGCAGCTGCAGTTGATGGTTGAGCGGAGAGACCCCGGGCGGCGCCGAGGCGCCGAGCTGCGACAGAAAACTCGACGGGGGAGCCGCATGGGCAAGAGGGGCCGGCAGCAGCGGAATCGCGAGCAGTAGACCGGTCAGAAAGCGCCATCGAAGCCACATGTGAGAAGACCTACTATAGTTAATTGTACGTGAAGAGGGGGGACGCAGGCCGGTCGCGGGCGAGCCCACCTTGCAAGAGGCAGCACCGAGCCGACCGACGACCTCGGCCATCAACGATAGTCAGTGCGCATGTTTATCTTTACCGGGTTGTCATGCGCCACCGCATAGTAACCCAGGGAGGGGTTATGAACGAGAATCTGCCGATCAAGAAATGGGCGATCAGCGCTGTCTTCACCCTGGCACTGATGCCGCTTCCCCAGGCGATCCAGCAGGCCCATGCCGATGCGCTGACGCAGCAGGCGCTGTCGCGCCAGATCGGTGCGACCGCCAGCGACGCCCTGCCCGTGGCGGAATTCTACCAACTACGCGATGGCGCGCTCGTCTGGCAGGATACAGCGCAGGTCGAAGCGCTGGCGAGCGCCCTCGAGGCGCTCGACGCGGATGGGCTCACGCCGAGCGACTACCGCGCCTCCAGCCTGCTGGACGAGTACCGGCGAAGCCGCCAGGCGGGAGGCGACGCCGAGGCGCGCTTCGACGTCGACGCCACCCGGCGCCTGCTGCTGGCGCTGGATCACCTGTCGCGCGGCAAGGTGGACCCGCAGAGTTTGAACACCCACTGGGACGGCGAGCGCCCGGCGCGCGGCTACAGCCTGATGCAAGCGCTTCACCGCGCTTTCGAGCTCGGCGTCGAAGTAGCGCGAATCCGACGACGTCGCGGCTCTGCGTGCCACGGCGTCGATCATCGGATAGGCGTCG
>NZ_JAMZBC010000312.1 GCF_024158715.1 Halomonas sp. 707D7 | reverse complement strand
GGATCGAGTCGGAGCGAAGCTCGACCTGCACACCCTGGGACTGTACCTGCTCCGGGAGCTGAGACAATGCGCCCTGCACGCGGTTGTTGACGTTGATGGTGTTGATATCGCCATCGGTGCCGATGTTGAAGGCCACGCTCAGGCTCATGATGCCGTTGTCGGCGCTGTTCGAGGTCATGTAGAGCATGTCCTCGACGCCGTTGATCGCCTCGGCCAGGGGGGCGGCCACCGTCTGGGCCACGGTTTCGGCGTCGGCGCCGGGGAACTGCGCCTGCACCGAGACCGTCGGCGGCACCACGCTGGGATACTGCTCGATCGGCAGTATCCGCATGGCCATCGCTCCGACCAGCGTCAGGATGATCGCCAGTACCGTGGCGAAGATCGGACGACTGATGAAGAAGTTGGAGAAATTCATTATTGCGCGCCCTCTTCTCCTTCACCGGCCGGCATGCCGCCGCCCGCGCCGCCCGCCTCGGAGGCGGCCTCGGCCTGCTCGCGCTGCTCTTCGGCTTCGGCTTGTTCGACGTCCTCGACGATGTTCTCGGCATCCCCGTCGAAGGGCTGCGGGTCGATGGTCATGCCCGGCTCGATACCGGCAGGGTCACCCACGATCACCCGATCGCCCTCTTCGAGGCCATCGAGAATGATCTGCCAGGGACCAGCCACGTCACCCAGCTGCACGGTGCGCTCGCGCGCCTTGTTGTCCTCGTCGAGCACGTATACGCGCGGGCCCATCAGCCCCTGGGTCGCGGCGATTTCCGGTACGGCGATCACGTTGAAGCGCTTTAGGCCGTCCAGGCGCACGCGCACGAACTGGCCCGGCAGCACGGCGGCGTCCGGGTTGTCGAAAGTGGCGGAGGCCTGAACGGTGCTGGTGCCGCTGTCCACGCGAGACCCCAAGAACTGCAGTTCGCCCTCGAGTTCGGCACCTTCGCTTCCGGAGAGTCCCGGCACGCTCAGCCGCGCGACGATGGGAGCGTCGTTGCCGCTGTCGTTGAGCTGGCGACGCAGTTCGAAAGCGTCACGCTGGGGCAGCTGGAAGCGCACTTCCAGCGGATCGAGCGGGGTGATGGTGGCAAGCTCGGTGCCAGAGGTCACGAGGTTCCCCAGGTTGATCTGGCTCAGACTGATCATGCCGGCGACCGGTGCTTCGACGCTGGAGTAGTCGAGATCCAGGTTGGCGCTGCGCAGTGCCGCTTCCGCCTGGGTCACGCTTGCCTGGGCCACGCGCTGCTCGGCGACCGCCTGATCGTACTGCTGACGGCTGACCGAGTTCTGGCTGAGAAGCTGCTCGAAGCGCTGGGCGTCGCGCTGGGTACGCGCCGCCTCGGCGCGAGCGCTTTGCAAGTCCGCCTCGCGTTGACTCACCGCCGCCTGGTAACGGTCGGGTTCGATGGTATAGAGCTCGTCGCCCTGCTCGACCATCTGGCCAGGCTGGAAGTGACGCTCTTCGAGATAGCCATCCACCCGCGCCACGATCACCACTTCGCTGTCGCTGCGAAGAAGCGATGGGTAGGCCTTGTTGATCGGCAGGTCCTGGCGGCGTACCTCGGCGACCTGGACCTCGTGCGGCGGCGGCTCCTGCTGCCCTTGCGCCTGTCCCTGCGGCGTCTGGGTTTCGTCGTCCCCCGAGCAGGCCGAAAGCGCCAGTGCGGCCATAAGCGTCACCAGACTCGCTCGCGTTGAGTGAATCATCTTCTTCATGCGTCGACTTCCCATTCGTTCTCTATTTTTTGACCGATAGCGACACGGCGCCGATCGAAGGCGCCGAAGTCTCAATAACCGCCTGGCTGGCCAAGACCCAGGCCGCCACCCGCGCCGCCGGGGTAGGCGCTGCCACCGCCGGGCGCGTAGGCGTCCGGCTGGCGACGGG
>NZ_JAMZBC010000311.1 GCF_024158715.1 Halomonas sp. 707D7 | reverse complement strand
ATCTCCGGACCGATCAGCGCCACCATGCCCACCGGCCCCGCCACCGCCACCGCAAGCCCCGTGAGCACCACGGAGAGCGCGAGCACCTGCAGCCGGCAGGCACGCACCTTCACCCCGAGCCCGCAGGCCACCGCATCCTTGAAGCGCAGAAGCGAGAGCGAGCGCGCCAGCACCAGGGCCAGCAAGAGCCCTACCGCCAGCCCCACGCCCAGAAGCCATACCGCGCTCCCCGAGCGGGCGTTGAGCGTGCCCACGGTCCAGGGGTAGGCGGCGTTGGCGGTATCGATGGGCACCTTGGCGAGAAAGAACTGGGTGAGCGCACCGAACACCGCCCCCACGCCGATACCGGCGACGATGAACCGATACCCTTGAGTGCCGCTGCCGGCGGAAAGCCCGAAGGTGATCACGGCGGCGGTGGTGGCGCCGGCCAGCGCCATGGCCGGGGGCGCGATGGAAAACCCCATGCCCAGGATGGAGGCCACCGCAAAGGCCGTGGCGCCGTTGTCGATGCCGATGATGCCGGGGGTCGCCAGGCGATTGCGCGCCAGGGTCTGCATCAACACGCCCGCCAGGGCAAAGGCCGCGCCGGTGAAGCAGGCCGCCGCCAGGCGCGGCAGGCGAAGCTCCTGGACCATGAAGGTGGTCATCATGTCACCGCGCCCGGTGAGCGCGGCGATTACCTCGCCGGGCGATACCGCCACGCTGCCCAGGCTCAGGTAGAGCACGCCGACCACGGCGATGGCAAGCGCCAGCCCGGCGTTGACCGCCACGGCGCGGCGCTCGATAAGCACGCTGCGGGCGTTGCCGCGCGAGTGCCAGGCCAGGCGCCAGTAGCCCGGCGGGGTGAGCGCAGATGTGGCCTTGCGCTCAGCCATGCGGCGCGGGTGGCTTGTCGAGAAGCCCTCGAGGTAGCCGGGGGCGGAGGTTGTCTTGGTTGCCATAGTCGGTCATTGAGTGAATTAGAGCATGGGCAGGCGCCGGGCGCGAACCACCGCGATGAGCACCGGCGCCCCGCACAGCGCCGTGAGCACGCCAAGCGGCAGCTCCGAAGGCGCCACTACCACCCGCGAGACGATGTCGGCGCCGAGCACGATCAGAGGGCCGATCGGCAGGCAGAACCACAGCGTGCGGCGAATGTCCGGCCCGGTGAGCGCCCGGGCGACGAAGGGCACCACCAGGCCGACGAAGGCGATGGGGCCGGCAATCGCCGTGGCCGCCCCCACCAGCAGCGCCACGCAGCCGATCACGATCCAGCGGATCAGCCCCGGACGGTGGCCAAGCCCGGAGGCGGCGCGCTCGCCCAGCGCCAGCGCGGCCAAAGGCCGGGCGGTGAGCGCCACCGCCACGAGCGCAACGAGCAGGCTCGGCAGCACGCTGACCAGATCCTCCAGGCGGCGCCCGGCCAAGCTTCCCACCACCCAGAAGCGGATCTCGTCCGCGGCGCGCTGGTCATACAGCAGGATGAGCGCGGTGAGCGAACCCAGAAGCCCGGAGAACGCCGCGCCGGCCAGCACCAGGCGCACCGGGTCGTGGCCCACGCCGCGAAAGCGCGCCACGCCCAGTACGCAGATGCAGCCGACCAGGGCGCCCAGCTGGGCCACCGAGATGCGCAGGGTCGCGGCGCTTGCACCGAGCACTAGCGCCAGGGCCACGGCAAAGGCGGCGCCGGCGCTCACCCCGAGAAGTCCGGGCTCCGCCAGGGGGTTGCGCGACACCGCCTGCAACAGCGCCCCGGCCACGCCCAGCGCCATGCCGACCACCAGGCCGATCAGGGTGCGCGGCACGCGCAGCTCCCACACCACGAAGTGCGCCTCGCTGTCCACGGCGCCCTGGAAGAGCGCCATCACCCGCCCGGGGCCGACGCTGCCCGCGCCGACCAGCAGGCTGACGA
>NZ_JAMZBC010000310.1 GCF_024158715.1 Halomonas sp. 707D7 | reverse complement strand
GGCAGGTGCTGCCAGGCACCTGCCCGCCGCAGTCACATAAGGAGAGCATCATGGAACGCATCGGTTTTATCGGACTCGGCTTGATGGGCGGCTACATGGCCTCCAACATCCTCGCCGCGGGCTACCCGCTCAAGGCCTTCGATCCCAAGGCTGTGGCGGTCGATGCCCTCGTCACCAAGGGCGCCGAGGGCGGTGAGAACGCCGCCGAGCTGGGCCGCGACTGCAGCATCGTGTTTCTCTGCGTGCCCACCTCCGAGCACGTCGAACAGGTGATCGACGGCGACAACGGCCTGCGCGCCGGCGCCAAGGCGGCAGGCAACGCGCTGATCATCGTCGACTGCTCCACGTCCCAGCCCACCGTGACCCGGCGCCTGGCCGAGTCGCTCGCCGACGACGGCATCACCCTGGTGGATGCGGCCCTCGGCGGCACCCCCACCCAGGCGGAGTCCGGCCAGCTCCAGGCCATCGTCGGCAGTGACGACGAGACGCTTGCGCGCCTGCGCCCGGTGCTCGAGACCTGGGCGGGCAAGATCCTGCACTGCGGCGGCGTCGGCACCGGCCACACTATGAAGCTGTTGAACCAGTTTCTGGCCATGAGCTACGGCGCGGTGTTCTCCGAGGCGCTGACCATCGGCGCCAAGGCCGGCATCTCGCCCCAAGTGTTCGACAGCGTCATTCGCGGCTCGCGCATGGACAGCGGCTTCTACCAGACCTTCTTCCAGTACGTGCTCGAGCGCGACCGCAACGCCCACCGCTTCACCCTGGCCAACGCCGGCAAGGACATCCGCTACGTGGCGGCGCTGGCCGATGCCCTGGAAGTGAAGGCCGACGTCGCCCACGCGGTGAGCGATCTCTACGCCAGTGCCCTGGCTCAGGGCGACGGCGACAAGTTCGTGCCGGAGCTGTCCGACATCGTCGCCAGCCGCCATCAGCTCAGCCTGTTCTAAGGAGTTCGCGTGAAGATCGTCTGCACCTCCCCTTCCTTCGCCAAGTACTCCCGCACGCCTTTCGATCTGATCGAGGCGGCGGGCGCCACCGTCGAGAGCCTGCCGGCGGACATCAGCGAGGCGGACTTCATCGCCCGCGCCGCCGATGCCGACGCCGCCATCGTCGCCTTCAACCCGATGACCGAGGCGGTGTTCGCCGCGCTGCCCCACCTCAAGGTGGTCGCCAAGCACGGCGTGGGCGTGGACAACATCGACCTGGCCGCCGCGAAGCGCCACGGCGTGAGCGTGACCAACGTGCCCGCCGCCAACCGTCACGCGGTAGCGGACTTCACCTTCGCGCTGCTGTTGTCGCTGGCCCGCGACCTGCCCCGGGTCGACGCGGCCACCCGCGCCGGCGAGTGGCCGCGCTGCTTCGGCCGCGACGTGCACGGCATGACGCTGGGCATCGTCGGCATCGGCAGCATCGGCCAGGCGGTTGCCAAGCGCGCCTCGGGCTTCGAGATGCGCGTGATCGCCTTCGATCCCTTCGCCAACCCGGCGGCGGTCGAGGCGATGGGCGTGGAGCTCGTCGATCTCGATACCCTCTGCCGCGAGGCGGACTTCATCACCCTGCACGTGGGCCTCTCCGAGCAGACGCATCACCTGATCGACGCCGAACGCCTGGCGCTGATGAAGCCCACGGCCATGCTGATCAACGCCGCTCGCGGTGGCATCGTCGACGAAGCGGCGCTTTACGCGGCGCTCGACGAGAAGCGCCTGGCGGGCGCGGCGATCGACGCCTTCGAGCAGGAGCCTTTGACCGAGAGCCCGCTCTACGCCCTCGACAACGTGATCGTCAGCGCCCATATCGCCGGCTACACCGAGAACGCCCTGACCACGCTCAGCACCACCTGCGTGGAGGACGTGCTCGCCGTGCTCCAGGGCCAGGCGCCGAAGCACCCGGTCAACGCCTGAG
>NZ_JAMZBC010000309.1 GCF_024158715.1 Halomonas sp. 707D7 | reverse complement strand
CCATGGCCTGGGGAATTTCCAGAAGCTGGAGAATGACGGGCTGATCCGCGCCAGCACGAACGCCAGGGCCAGCGCGTAGGAGAGGGGAATGCGTCGCATGGGATCAAACGGTCTCGTCATGGAACAGGCGTGGGCAACGGCTCACACCATAGCGCAATCCCGGCGTGGCGGCGAGCTTGGGCCGGCGCGAGCGGGCGGGTCGCCTCTCGTCTAATTGAGTTTTCGGTGAACTGAGCATACCATCTTGGCGTCTTGAGTTTTGTCGACCCATCCCAAGGCGAATCAACCAAGGAGCAATGATGAAAGATCCCGTACGTATTGCGATTACCGGCGGTGCCGGCCAGATCAGCTACTCACTCATTTTCCGTATTGCCGCCGGCGACATGCTGGGCGCGGATCAGCCCGTCATTCTCCAGCTTCTGGAAATTCCCCAGGCCATGGATGCGCTCAATGGCGTGGTGATGGAAGTCAACGACTGCGCCTTCCCGCTGGTACAGGAAATCATCGCCTCCGACGACCCCAACGTCGCCTTCAAGGATGCCGACTACGCCCTGCTGGTGGGTGCGCGTCCGCGCGGTCCGGGCATGGAGCGCAAGGACCTGCTCGAGGCCAACGCCGCGATCTTCTCGGTCCAGGGCAAGGCGCTCAACGACAACGCCAGCCGCGACGTGAAAGTGCTGGTCGTGGGTAACCCGGCCAACACCAACGCCCTGATCGCATCCGCAAACGCGCCGGATCTCGACAAGGGCCAGTTCACCGCGATGACCCGCCTGGATCACAACCGCGCGCTGACCCAGCTTGCCCAGAAGACAGGCAAGCACGTCACCGATGTCGAGAACATGATCATCTGGGGCAACCACAGCGCGACCCAGTACCCGGACATCGCCCAGTGCACCGTCGACGGCAAGGCGGCAAGCGAGCTGGTCGAGCGCGACTGGTACGAGAACGACTTCATCCCCACCGTGCAGCAGCGCGGTGCCGCGATCATCAAGGCGCGTGGCGCTTCCTCCGCGGCCTCGGCGGCGTCCTCTGCCATCGACCACATGCGCGACTGGGCGCTGGGTTCCAAGGGCATCGTCAGCATGGCGATCCCGTCCGACGGCAGCTACGGCATCGAGGAAGGCATCATCTACTCCTACCCGGTGCGCTGTCAGGGCGGCAAGTACGAGATCGTCCAGGGCTTCGAAATCGACGCCTTCAGCAAGGAAAAGATGCAGGCCACCGAGAAAGAACTGCGTGAAGAACGCGCCGCCGTCGAGCACCTGCTCGGCTAAGCAGGCCATGGCATGACCCGAACCCCGCAAGCGATTGCGGGGTTTTTTGTTGCCTGCGTACCTTACGCCAAGCACCGCTTCGCGCTGCCTTTAGCGGGTGCGCCCTACGGCTTACCCGCGCTACGGAATGGGGTGGCACCAACCTCGTAGCGCGGCGTAACGAGCGCCAGCGAGGCACCCGCGTGGCGGCGTTCAGCCGCCCGGATGTGCCATTGCCGCCTGTAGCACCGCTTCGCGATGCCTTTCGCGGGTGCGCCGTTCGGCTTACCCGCGCTACGGGATGGGGTGGCATCAACCTCGTAGCGCGGCGTAACGAGCGCCAGCGAGGCACCCGCGTGGCGGCGTTCAGCCGCCCGGATGTGCCATTGCCGCCTGTAGCACCGCTTCGCGCTGCCTTTAGCGGGTGCGCCCTACGGCTTACCCGCGCTACGGGATGGAGTGGCACCCACCTTGTGGCGCGGCGTAACGAGCGCCAGCGAGGCACCCGCGTGGCGGCGTTCAGCCGCCCGGATGTGCCATTGCCGCCTGCAGCACCGCCTCGCGCTGCCTTTCGCGGGTGCGCCCTACGGCTTACCCGCGCTACGGGATGGGGTGGCACCAACCTCGTAGCGCGGCGTAACGAGCGCCAGCGAGGCAC
>NZ_JAMZBC010000308.1 GCF_024158715.1 Halomonas sp. 707D7 | reverse complement strand
GATCAAGTTCATCGAGTGCCCGTTCACCGGCGAGCGGCTGGCGGCGGTGCCGTCGGTGCGCCCGGACGTCTCGATCATCCACGCCCAGCGTGCGGACCGTCAGGGCAACGTGCTGGTCGAAGGCATCGTCGGCGTGCAGAAGGAGGCCGTGCTGGCAGCCAGACACAGCATCGTCACGGTCGAGGAGATCGTCGACGATCTGGACACCCACCCCAACGCCTGCGTGATTCCCGGCTGGGCGATCAGCGCCATCGTCGTCGCCGAGAAGGGCGCGCTGCCGTCCTACACCCACGGCTACTACGGGCGCAGCAACCGTTTCTACAAGGAGTGGGACGCCATCGCCCGCGACCGCGATACTTTCACCCAGTGGCTTGACGACAACGTGCATCAAACAGGGGAGAGCGCCTGATGAGTCTCGAATACACCTCTTCCGAAATGATGACCGTCACCGCCGCCCGGGCGCTGGAGAACGGCTCGACCTGCTTCGTGGGCATCGGCCTGCCCTCGGAAGCCGCCAACCTGGCGCGGCTGACCCACGCCCCGGACGTGGTGCTGATCTACGAGTCCGGCACGCTGCAGACCAAGCCCAACGTGCTGCCGCTCTCCATCGGCGACGGCGAGCTTGCCGAAACCGCGCTGACCACCGTGGCGGTGCCGGAGATGTTTCGCTACTGGCTGCAGGGCGGCAAGATCGACGTCGGCTTTCTGGGCACCGCCCAGATCGACAAGTACTGCAACCTCAACACCACGCTGATCGGCGACTACCGCGAGCCCAAGGTGCGCCTGCCCGGCGGCGGCGGGGCGCCGGAGATCGCCACCAACGCCGGCGAAGTGTTCATCACGCTCAAGCACTCCAGCCGCGCGTTCGTGGAGAAGGTCGACTTCGTCACCACCCTCGGCTTTGGCCGAGACGGCAAGGGCCGCGATAACGTGCCCAACATCGGCAAGGGGCCGACCCGGGTGATTACCGACCTGTGCGTGATGAAGCCGGACCCGGAGACCAAGGAGCTGGTCGTCGTCTCGCTGCACCCGGGTGTTTCCCGCGAGCAGGTGCAGGAGGCCACCGGCTGGGAGATCCGTTTTGCCGAGCAGCTGGAGAGCACGCCGGAGCCCGGCGAGAACGAGCTGACCATTCTGCGCGAACTGAAAGCGCGCACCGATCGCGCCCACGCCGGCCAGTAAGGAGCCCACCATGAGCGATGTCTATCTGTGTCACCCTCGCCGTACGGCGATCGGCCGCTTCGGCGGAACACTCGCCCCGGTACGTCCGGACGATATGGCCGCGACGATCTTCAAGGCGGTGCTCGCCGAGGCGCCGCAGCTCGACCCGGCAGCCATCGAGGAAGTCTTCATGGGCTGCGCCAACCAGGCCGGCGAGGACAACCGCAACGTGGCACGCATGTCGTCGCTGCTGGCGGGCCTTCCCTCCAGCGTGCCCGGCACCACCATGAACCGCTTGTGCGGTTCCGGCATGGATGCCGTGGGCACCGCGTTTCGCGCCATCAAGGCGGGTGAGATGGCGCTGGCCCTGGCCGGCGGCGTGGAGTCGATGTCCCGCGCGCCTTACGTGATGGGCAAGGCCGACAGCGCCTTCTCTCGTGGTCAAGCCATCGAGGACACCACCATCGGCTGGCGCTTCGTCAATCCGCTGATGAAAAAGTCCTTCGGCATCGACTCCATGCCGGAAACGGCGGAAAACGTCGCCGAGCAGTTCGGTATTTCCCGGGAGGATCAGGACGCCTTCGCACTGCGTTCCCAGCAGAAGGCCGCCGCTGCGCAAAAGGTCGGCCGCTTCTCCTGCGAGATCACCGCCATCGAGATTCCCCGGCGCAAGCAGGCACCGCTGGTGTTCGATACCGACGAGCACCTGCGGGAAACCACCCTCGAGAAGCTCGCAGGGCTCCCCACGCCGTTTCGTGACGG
>NZ_JAMZBC010000307.1 GCF_024158715.1 Halomonas sp. 707D7 | reverse complement strand
CGTTGGCCCGAGTCTGGGCCTCCTCGAAACTCACCTTGCCCTGCTTGACCAGCGCCGTGAGCGAGGCGTTCAGGGTCTGCATTCCCAAGTTCACGCCGGTCTGCATCGCCGAGTAGATCTGGGCGACCTTGTCCTCGCGGATCAGGTTGCGCACCGCCGAGGTGGCGATCAATATCTCGTGGGCCGCCACCCGCCCGCCGCCCTGCT
Source organism: Halomonas sp. 707D7 (assembly GCF_024158715.1). Classification (GTDB taxonomy): domain Bacteria; phylum Pseudomonadota; class Gammaproteobacteria; order Pseudomonadales; family Halomonadaceae; genus Vreelandella. The sequence continues at coordinate 1,716 of NZ_JAMZBC010000307.1, read as the reverse complement.
GCTTCAACAGCGTCTGCGCCACCACCGCCTGGAGCGACTCCGAGAGCATCGAGCGCACCATGGACTTCTCCTCGCCGGGAAAGACGTCGATGATCCGATCGATGGTCTTCGCCGCCGAGGTGGTGTGCAGCGTGGCGAACACCAGGTGCCCGGTTTCCGCCGCGGTCAGCGCCAGCCGGATCGTCTCCAGATCGCGAAGCTCGCCCACCATGATCACGTCCGGGTCCTCGCGCAGCGCGCTTCTCAAGGCGTTGGCGAAGCTGTGGGTGTCGCGGTGCACCTCGCGCTGGTTGATCAGGCAGCGCTTGCTGTCGTGGACGAACTCGACCGGGTCCTCGATGGTGAGGATGTGCTCGAAGCGGTGCTCGTTGATGAAGTCGATCAGCGCCGCGAGCGTGGTGCTCTTGCCCGACCCGGTGGGCCCGGTCACCAGCACCAGGCCACGCGGCAGCATCGCCAGGCGCTCGAACACCTCGCCCAGGCCCAGCGCCTGCATCGACAGCACCTCGCTCGGAATGGTGCGAAACACCGCCCCGGCGCCGCGCGCCTGGTGAAAGGCGTTGACCCGAAAGCGCGCCACCTTGGGCAGCGCGTAGGAGAAGTCGGTCTCCAGCTGCTCCTCGAACTCGCGGCGCTGGCGCTCGTTCATGACCGCGTGGATCAGCGCGAGCACCTCCTTGTGGGTCATCGCGGGCACGTTGAGGCGGTGAATGTCGCCATCGACCCGGATCATCGGCGCAAGGCCGGCGCTCAAGTGCAAGTCGGACGCATTCTGCTTTGCCGAGAATGCCAGCAGTTCGGTAATATCCATCTCTCTTCCCCGGCGGTATGAGGTACCTCAGTATGGCAGAGATCGCGCTAGGCGAATCCCTGGAACAGGCGCGGTCACGTCTCGCCCGCGCCCTCGACGCCGCCGGGCGCCCGGCGAGCGGTGCTCGGCTGCTGGCGGTCAGCAAGACCAAGCCAGCGGCGATGGTGCGCGACGCCTGGCACCACGGCCAGCGCGCCTTCGGCGAGAATTACCTGCAGGAGGCGCTCGACAAGCAGCACGCGCTTTCGGACCTCGACGACATCGAGTGGCATTTCATCGGTCCGCTGCAGTCGAACAAGACCCGCGCGGTGGCCGAGCACTTCGCCTGGATGCACAGCGTCGAGCGCGAAAAGATCGCCCGGCGCCTGAGCGAGCAGCGCCCCGCGCACCTGCCGCCGCTCAACGTCTGCCTGCAGGTCAACATCAGCCGCGAGCCGAGCAAGTCCGGCGTCGCCCCCGAGCAGACGCTGGCGCTGGCTCGCGAGGTCGCCACGCTCCCGGGGCTCGCGCTGCGCGGGCTGATGGCGATTCCCGCACCGGCCACGAATGCCACTGACCAGCGCGCGCCCTTCGCCGCGCTGCAGGCGCTTTTGCGCGAGCTCCAGGCGGCGCTGCCCGAGGCGCCGCTCGACACGCTCTCGATGGGCATGAGCGACGACCTGGAGGCCGCCGTCATGGAGGGCGCCACTCTGGTACGCTTGGGCAGCGCGATCTTCGGCGCGCGCCCGGCAAAGCCCGAAGGCACCGCCTGAGCCACGACGTACCCGCCGCCCCGCGCGGCCCATTTTCACGACAAAGGATTTTCCATGGCGAACACCATCACCTTCATCGGCGCGGGCAACATGGCCAAGGCGATCATCGGCGGGCTGCTCGACAGCGGCGTGAGCCCCTCGACCATCACCGCC
>NZ_JAMZBC010000306.1 GCF_024158715.1 Halomonas sp. 707D7 | reverse complement strand
AGCGCATGTCCGGCAACCTGTGCCGCCGTGGCGCCCTTGGCGAGTTCGGCGTCGGCGGCGTCGCGCCGCCAGGGCCGGGGAGCGACACCCCCCAGCGCCACGCGGCCCTCGCCGTTCTCCTGCTCGATCAGCGCCACCGAGACCAGCGCAAACGCGTAGGAGGCGCGGTCACGCACCTTGAAGTAGCGCTGGGTGCCGCCCACCGGGGCCGGCAGCACCACGGCGGTGATGATCTCACCCGGCGACAGCGCGCTCTCCACTTCCGGGGTGTCGTCGGGCAACGGGTAGAACTCGTCGAGGGTGAGCCGGCGGGTGCGCCCTTCCGGGTCGACGGTCTCCACCTCGGCGTCGAGCACGCGCAGCGCCACCGCCATGTCGGATGGGTGCGTGGCGATGCAGTGCTCCGAGGTGCCGATCACACCGAGCTGGCGGGGGTCGGCGCCCTCGTCGAGGGCGGCGCAGCCCGCACCCGGCTCGCGCTTGTTGCAGGGCATCTTGGGGTCGAAGAAGTAGGGGCAACGGGTGCGCTGAAGAAGGTTGCCGCCAGTCGAGGCCTTGTTGCGCAGCTGGCTCGAGGCGCCGGAGAACAGTGCCCGGCTGAGCACCGGGTAGTCGCGCCGGATGCGCTCGTCCGCGCCGAGGGCGGTATTGCTGACCAGCGCGCCGATCCTGAGCCCGCCGTCGTCGGTGGCGGTGATCTCGTCGAGACCGATGCGGGTGACGTCGATCAGGTGCGGCGGCACCTCGATCTCGTGCTTCATCAGATCCAGGAGGTTGGTGCCGCCGGCGATGAACTTGCTGCCCGGCATTTCAAAGGCGCGCTTGGCCGCCTGGGCAGCATCGGTTGCGCGCTCGAACGAGAAGGCTTTCATGCGCGCTCCTTGGCGACCTGCCGAATGGCCTCGAGAATGTTGGCGTAGGCGCCACAGCGGCACAGGTTGCCGGACATGCGCTCGCGAATCTCTTCGTCGGTGATCTCGATGGGACCGGTCAAATCACCGGTCACGTGGCTCGGGATGCCGGCACGGATCTCCTCGAGGGTCGCCTTCGCCGAGCAGATCTGACCCGGCGTGCAGTAGCCGCACTGGAAGGCGTCGTGGTCGATGAACGCCTGCTGCATCGGGTCCAGGTGCTCGACGCCGCCGACACCTTCGATGGTGGTGATCTCGTCGTCCTGGTGCATGACGGCCAGGGTCAGGCAGGCGTTGACCCGCTGGCCGTCGATGAACACCGTGCAGGCGCCGCACTGGCCGTGGTCGCAGCCTTTCTTGGAGCCGGTCAGGTTCAGGTGTTCGCGCAGGGCATCGAGCAGCGTCGTGCGGTTATCAAGCGTCAGCTCGTGGCGCTGGCCGTTGATGGTCAAGGCAACGCTTGAGCGCGTTTGAGCGCTCTCGCGATGCTTCTCGAACGTCGTCGTGGAGGTCATTTTCATTGCCTTTAATTATGATGCGATACCGGGTCACGGTCATGACGGGTTAAGCATAGACGCGAATGGAAGGCTCGGCCCGGCGTATCCGATAACCTGCATCAAGACTCATCGACTGGTCTACGCTTGAGGGGAAACCCGGCTCGACCACCCCGGCGCCCAACGAGGAACGCGTAATGTCATGCAACATCTGGATCTGAAAGTCATCGAGCGCTCGCTTGCCTGGTGCGACCAGGGCGAGACGATCTGGCTGTGCACGGTGCTGGAAACCTTCGGCTCCTCGCCCCGGGCGCCGGGGGCGTGGCTGTGTGCCAACGCGCGCGGCGAGCACGTCGGCTCGCTCTCCGGCGGCTGCGTGGAGGAGGATTTCCTCGCGCGGCTGGGGCACGGCGCTTTTGAGGCGCCGATCACGCTCACCCGCTACGGCGAGGGCGAAGGGGCCGTGGCCAACGTGGCGCTGCCCTGCGGCGGCGTGCTCGACGTGCTCGTCGAGCGCCTGCCGGCCACCCCCGCCACC
>NZ_JAMZBC010000305.1 GCF_024158715.1 Halomonas sp. 707D7 | reverse complement strand
ACGTGGAGCGCCACCTGGACACCGCCACGCCGGCCAGCAGCACCGCGACCAGCCCGGCCAGGCTCAGGTAACTCTCCGCCCGCGCCAGGGCGTTGCCGAGCTGCGGGCGGTCGACGCGCACGTCGCGCACCTCGACGCCCTGTTCGCGCAACCTCGACAGCAGCGGCTGGACCTGCTCCAGTGCCTGGGCCGAGCCGGCGGCGAGCAGTTCGAACTCGATGCGCGAGCCGGGCTGGACGAGCCCCGTCGCCTCCAGGTCGGCGGTGTTGATCATCAGGCGCGGATTGAAGTTGCCGAACCCGGCGGACTGGTCCGCCTCGCGCTCGATGATCCCGGTCACGGCGAGCTCGGTCTGGCCGACCTGGACACGCTCGCCGAGCGTCAGCCCGAGAAGCTCTGCCAGGCGCGGGTCCGCCCAGGCTTGCCCGGCGGGCGGGCCGGACGAGATCTCCTCGACCCCTTCACCGCGATCGACCCGGTTGACGCCGTAGTGCGGGTAGACGTCATCCACCGCCTTGAGGCTGGTGGGCTGAAAGCGCTCGCCCTGGCTGATCATCGATACCAGGTCGACCTGATCGCTCAGCACGAACCCGGCCTGCTCGAGGGTGGCGCGCAGGGCGTCGTCGAAGGGGTCGCGCTGTTCGAGCACCAGATCGCCGCCCAGCATCTGCCCCGCCTGGCGCTCGAGCCCGCGCTCCAGGCGGTCGAGAAAGAAGGCGATCATGGTGGCCGCGGCTACGGCGAGCACCAGCGCCACGAACAGCGCGCGCACGTCGGCGGCGCGAAGGTCGCGCCGGAGGCTGCGCCCGGCCAGCCGCCAGTTCACGCTACTCATCGCCACCGCCTTCCACGGCCGGGTCGAAGGCGTCGAGCCGGCCCGCCGCCAGGCGCAGACAGCGATCGCAGCGCCGCGCCAGGGCGTGGTCGTGGGTGACCAGGATCAGGGTGGTGCCCGCTTCGCGGTTGAGCGTGAAGAGCAGATCGATCACCTGGGCGCCGGTGTCCGGGTCCAGGTTGCCGGTGGGCTCGTCGGCGAAGACCAGCTCCGGGTCGGTGACGAAGGCCCGGGCGATCGCCACTCGCTGCTGCTCGCCCCCGGAGAGCTGCTTGGGCAGATGATCGATACGCTCGCCAAGCCCTACTCGTTCGAGCCAGTCGCGCGCCGTGTGGCTTTCGCCTGCCCGTGTCGAGAGCTCCAGCGGCAGCAGCACGTTCTCGAGGGCGCTCAAGGTCGGCAGCAGCTGGAAGTTCTGGAACACGAACCCCACCCGCCCGGCACGCAGCGCGGCGCGCCCGTCCTCGTCGAGCCGGCTCAAGGGGTGGCCGAACAGACTGAGCTCGCCATCGCTCGGGGTGTCGAGCCCGGCGAGCAGCCCGAGCAGGGTGGACTTGCCCGCCCCGCTCTTGCCGAGGATCGCCACGCTTTCGCCTTGGGCGACGCTCAGCGACAGATCCTTGAGGATGGTCAGCGAGCGCTCGCCGCTTCTGACCGCCTTGGAGAGTTTCTCGGCTAGCAGAACCGGCGATGCATGTGATACACCGGGGGTTTGCGGCATGGCCGCGCTCGTGCGCGCTGTCTCGGGCGACGCGGCGGGTTTCGTATCGTGGTCAAAGGAGTCGGACATGAAACGTGGCATCCCTTCAAGGTGGCGTATGGCATCCATGGTAACCGCGGGGGCACTGGCCCTGGTAGTCGTCGCCCTGCCCCAGGCCGTTGCCGAGGAGCGTCCGACGCTGCTGGTGATGGGCGACAGTCTAAGCGCGGCCTACGGTCTCGAGCAGGACCAGGGCTGGGTGAGCCTGCTCGAGCGGCGTCTGGCGGAGCAGGCCGTGGTCGTCAACTCGAGCATCAGCGGTGAGACCAGCGGCGGCGGCGCCGAGCGCTTCGCCGAGATCCTCAAAGACCGCGAGCCGGCCATCGTGCTGCTGGAGCTCGGCGGCAACGACGGGCTG
>NZ_JAMZBC010000304.1 GCF_024158715.1 Halomonas sp. 707D7 | reverse complement strand
CATCGGGGTGAGTGTCGCCATGCAGCTCGGCATGAAGACGTTCGACGAGCTGCTCGAAGGCGCCCACGCTATCGATAAGCACTTTCTGGCCGCGCCGCTCCAGGAGAACGTGCCGGTGCTCATGGCCGTCATCGGGGCGTGGAATTCGCAGTTTCTGAATATCGCCACCCACGCGGTGCTGCCTTACGATGCGCGTATGGCGAGCGTGCCGGCATACCTCCAGCAGCTGGAAATGGAGTCCAACGGCAAGAGCGTGGGGCTCGATCATAAGCTCGTGCCCCACGCCACCTGCCCGATCATCTGGGGCGATGTCGGCCCCAATGCCCAGCACGCGTTCTATCAGCTATTGCATCAGGGCAGCCATACGGTCAGCGCGGATTTCATCGCCGTGGCCAGCCGCGAGCATGGCATCGAAGGGCCGCTGGCCGATACCCTGAACGCACAGGAGCATTTGACGCTCGCCAACTGCCTGGCGCAGTCCCAGCTGTTCGCGCTCGGTGACGACGCGATCCCGGCGGTCTCGCGCGGGCAAATGGCCCAGGGCTACCGCGGCAACCAGCCCAACAGCGTCATCTTGATGCAGCGTCTGGATGCCTGGAGCATCGGCGCGCTGCTGGCGCTTTACGAACACAAGGTATTCGTGCAGTCGGTGCTGTGGAACGTGAACCCCTTCGATCAGCCCGGGGTGGAGCTGGGCAAGAAGCTCGCCACCAGCCTTTATCAGCAGCTCGAAGGCGAGCCGGTGGATACGCCCACGGTGTTCGACCCCAGCACCGGGGCACTGCTCGAAAAGATTCAGGCGTGGCGGCAGTGACCGCTCGCCATGACAGATGACGCGAAGACGTTGCATGACAAAGGATGATTCAATGACTCAGGTCCGTAAGGCCATCATTCCGGTGGCGGGTTTCGGTACACGCCTTCTGCCCATCAGCAAGGCGATTCCCAAGGAGATGGTGCCGGTGGTGGATCGCCCGCTGATCCAGCACGTGGTCGAGGAGGCCCTGGCGGCCGGCATCGACGAGATCATCCTCGTCACCCGCACGGGCAAGTCGGCCATCGAGGATCACTTCGATGCGCATTTCGAGCTCGAGCATTCGCTGGCCACCAAGGGCAAGGATGCGCTGCTGGAAACCCTCTCGGCCATCGCGCCGCCTCGACTCAAGGTCACCAGCGTGCGCCAGCCCAACGCCAAGGGCCTGGGCCACGCCATCTACTGCGCCGCCCATCTGCTGGACCAGAACGAGCCCTTCGCCGTCATCCTGCCGGACGTGCTGGTGAAGCCCCAGCCGCAAGGCCAGGGCTGCGACCTGGGCGACATGGTGAAGCGCTGGGATGCCAACAACGCTTCGCAGATCATGGTGGAAGCGGTGCCCGAGGACGAAGTGTACCGTTACGGCATCGTCGATTGCGACGAACCCCAGGCCGGTGAAAGCGCCGACATGCGCGGCGTGGTCGAGAAACCCAAACCGGAAGATGCCCCGTCGCGCCTGTCGGTCATCGGCCGCTACGTGCTGCCGTACCGCATCATGGAGCTTCTTCACGATCAGGCCCCTGGCGCCGGCAACGAAATCCAGCTCACCGACGCCATCGACCGCCTGATGCAGGAAGGCCAGACCGTCCAGGCCTTCCGCATGCGCGGTCGCACCTTCGACTGCGGCCACATCGAAGGCTGGCTGCAAGCCAATACCACGCTTGCCCGCGAAGCGGGATTCGATATCTAGAGCGCTTGGCGCGTTGACTCTGAAGGGCGGCGCGTGCCGCCCTTCAGCACATGATCAGCGGTGGTACTGTTTCTCGCGTTCGGGTTGCCAGTAAATGGCGTCTATGCGCAGGTCCACCGTGGTGTGGTTCGGAAGCGGCCAGGTAATCACATCGCCCACCTTGAGGCCGATCAGGCCCGCCCCCACCGGGGCCATGACCGAAATGGCATCGTCAACGCTCTCCAGGGCGTGCGGGTAGACG
>NZ_JAMZBC010000303.1 GCF_024158715.1 Halomonas sp. 707D7 | reverse complement strand
GGGCTTCTGTGGGCCTCGCTGACGCTGGCGCTCTTGACCCTGCCGGTGCCGAAGGTGGGCGAGGGTAGCGCCTCATCGAAAAACCAGGTGTCGATCGAGCCGCCGATGCCGTAGACGAACACCCCCAGCCCGAACACGCCGTAGACGATCGACGGGACCCCGGCGAGGTTGCGCACGCCGATGCGCACCAGCCGCGTCAGCCGGTTCTGGTGGGCGATCTCGTTGAGATAGATCGCTGCCAGCACGCCGAAAGGCGTGACGATCACTGACATCACGATCACCATCAACAGCGTGCCGAAGATCGCCGGCCACACCCCGCCGCCGGTATTCGCCGCCCGCGGCCCTTCGCTGAGAAAACGCCACACGCCCTGGCTCCACACCCCCGCCTTCTCCAGCGTCGAGAGCGCATTGGGCGCCATAAAGGACGTGATCGTCTCCAGCGGCTGCTCCAGCGCCGCGCCTTCGGCGGTGGTCAGTATCAGTTCACCCCTCGGGCGCTGCTCGGCCGGCAGCGCCAGCAGGCGCTCAAGGCGCGCGCGCGCCGGCGCACCGGTCAGGCGCTCGCCGTCCACGTCAAGGGCCGTCAGGTGGCCCGTGACGTCGCCCCAGGGGCTTCGCTCCAGGCGGATGGCATCGTCGGGCCTGTTGATGGCGGCGATATCGTCGAGCGCCACCCAGCGCCAGTCGGCGCCGCTGAGCTCGCGGTTGCCGGTGAAGTAGAGCCGCTCGCTTCCTGCGCCACGTGGCAGGGGGGCCTCGCGCACGGGCTGGCCGATCACCTGTTCGCCGGAGTGCAGAGTGAGCGCTTCGAGCGGCGCCGGCCAGAAGTGGCCGAGCCCCCGGGCCACCAGCAGGGTGAGCAGGGTGAGCAGCATGAACAGCGACAGCGCCACGCACCCGGCACACAGCCAGGTCCACAGCGCATCGCCGGGCCAGCGGCGGCGGTCGAGGCGCTTCATCGGCCACCTCCCGACCGGTAGCGACGTCGCAAGCGCTGGCGTACCGTTTCGGCCAGGGTATTGACCAGGAAGGTGAACAGGAAAAGCACCAGCGCCGCGAGGATCAAGAGATGATAGGTCAGCCCGCCCGGCGGGGCCTCGGGCAGCTCGATGGCGATGGCCGCCGAGAACGAGCGCAGCCCCTCGAAAGGGCTCAGGCTGATCAGGGCGGCGTTGCTGCTGGCCATCAGCACGATCATGGTCTCGCCCACGGCGCGCCCGGCGCCGATCATCGCCGCCGAGAAGATGCCCGGGCCCGCCATGGGCAGCGCCACCTTCCACAGCGCCTGCCAGCGGCTGGCGCCGAGCGCTTGAGCGCCTTCCATCAATGAGCGGGGAACGTCATGCAGCGCATCCTCGGCGAGCGAATAGACGCCGGGGATCACGGCGAAGCCCATGGCGAGCCCGACGATCAGCGTGTTGCGCGTGGTGTAGTCGAGGCCGAAGCGCCGATCGAGCAGCGTCACCAGGTCGCCCCCCAGCCACTGCTGTTCGATCATCGGCGCGGCCCACAGCGCCAGGGCGGCCATCGCTGCCAACCAGGGCAGCAGCCACAGCCCGGCGCGACCCAGCGGCAGCCAGCCGCGAAGCCGGGCGGGCGCAGCGTGCCAGACGAGCCCGGCCAGCACGGCGCACAGCGGAAGCCACACGACCAGTGCCAGGGCGCTCGCCAGGTGGCGCTCGACCCAGGGGGCGAGCACCAGGCCGGCGACGAACCCCACCACCACGCCGGGCACCGCCTCCATCAGCTCCAGGGTCGGCTTGATGCGCCCGCGCAGCCGCTCGGACATGAACAGCGCCGAGTAGATCGCCCCGCCCAGCGCCAGCGGCAGCGCCACCACCAGTGCGGCGATGGCCGCCTTGAGCGTGCCCCAGGCAAGCGGGGAGAGCCGCTCCAGCGACAGCGTCTCGAACCGGGTCAAAAGCGGCAGCGTCTCCCAGAACAAGAACACGCCGATGGCGAGGATGGCAAGCAGCACGCCGATGCC
>NZ_JAMZBC010000302.1 GCF_024158715.1 Halomonas sp. 707D7 | reverse complement strand
GCCCAGCGACATCGCCACCACCGCCGTGACGCCGACCATGAACTGCCCCAGAAGCCCCGCCGCGCCCAGCAGCAGCACCGCCCCGGAACAGGGCCGCAGGCCGATCGCCACGACGGTCATCAGCGCCGTGCGCCAGTCGAGCGCCTGGTCCGGCTCGACGTGGTGCGCGCCGCCACAGCAGTGGTGGCCGTGCGCGTGGGTGTGTATATGAGAGTGGGCATGAGCGTGATCGTGGGAGTGAGAATGGGAGTGAGCGCGAGGCGCGAGCGGCGAACGCTCGTCCGCGCCGGGAGAAAGCGGCGTGAACGCGGGCACGGGCGCCGGCCGGTAGAGCCGCCAGAGCATGCGCAGCGCCCGCACGCAGAGCCACGCCCCGAGCAGCGCCACCAGCAAGAAGCTCGCCTGCTCCACCCATACCACCTGTCCCATCGCCCGGCGGGTGACGAAGCCGAGCCCGATGACCAGCACGCCCACCATGGCGATGGCGGTCACGCCCTGCAAGAGCGATGCGGCAAAGGAGAGCCCCAGCGCGCGCTTGGTCGCGCCGCCGTGCGAGGCGAGGTAGGTGGCCAGCACCGCCTTGCCGTGGCCCGGCCCCGCGGCGTGGAACACGCCGTAGCCGAAGCTTATGCCCAGAAGCGACAGCCACGCCGCGCTCGACGGGGTTCGCGCAAGCTCGGTGATCGCCAGGGTCAACGCCCGGTGCAGCTCGCGCTGCCAGACGAGGATCTGAAGACTCGCGCCCTGGAAATGGGTGTAGAGAAAGTAGCCGAGCGCGGCGAACAGCACCACACCCAGCATCGTCGCGCCCAGCGCACTCCCTGGGCGCGACGCATCGTGGCGGGAAAGCAGGCGTCGCACGATCACCCCTCCCCGCAGCGCACGTGGCCGGTTTCGGCGAAATAGCGCCCCAGGCCTGGCTCGCCCTGCTCGTCCTCGTCGAGCAGGGCGGCCTGCAGGACGAGCTCCGGGTCCGGGTCCGCCGGGGTGATGGAGAGCCGGCACGCCAAATCGCCCTGCAGGGCGAGCGCGCCCGGATCGGGGGCGCCCTCCTTCTCTTCGTGCACCACCTCGATGTAGTAGGTCGGATCGAATATCTGGTACTCGAGGGTCGCGCCGTCGAGTGCTGCGGGCTCCGCCAAGGGCAGCGTGAACATGTAGACCAGCCTCCCGTCGCGCTCAAGGGTGGTGTAGTCGCTCACTTCGCCGAGTGCCAGCGGCTCGCCGTCGAGGCGCAGCTCGGTGAAGTAACCCTGGGCGGCGAGGTTGTCGCGGATGTCGTGGCCCAGCTGGTCGAGCCCCTGCTCGAAGGTGGCGTCCGTCACCCGGGAGAGCTCGTCGAAGACGATCAGGCTGTAGAACGGGTCCATCCGCCAGGTCTGGTCCAGCGCCACGGCCCGGTTCTGGTCATCGGTGACGATGCGAACGCTCATGTCGATCCAGCCGTGCGGGTGGGCGTTTGCAGCGCCACTGGCCAGAAGCGCCAGTGCCGCCAGGGGAACGGCGCGCATCGTCGTCACTGCGGTTTTACTCAAGGGGCCTCTCCCAGGCGGTGTTGCAGCTCGACCAGCCACGGGTCGAGCAGGTAGGGGGCGAGCGCCGTCGAGCCGCGCAGCGCCGAGACGCTGACCCGGCTCGCCCCGCCCTGATCATCGACCTGCAGCAGCAGGCGGTACTCCGGCCAGCGGGCAAGCGATCCCTCGGCGCGCCCCAGGGCCAGATCGGCGTGACGGATCACGTAGCCCTGGGCCACCATCAGATCCACCGCCTCGCGAAAGGTGCGCTCCGAGGAGGCTTGAAAGCGCAACTCGCGGGGTTCGAGCGGCGCGGTGGTGGCGCAGCCGGCAAGCGCCAGCAGTAGTGCCACGCCGCCAAAGCGAACGAGAGCCTTCATGGGCGCCCCTCCCCGCGGCCGACCCCGGGCAGCGCCGACTGGAAGCGCCGACAGAAATCGTCGTCGCTGGCGCTGCGCGCCTCGCGCATGTCGCGCAGCTGGTCGAAGCGGCGCAGATCGCGGGAGAGGCGGACATGCCCGTTCTGGACCAGCACGCTCACC
>NZ_JAMZBC010000301.1 GCF_024158715.1 Halomonas sp. 707D7 | reverse complement strand
GAGGTAAAGCATCAAGCGTCGGGGCGACTGGCGCTCCAGCGCCCCGCGCATCGATCCCGCCATGCCGGTCACGGCAGTAGCGCGTTTTCGATGTCGTCGAGAATGGCCTGGGCGGCGAGCGGGCCGCTGGCGCTGCTCCAGAGCTGGCCGTTGACCACCACCACCTGGTCGTTCTGTACCACGTTCAGGCGGGTGAAGGCCGCGCTCTGGCGAGCGGCGTCGAGGGCGGCCTCGCCATCCTCGTTGAGGGTGGCCAGAAACAGCCAGTCGCCGTCGATCATCGACAGGTTCTCGAGGCTCAGCGCGTCGCTATGGGCGCTGCCCTCCTTGATCAGGCCGGCGTCGCTGACCTCGAGGCCCACGCGCTCGAGCAGGCCGGTGGCGATCAGCTCCTTGGACATCACCATCGGGCCGCCGGGCATCCAGCGCACCACGAAGGCGCTCTGGCCGGGATGGGCCTGCTCGATTCGCTCGGAGAGCGTGGCAATGCGCGCCTCGACGGCGTCGATCGCCTCCTCGATCGCCTCCTCGCGGTCGAGGGCTTCGCCGAACAGGCGCGCCTCGGCCTCCCAGTTGTCCGCCGCCAGATCCTGGCCCGGCGGCACCACGGTGGGGGCGATGCGGGAAAGCAGCTGGTACTGCTCCTCGGGAAGCTGGGGGCCGGTGAGGATCAGGTCCGGCTGCTGGGCGAGTACCGCTTCGATATTGATCTCGCGTACCACGCCCACCATGGCCGGGCGCTCGTCGTCGAAGTAGGCGGTGATGTAGTCGGCAACGTCGGTGCCGCCCCGGGTGCTGACCGCGCCCAGCGGCATGACGCCGGCGGCGATCGCGCTATCAAGTGCGCCTTCGTAAAGCGTCACCACCCGTTCCGGGGTGCCCTCCACTTCCACCTCCCCGAAGGCGGTGTCCAGGGTGCGCGCCTGGGCCTGGCCCATCATCAAGGCCCCCATCAGCGCGCCTGCCGCGCCCCACTGTCCCATCTTGGCGAATACCGTACTGCGAGCGTTGCCTGACATTGCCACTCTCCCTTGTTCGATACGCCAATGCTAACGATTCTCAAAAGCGGCTGCACTATATTTGAACTTTTTCTTCCTTCGTAGGCACTCCCCTGTCACCTCGTTAACCATACAAATGCCCGAAATAGGCGGCCTGAGCCGCATCGTTTTATTTTTTGCAACAAAACGTTCCCTGTAAATGCACTCCTCTATGAGAATCATCGCTTTTAGAATCCAGCTCTCATTTGATAACAAATATCATTAACAAGAAAACCATTGTTCGATTCCACTACCAGCAAGGGATACGTAATGCCTCGTTTCACTCGCAGTACCATTGCAAGCGCCGTCGCGCTCGCCGCTGCCGCCGGCACCGTCCAGGCCCAGCAAAGCACCCAGCTCGACAACATGGTGGTCACCGCTGCGGGCTACGAGCAGACGTTGAACAGCGCCCCGGCGAGCATCTCGGTGGTGACCCGCGAAGAGCTCGAGCAAAAGCAGTTCTCCAACATCGCCGAGGCGATCGCCGACGTGCCCGGCGTCGACATCCGCGCCGGCACCGGCAAGACCGGCGGCTACGACATCTCGATTCGCGGCATGCCCAGCGCCTATACCTTGATCCTGATCGACGGCCGCCGCCAGAACGCCTCCGGCGACGTCACCCCCAACGGCTTCGGCGAGACCGCCACCAGCTTCATGCCACCGCTTTCGGCCATCGAGCGTATCGAGGTGATTCGCGGGCCGATGTCGACCCTTTACGGCTCCGATGCCATGGGCGGGGTGATCAACATCATCACCCGCCGGGTGAGCGACGAATGGGCGGGGTCGATCACGGTCGAGAACACCTTCCAGGAGGATCGCGACGCCGGTAACAGCTCGGCGCTGAACCTCTACACCGCCGGGCCGCTGGTGGAAGACACCCTGGGCCTGCAACTGCGCGGGCGCTTGTTCGACCGCGACAGCTCCGAGCGTCTGGTCGAGGAGAGCGTCGGCCGCGACCCGCGCCCGTCCGAGGCGCGCATCTACTCGATCGGCGGGCGCTTGAGCCTCACCCCGGACGATACCCACGAGTTCTGGCT
>NZ_JAMZBC010000300.1 GCF_024158715.1 Halomonas sp. 707D7 | reverse complement strand
ACCAGGGTCGCCTCCGGGTGGCGCAACAGCTCCTCCAGCGCCACCGTCGAAAATCCCCACTGGTTGGTCGGCTCGCGCCAAACGTTGACCAGCCCCATGCGCTCCATCACCGCCGCGAACAGGCTCTGCTCGCCGAAGACGCGCAGGTGGCGGGCATCGATGAACTGCAGCACGATCAAGGGCGGCTGCTCACCCAGCGCGGCCCTGTGGCGTGCCAGTGAAGCTTCTACGTTCTCGATCAGCGCGCTCGCCGCGTTCTCGTCGCCGCCGAGGTCGGCCAGGGTGTGCGTGGTTCGGGCCAGGCGCTGCCAAAGCGAGCCCCCGGGCTCGTAGGTCGCAACCCCCGTGACCGGCGCGATGGCCCCGAGCGAATCGCCCAGGCGCATGAAGAGCGGCGATAGCAGGATATGGTTTGGGGACTGCTGGGCGATCAGCTCGCGATTGGGCTGGGCGCGAAGGCCGATGTCCCGGGTGATGGCGGGAACCGCCTCGGCGCCGCTCCAGCGCTGGTACTGGGGAAGTTCCGCCAGCCCCACGGGCGGCGTGCCAAGGGCGGTCAGGGTTTCGGCGACGGTCCAGTCCAGGGTCACGAGATCGTTTGCCGTTGCATGAAGCGGGGCGAGAGCGGCAAGCCACGCCAGCGCCCACCGAAGGGTGCGCACGCGGCTCATTGGGCGACGGCGATGGCGTGTTGGCCGTTGGGGTGAGTCATGACTTGCATGGGCAGGCCGTAGATCGCCTCCAGGGTGGTATCGCGCATCATTTCCCGGGGCGCCCCATGGGCGAGCAGGCGACCGCTGTGCAGCGCCATCAGCTCGTCGCAGTAGCGTGAGGCCATGTTGATGTCGTGCAGCACGATGATCACGCCCAGGTCGAGCTCGTCGCAGAGCTTGCGAATGAGCGCGAGCACCTCCATTTGATGGGCGATGTCCAGCGCGGCCAGGGGCTCGTCGAGCAGCAGAAAGCGGCTGCCCTGGGCCAGGAGCATCGCCAGCCACACCCGCTGGCGCTCGCCCCCGGAGAGGGTGTCGACCAACCGGTCGGCGAACGCCTCGGTGTGGGTCAGCGCGATGGCCCGCTCGATCGCCTGCTTGTCCTTTGCCGTATGCCGACCCAGAAGCCCGTGCCAGGGGTAGCGGCCGAAGGCGACCAGTTCGCGTCCGGTGAGGTTTTCCGCGCTGGGCAGGTGCTGGGGCAGGTAGGCCACCTGGCGCGCGAATTCGCGATTGCCCCAGGCGTCCAGGGGCCGGTGGTCAAAGTGGATGTTCCCCTGACTGATCGGCTGCTGCTGAGCGAGCAGCTTGATCAGGGTCGACTTGCCGGAACCATTATGGCCGATCAGCCCGTAGACCTTGCCTTGGTGAAAGGTGTGCTCGATAGGCTGGAGAAGGGGCTTGCCATCGATGGCGAACGTGGCGCCTTTAACCTCGAACATGGGGAACTCCTGGTGACCCGAGGGCGTACGACGCCGGAATTGTATCGTGAATGGTTATCATTTGACAGCCGGCGCCGATCGCGTGTAGCGGTGAGCCCGGCTTAATTGTAGTGCTAATGGTTATCATTTAAAATGCTTCGCCGCCACTCGGCCAATTTCGTGACCCGCCCGCGCCGTGCCGCACGAGCTTCGGACGGGTCGAGACAGTAAGGTAGTGACTATGCCGGGCAATGCGCCGTGGGCTCAGAAAAGAGGGGGCGTCTCCCCTGCAAAAACGTGTCTACTGCTCAGCCTGCCGCTGGCAGTACTGGTGATACTCGGCCTGCAGGCCCAGGGCGGCGTGATGGATGCCGTCAGCGTGCTGGTCACCCCGACCTTCGCCGACCCCCAGGAACTGCTGCTCTATTTCGCCTGGTGGCCACGACTGGTGGTGGCGCTGCTGGCCGGCGCTGGACTGGGGCTGGCCGGGGTCTTGATGCAGCAGGTACTGCGTAATCCGCTCGCCTCGCCCACCACCCTTGGCGTCGCCTCCGGGGCGAACCTGGCGCTGATGGTGGCCACCGTGCTGACGCCGGGGCTGCTGGTCATCGGGCGGGAGTGGATCGCCCTGGCCGGCGGGGCCCTGGCGGTGGGACTGGTGT
>NZ_JAMZBC010000299.1 GCF_024158715.1 Halomonas sp. 707D7 | reverse complement strand
AGGTTGGTGTCGGTCACCTCGCGTTCGCGGCGGCTGAGAAGATGGACCAGCGGCCCCAGCCGACGCGCGACGCACCACAGCGCCTTCAGCGACCAGCCGGAAAGACACCGCCACAGCGCGCCGATGGCGCGCGCCTGGAAGCTTTGCAGTCGAGAGGTACGAGAACCGGCCATGGCTTACAGCAACCAGCTATCCACGTTGCTCGGCGCGCGCTTCTCCTGAATGCCCTTGAAGCCCTTGACGCAGCGCACGATGAACCACACCGCCAGCGCCAGCAGCAGCGGGAAACCGATCAGCACGAGCGTGAGCAGCGACGCGATGCTCAAGTAGAGCAGGCCGATCCAGAAGGTGCGGATCTGGTAGCGGTAGTGCTCGTCGAGCCAGCGTGGACCGTTGCCATGGTAGACGTAAGAGACGATCACGCCGACGATGATGGTGAAACCGGTCACGAAGTTGGCCAGGAAAAGGGCGTAGACCACCAGCGCCACCGTGGTGTCGGGGCCGGTGGCCGGGGCGCGTTCATCGACGCGCTCGTCCACGATTTCACCCTCGATGGGCGCTTCATCAGCGTTGTGGCGCATACACGCTCCTTTGGCAGGTTGACCGCCCGCGGCGGCGTCGAAGGCGGCCATGATAGCGCCGCGCGGGCCATGGCACCACCCGAGGCTCAGCGCGAAAGCGGCCGGCAGATCTCCAGCAGATTGCCGTCGGGGTCGCGCAGGTAGAGCGATTCGATCGGCCCCGTGGCGCCCTGGCGCTCGACCGGGCCGAGCTCGACGGGCACTGCCAGCGCTTCGAGGTGGGTCAGAAACTCCGCCAGCGGCAGCTGGCAGCGCAGGCAGAGATCGAGACTGCCCGGCGTCGGGGTGGCGGAGACCGGCGCGATGTCGGTATCGGTCTGGTGCAGACGAAGGGCGGTGTCGCCGAGCATGAGGTCCACCCGCTGGGCGTCACGGTAGCGAACGTCCAGCCCCAGCACGCGGGAGTAGAAATCCACGGCGCGCCCCATGTCGGTCACGGTTACAACGAGATGGTCCAGGCCTGAGAGCATGCGTGATCCTTTGTATCGGCGTTCTTCGAAAACCTCGATGATACGCCAAGCGGGTCACCGCGTGTCAGTTAATCGTGCCGCTCGCGCTAGAGGATATTGCTGTCCAGGGACGCTTTGGATGACGAAAACACCAAGTGCCGGGGCGCCTGGGCGAAAAGCGTTGACTTTGGGGCGCCGGGCGCAATAATTGCGCGCCCGTTTGGTTGCCTCGAAGCTGTGCCGGCATTAAAAACGGTGTGGCGTTCGTTTCAACCATCGGCGGTTAAAGGTGAGGTAGGCATGTCGCGGCAACTCTTGGCTATGGCGCTCGCGCCGTTATTGGGGCTTTTCATTCTCGGCATCGGCAACGGCTTTCTGGCCACGCTGATCACCCTGCGCCTGGACGCCGCCGGTGAGTCCGCCACGCTGATCGGGGTCGTCTCATCGGCCTACTTCATCGGCCTGGCGCTCGGGGCGATGGTCAACGACCGCCTGCTGCTGCGCATCGGCCACATTCGCGCCTACGGAAGCTTCGCCTCGCTGGTGGCGGTCACGGTGCTGCTGCAGGGGCTGTTCTTCGACCCCTGGGCGTGGTTCGCGCTGCGCCTGATCGGCGGCTGGGCGACGGTCGGCGTTTACCTGGTCATCGAGAGCTGGCTTCTGACCGCCGGCGACCAGAAGGTGCGCGGCCGGCTGCTGGCGCTCTACATGATCGCGCTCTACGCCGCCGGGGTGCTCGGCCAGCTGCTGCTGGGCGCGGTCGATGCCATGGGCGCGACCGCACCGTTCATGGTGGTCGGCCTGCTGGCCTCGCTCTCCGTGCTGCCGATGGCGATGATTCCCCGCGTGTCGCCGCTGCTCGAGCACGCCGAGCCCTTGCCGCCGCACCGGTTGATCACCATGACGCCTACCGGGGTGATTGGAAGCCTCGGTTCCGGCATGGTGGTCGCCGCTGCCTACTCGCTGCTGCCGCTCTATCTGCAGCGCATCGGCATGAGCGTCAACCAGGTGGGGCAGATGATGGCCGTGGTGATCCTCGGCGCGATGCTGCTGCAGTACCCGAT
>NZ_JAMZBC010000298.1 GCF_024158715.1 Halomonas sp. 707D7 | reverse complement strand
CACGGCTTCCCATTGGCTGATTGCCAAAGGCTTGGCAAAGGTCATGAACTCGATTTTTAACCAGTGACCCGTTTCAGGATGCGCGTAGCCCATGCCTATACCGAACTGTTGCTGCACACCGTACTGAGTAACACCGCGTGCCTCGACTACCCAAGCCATGAGCGACTCCCAAGGCACAATGACGGTTTCCTTTTTGTCATCTACTACAAAGCAGACTTCACGACGTTGGCGATGAAAGCGTACTGGGGAAGCGTTGCGTAAGCGTTTAAGCGCTGTCCAGTGGCCTGAATACATTATTAAAAAAACTGCTCCTCCTCCCGCTAAACCTACCCATGCGCCAAACTTAAAAGTTTCTAACATAGAGGCTAACGAAGCATTAGTTAATATTAACCAAGCCAAGCCTGGACCGAACAATGCTGAGAACAAAAACAAAAAAGACGTTACCCCGGTCAGTAGTTGCCAGCCAAAAACATCCATGTACCACCCACCCACATCTAGGTATCTTTCATTAAGACTACTGATGGAGCCGTTTAAATCTAGCGTCTCGTGGCCAGTAGGCAGAGGTTTTGGGGCAAGATAGGTAATACGGCCCGCAGGGATGGCTTGCGTCTCCCCTGCTTGGTGAGGCTGATTGGTATCTGGCTGTGGCAGGTCCGGTGCCTTTGAACTCATTGTTTATATCCTGATAGCTTTTTTTATTAAATATATGTCGTTTATGACGGCGGTCTCAATGAGCAAGTATCTTCCGCATCCTGACGAGCTTGTTATACCAGTGTCGGCACCTCGCGCCGCTGGAGCATGCGGTGCAGGCCCGAGCGAGACACTCGAAGGCTCAGGAACTCAAGAGCCACGACGAAGAGATCATCCAGGCCGAGCCGCAGGAATGCGCGAGCGGCAATCAGCATCTCCTCCTGCTCGGACGTGAAGGCGGCCAGCAGGTTGTGACGCGTATGCGGTCGGTCATGGGCATCGTCAGGGTACCGCCAGCGCCGGATGGTAGCGGGAAGACGCCATACTGGCGGGCCAACTCGCTATCCGTGAGGCTGGCGGGTGAGGTCCGGACCTTCGGTGTCGTGGTGGCCTGCTTATGCAGTTTGATGTTAATGAACCGGCTTCCGAGTGAAGTGCTGTAGAGGCTCTCTGGCTGTCAGCAGAGGATAACTTCTATAACTTCATTTGATTATCCGGGACCTTACAACTAATCGTCAAATCAGGCTGGTTATCAAACAGCATTTTCAAAAAAGCAAAAAAAACCACTCCGACGGGCATATAAAGCATAAACCCGAGGCCACCGAAGTAAAGAGATACGATAAGCCCTCCTATAACGTAAGGCACCATAAAGACAGACATAGCTTTACCGAATCGCTCTTTATTTTTCATGAAAGCTGCCAGGAGCTCCGCTTCTTCTGCTTCGATCAGCAGTTTGCTTCCACAGTTCGGGCAGGTGGTCGTTCTGGATTTCAAAAGACCAGTGATCCATTGCGTCTCTTCACTGAAGCAAGAGGCACATGAAGGACATTTAAAACCAACATCATTAACTAAGGCTTTTTCCTGTTGATCACTTACTGCTTTTTCACTCACTTCTATACTCTCCAATATTGGTTAATCGATATGACGTTATGGAACGTGCTGAATGCGGTGTTAGCTTGCTCTATTCAATCAAAAAGCACAGCACCTGCGGCATTCAAGACCAAATAGGTAGAAATAAAACAGGCCCTCTTCGGCGATCAGGTGTTCGATAAACACCAAGTCGATCTCGCGGTACTGCACGCAGTATTCGCGCTCCGGTAGTTCGCGGGTGACGAAAAATTCCGCATCGGTAACCCCTCGCTTAACTTAGCCCATAGAATACTATTAGCCCTGTCGTTTGTAGGCCTCATTAAACACCACTTCAATTGGCAAAGCCGGATCTTGCTTTCGGATACGTTCTACTTCTTCGGATAACATTACCAGCTCGTCGCTGGGCTTTGCCCATTGCTCTTCGGGCAACGGTTTTGACCATTCGACCATTTCTGGTGGCAACAGGTTTGGTCGCGCCTTGCGAAGCCGTCGGTTGTCCCACTCGGTCAAGTAACCTGGCAAATTCCAAAGCTGAATAATATC
>NZ_JAMZBC010000297.1 GCF_024158715.1 Halomonas sp. 707D7 | reverse complement strand
CCCCCGATGATCACGACGGCGAACAGGTTGAACAGCAGATGCACCACGGCGATCTCGAGCGCCAGCATCGCCGTCGGGCCGGAGATGGCCGTGGCGGCGGTGTTCAACGCGTTCAACACGGCGCTTTCACCGCTCATCGTGCCGTTTCTGTTCGTCTGGCTGACCGGGATCGAGCTTGCGAGCCCGCTGGGGGCGATCGTGGGGCAACTGGTGATGATCGTGCTGCTGCCAACGCTTCTGGGCGTGGCGCTGCGCACCGGGTTCGGCGGCTTCTTCGCTCGCTTCGACGACCTCTACGCGGGCCTGGGCTCCTTGGTGTACCTCTTGATCCTGCTGGCCGTGGTGGGGCCGAACGCGGCGACCATTCTGGGGTACGGCGCCTACGCGCTGGTGATCGCCGCCGCGGCCCTGTGCCTGAACCTGGCCGGCTACGCCGTCGGCCTGGCATCGCGACTCGTCACCCGCGACCGCCAGGAGGTGATCGCTTTCCTGTTCACCACCAGCAAGAAGGAGTTCAGCATCGCCGCGGCGTTCGTGGCCGCGTCAGGCCTTCCGGCGGAGGTCGCCATTCCCGCGGCGTTCTTCGCGGTGATCCAGATGATCACCTCGCCCTTGGCGGCGCGCCTGCTGGTCAGGCGCTAGCGATAGCCCAGGGCCGTGCCCAGGCGCTCGGCGTTGGCCGCCACCCAGGCGGGGTCGATCGCGCCCCACGCCTTGATCACGTAGCGGCCGCTGTTGTGGCGCTCGCCCTGGGTGGGTTCGAAGACGCAGTCGATATCGAGTTCGCCCAGGGAGGCGATGGTGTCCTGGGCAGTGCGCCGGGGCATGCCGGTCGCCGTCATCAAGTCGGGCACGCTGTGGATGCCATGGTCGATGAGGTAGGCGACGTAGAGGCGGCGGTAAAAGCTCGAACGGGTCTTGCTCAGGGCATCGGTCATGGTGGTTTCCGGCAGCGTGGTGAGGGGAAAGCCGCGCGATTCGCGGGTGTCGTCGAAGTGTCACTTGGGTGTCACCTCCCGCGTCCACCCTGAGGTGGTAGGCACCTTGGGCGTTGCACACCACGGGAGGGTATCGCCATGATCGACACGACCAGCCGCGCCACGCAAGAGAGCTACCTCGACCAGGGTCAGCAGGCCAGGCAGGGCCGGCTGCGCCAGTGGCTGACACTTCTGCTGCTAGTCTACTTTCTGATCTGCGCGGTATCCATCGTCGGCGACGGCTTCAAGCTCGCCACCGGCGATCACGCCGAGCGGCTGTTCGAGTTCGCCACCAACCCCTTCGTCGCGCTGATGGTGGGCATCGTCGCCACCGCCCTGATCCAGTCCTCCTCCACTGTCACCTCTGTGATCGTCGCCCTGGTGGCCGGGGGCCTGCCGGTCGCGGTGGCAATACCCATGGTGATGGGCGCCAATGTCGGCACCACGGTCACCAATACCCTGGTGAGCCTCGGTCACGTCAGGAACAAGGACGAGTTTCGACGCGCCTTCGCCGCCGCCACGGTGCACGACTTCTTCAACCTGCTGGCGGTGGTGATCCTGCTGCCCATCGAGATCCTGTTCGGCCCGCTCGAGCGAATGGCCTCGGTGATCGCCGGGCTCTTCTACAGCGATGCGGATCTCTCCATGGAAAGCGTCAACGTGGTAGGGCGGGCGACGGAGCCGGTGACCGGACTGATCGAGCGGCTCGCCTCGATGCTGCCCGGCATGATGCCCGGCATCGCGATGATTTTGCTCGGCGTGGCGCTGATCTTTCTATGCATTCGCTATATCGGCAAGCTCTTGAAGGCGCTGATGGTCGGGCGCGCCCGCCAGATCATGCTCAGCGCCATCGGCCGTGGCCCGCTCACCGGGGTGGCCTCCGGGGCGCTGGTGACGCTTCTGGTGCAATCCTCCTCGACCACCACCAGCCTGATGGTGCCCATGGCGGGCTCCGGCGCCTTCACGCTGCGCCAGATCTACCCGTTCACCATCGGCAGCAACCTCGGCACTACCATGACCGCGCTGCTCGCCGCCACGGCCATCTCCGGCCCGACGGCGATGCTGGCGCTCGAGATCGCCGTGGTGCATCTGCTGTTCAACCTGTTCGCCGTCGTGATCATCGGGGG
>NZ_JAMZBC010000296.1 GCF_024158715.1 Halomonas sp. 707D7 | reverse complement strand
GAGCTGCCCGAGGTGTTCGATGCGGTCCACGCGCTGCCCCTGCGTCTGGCCCGCGAGGGGCTGGTGGACGGGCTGCGCATCGACCACGTGGACGGGCTCGCCGACCCCGGCGGCTACTGTCGCCACCTGCGCGAACGCCTGGATGCCCTGGCGCCGGAGCGCCCGGAAGGCGTCCCGCGCCGGGTGGCGCTGTACGTCGAGAAGATCCTCGGTGACGGCGAAACGCTGCCCACGGCGTGGCAGGTGGACGGTACCAGCGGCTACGAGTTCATGAACGAGGTGGCAGGGATTCAGCACGACCCGCAGGGCGCGGCGCCGCTCGCGACACTCTGGCGCCAGGTGAGCGGTCGTGACCCGGACTTCACGGCCGAGGTGCGCCAGGCCCGGGGCGAGGTTCTCGAGACCCTGCTTGCCAGCGAGTACGCCGCCTGCGCCCGGGCGCTGCACGCCGTGGCCCGCGCACGCCTGGAAAGCCGCGACGTGACGCTCGGCTCCATCGAGCGGGCGCTCGAGGCGCTGGTGGTGCATTTTCCCATCTACCGAAGCTACGCGGGCGACGCCGGGCGCCCGGAGGCGGACGCGGCGTTCTTCGCCCGGGCCATGACGGGCGCCCGAGGCGCACTGAACCCGCCGGATCACGCCACCCTCGACCTTCTCGAACGCTGGCTCGGCGGCGAAGCGCCCAGCGCCTGCAGGGATGAGGAGCGGATATTGAGGCTGCGCGCCATCACCCGCTTTCAGCAGCTCACTTCGCCGGTGGCCGCCAAGGCGGTGGAGGATACCGCGGGCTATCGCAGCGCCGTGCTGATCTCGCGCAACGACGTGGGCTTTCACGGTGAGCACTTCAGCCACTCATTGGAGTACTTTCACGCCGCCAACGCCGCCCGGGCCCGGGACTTCCCGCACGCCCTGGTGACCACTGCCACCCACGATCACAAGCGCGGTGAAGACGTGCGCGCGCGCCTCGCCGCGCTGAGCGAGTCCGCCGACGCCTTCGCCGACGCCGTTGCCCAGTGGCAGCGCGACGCCGCGCCCTTGTGCCAGCCGCTCGACGAGGGCACGGCCCCCTCCCCCGGCGATGCCTTGATCCTCTACCAGCTGATTCTCGGCGCCTGGCCGCCGACGCTGGCCCCGGAGGACGGTGCCGGCATGGCCGAATTCACCGAGCGCCTCGCCCAGTGGCAGCAGAAGGCGCTGCGCGAAGCCAAACTGCGTACCCACTGGCTGTGGCCCGACGAGCAGTACGAGGCCGCCTGCCGGGCGTTTCTCGAAGGCGTGCTCACCACCCCGGCGCTGCGCGATTCGCTGCACCGCGCCGCCCGCGCGCTCGACGTCCCCGGCGCGCTCAACGCGCTGGTGCAAATGATCCTGCGCCTGACCGTGCCCGGCGTTGCCGATCTCTACCAGGGCAACGACTTCTGGGACTACAGCCTGGTCGACCCGGACAACCGCCGCCCGGTGGATTACGCCGCACGCCGGGCGTCGCTCTTCGCCCCCCCGGCCTTGAGCGAGGCGCTGGTGCAGTGGCGCGACGGGCGTATCAAGCAGGCGCTGACATCCAAGCTTCTGGCACTACGGGCGCGTCACTCGGCGCTGTTTCTCGACGGCGACTACCAGCCACTTCACGCCGAAGGCCGGCACGCCGAGCGCGTACTAGCCTTCGTTCGCCGCCAGGGCGAACAGTGCCTCGTCGTGGTGGTCCCGCGCCTGGCCACGCCTTTGCTGGAAAACGAGCTGGAAGACGATGGCGCGCTCGCCATCGCCCCGGCGCGCTGGGGCGATACCCGCCTGGCGCTGCCGCCGGGGCGTTATCGAAGCGCGCTGAGTGAACGCAGCCTCGACGCCGACGGCGAGCCCGTCGCACTTGCCGAGCTTTTGCACACGCTGCCCTTCGAGGTATTCACGAGCGAGGCGCGCGCCGACGGCCACGCCCTACAGGGAGAGTCGACATGACCGACGAAGATCGCATCCGCCAGCTGGCCTACAGCATCTGGGAAGCCGAGGGGCGCCCGGAAGGCCAGCAGCAGCAGCACTGGGAGCGCGCGCGCAAGATCGTCGCCGCCGAGCACGCCGACGACGAGTTCGACGACGACCTGCCGCCGCCCCGGG
>NZ_JAMZBC010000295.1 GCF_024158715.1 Halomonas sp. 707D7 | reverse complement strand
CTGCTCGGCGAGCACACCGACGGCGTACTCGAGGAGATCGGCATCACGCTTGAGCAGCGCCAGGCGCTGCGCGAGGCGGGCATCATCTAGCCTGGCTTTGCATACCTTCCCCTTGCGCCCGTTTCAGGGCGTTTTTTTCATCACCGGCACGAGAACATTTGTTAAAAGCCTCGAGCCTGGATAACGCGTGGCATGTACGCGCCTGCAATGGGCGACTAGACTGAGCCGACTAGTCATAAAGGACTAGCCGACAGGCGCACGCCAGATGCGCCATGAACATCAGCATCACGGGCTTGAACAACCAGGAGTTTCCATGAGCAATTGCGCTCGGGTAGAGGGGCACTGCAATCGCTGCGAAGGCGAGTTGCCGTTCGAGTTCACCATGGCATTCCAGCCCATCGTGGACTTGGCGCACGCCAGGATCACCACGTATGAGGCGCTGGTGCGCGGGGTCAACGGCGAGTCGGCCTGGAGCATCCTCTCCCAGGTGACCGAGGGGCTTCTGTACCGCTTCGACCAGGCCTGCCGGGTGAAGGCGATCGAGATGGCCAGCGCTCTGGACATGCAGACCGATCTGTCGATCAACTTCCTGCCCAACGCGGTCTACGAGCCTCACGCCTGTATCCAGGCGACACTCGAGGTGTCCCGGCGCGTAGGCTGGCCCATCAACCGCCTGGTGTTCGAGATCACCGAAACCGAGCGGGTCAGCGATCGCCAGCACTTGACCGACATCATCGACGCCTACAAGAGCATGGGCTTCAAGACCGCGCTGGACGACTTCGGCAACGGCTACGCCAACCTGGACCTGCTCACCGACCTCGCCCCGGACAAGCTCAAGATCGACCGCGAGATCGTCATGAACTGCGACCGCGACCCGCGTCGCCAGGCGCTCTTGAAGGCGGTGGTCACCCTGGGCCGCGAGCTCGGCATCAGCCTGATCGCCGAAGGCATCGAGACCGAAGCCGAGGCGCTGTGGCTCGCTCGCGCCGGCATCACCCGCCAGCAGGGCTACTTCTACGCCCGGCCAGCCATCGACTCGCTCGGCGAGGACCTTACCCCGCGGCTTCTCGCCCTGCGCGAAAAGCTTTACTCCCGGGCCGACCTGGCCGACGCCTGACCGCCCTGCGTGGCGGGATGTCAACCGCGCTCCTGCGTACTATGCTAACGCAACACCCATGAGGGACGGAGCGAGGCTGCACGTCCCACGACAGGAGCAAGCCATGACCAATGCCGAGCTCGACAAGCTAAAGCAGAAATACGTGGCCGCGGGTGCGGCAAGCCCCGCCACCGCCTATGCCGCCCGGGCCGAGAATGCCGAGATCTGGGACGCGGACGGCAACCGCTTCATCGACTTCGCCGGCGGCATCGGCGTGCTCAACATCGGCCACCGCCACCCCAAGGTGGTCGCTGCGGTCAAGGAGCAGCTCGACAAGGTCATGCACACCTGCCAGACCGTGATGCCCTATGAGGGCTACGTGAAAGTGGCCGAGAAGTTGAGCCAGGTAGTGCCGGTGCGCGGCCACGCCAAGGTGATGCTGGCCAACTCCGGCGCCGAGGCGCTGGAGAACGCGGTCAAGATCGCCCGGGCGGCCACCAAACGGCCCAACGTGATCTGCTTCGACGGCGGCTACCACGGGCGCACCTTCTTCACCATGGCGATGAACGGCAAAGTCGCGCCGTACCAGACCGACTTCGGCCCGATGCCCGGCACCGTGTTTCGCGCGCCCTACCCGGTGCCCTACCACGGCATCAGCGAGGAAGAAGCCATTCGCGGGCTGATGATGGCGCTGAAGACCGACGCCGGCCCGACCAACACCGCCGCCATCGTGCTCGAGCCGGTACTCGGCGAAGGCGGCTTCTACCCCGCGCCCGCCTCGTTCTTGAAGCGCGTGCGCGACATCTGCGACGAACTCGGCATCCTGATGATCGTCGACGAGGTGCAGTCGGGCTTCGGGCGTACCGGCAAGCTCTTCGCCATCGAGCACAGCGGCGTGGAGCCGGACATCATGACCATGGCGAAAAGCATGGCGGACGGCATGCCGATCTCGGCCATCGTCGGCACCGACAAGCTCATGGACGCCTCCGGCCCCAACTCGCTGGGCGGCACCTACAC
>NZ_JAMZBC010000294.1 GCF_024158715.1 Halomonas sp. 707D7 | reverse complement strand
CTGACCCAGCACGATACGAACAGCGCAAGCCTGCCCTCATCGATTGATGAGGTACTCGCACATGACTTCAAGCCAATACAGCGGCTGAACGTGACGCGCTTGCCCCGCCGCGATTGGCGGTCGTTGTTCATCGGCCTGGTCATCCTCAACAGTCTGATCGCGCAGTTCCTGGGCGGCATGAGCATCTACACCCTGCTCTACCGCGTCGAGACGCCGTCGCTTGCCTGGCTCAACGAGCCGAGCATCCTGATGGTGCTGATCTTCTTGTTGATACCGCTGACCCACGCCATCGGTCGGCTCGACTTCTACATGAACGATCTCTACCAGGTCGGCCGGCTCGAGCGCGAGACCGCCGCCGTCGAGGCGTATTCCTGAACGAGGCGTTCCCAACGCGTCGGTGAGCCAGTAAAGTAGCCTGCTCATCATTTTCGGTACAGGCAGGCTCCATGACTCAACGACGCTTTCCCGAACAGCGGCTGCTGGCGGCGCGCAAGCTGCATCCACGCTTCACGCCGGTGGTCTTCGCGCTCTACATGTCCTCGATCATGGCGTTTCTGATGACGCTGGTGATCACCGCGGTCAACAGCGGCCTGGACGGCGCGTTCATGTCCCGGGTGTGGCAGGCCTACCGGGTGGCGATGCCGGTGGCCTTTTTGTGCATTCTGGTGGTGCGTCCGGTGGTCGCGCGGCTGGTGCAGTGGACCGTGCGCTCGATCTGACGCCGCCTCAGTCGCTGTTGACCTGGCGCCAGGAGCGCCGCCCCAGATGCGAGGGGTTGAGCCCGATCGTGATCGGGGCGGCCGCGCCCCCGGGGCTTCCCACGTAGAGCGTTTCGGTTTGGGTGCCCGGGTTCTGGATGCCCACCAGCCGCTCGCCACTTCCCGCCTGAAGACCCGTGATGGCATCGCCGTTGACCCTGACGCCGGCATCGATCTGCCCATCCCCGTTGAGATCGAAGATGCTCGCCCCGCCGCTGCCCCCCGTATCCGCCAGAAGCGACATGAAGTAGCCGGTTCGCCCGCCGCCGCAGGGGTTGCCGATGTCCGGCAGCATGCTCGAGAAGCGCACCCGCCTTGGAAGATCGCTCGAGAGCGTGGGCGAGTTGATCACCCGTTCGCCGGCGGGCAGCTCCAGGCGCCATCCCTCGTAGCCGGTGGTCAGCGCGACGTTGGTGCTGGCGCGCACGTTGAACCCGTCGCGTGTGGCGCTGCCGGTGATGCGCTGCGCGAGCAGCTGCGCGCTGGTGAGGGCGCTCGTGCGATCGACGCGATCGCGCAGACCGACGAGCTGCTGCACATTGCGGTCGTTGACGTCCTGGGTTCTGAAGTAGCTGCCGGTACCGAACAGCACCATCAGCGTATTGGCCGAGTTGGTACTCAGGGTGACCGCCGGGGCCGAGGTGATCGGCTGGCTGCGCGAGCCCGTATAGACCTTGGTAACTGAGCCGCTACCGGTCAGGGAAAAGCGCCACAGGTTGCCGGCAAGATCCCCCGCGTAGGCATAGCGTGCGCCGTTGAAATTAGGCCAGGCGGTCACCGTCGGCGGGGCCAGCCCGTTGGGCGCCTGGGCGCTTCCCTCGTTGGTCAACCGGTGCGAGATCAGGCGCCCGGTGCGCAGATCCACCACGAACAGCGACGCCTGGTAGCCGACGCTGTTGTATCCGTTGCCGAAGATCGCCACCCAGCGCCCGTCCACGAGCTGGGTGATGGTCGGGGTGGTGACGCCGGTGCCCAGTGCCGGGTGGCGAAACTCCCACAGCACGCTCGACGCGCCCATCTGGGTGGGCTGGCTGACGTCGAGGGCGAAGACCGTGCGCCCGCCGGCACCCATGGTGCCCACGGCGATGGCGCTGGGGCCACCTGCGATGTTCACCTCGCGCACCGCCGGGGTGCCATCCATGAAGTAGCGGTGGCGATAGCCTGGCTGGGTGAGCGGGCGCAGCGCCGGCGCCTGCCCCTGGGTGAGCTCAGAGGGAAGGTAGGCGAAGAGCTCGCGCCCGGTGTCGGCGTTGAAGCCGTGCAGCATGCCGTCGTTGGCGGCGGCCAGCAGAAGCGCCGGCCGACTGCCGCTTGCCGGCAGTACCACCGGGCTTGCGTTGATGATGTCGCCCAGAAGCGACTGGCGGGTGCGCAGGCCCGACTGATTCAGCCCCTGCAGCCA
>NZ_JAMZBC010000293.1 GCF_024158715.1 Halomonas sp. 707D7 | reverse complement strand
CACCGACCACGACACCCAGAGCCTCAACCGCGACTGGCAGGTGGTGGCGGTGGAGCACACCGGTGAACAGCCCCAGGCGCTGGAAGAAGACAGCATCAGTAGCGACACCGGCGGCATGACCCGCTACGTCAACCAGGTCACCCTTATCCCGGGGGACACTCCCTGGCGCGCCACCCCCAACCCCAAACCACGCGTCGACGGCCCCCAGGTCGCCTTCGTGGTGGGGCCGGAAGGCGAGGAGATTCACTGCGACGAACACGGCCGGGTCAAGGTGCAGTTCCCCTGGGACCGTTACGCCGAACCGAACGGCACCGCGAGCTGCTGGGTGCGCGTCTCCCAGGGCTGGGCCGGCGGCGGCTACGGCAGCATCGCCATTCCCCGCATCGGCCACGAGGTGATCGTCTCGTTCCTGGAAGGCGATCCGGACCAGCCGCTGGTCACCGGGCGAACGTACCACGCGGTAAACACGCCGCCCTACGCACTGCCCGAACACAAGACGCGCACCGCCATCAAGACCAGACCCACCAGGGCGAGGGCTTCAACGAGCTCTGCTTCGAAGACCAGGCCGGTGAAGAGTTCATTTACCTGCACGCCCAGAAGAACCTGGAGCTGCATGTCCTGAACTCCCGTCAGAAGCGGGTGGAGTTCGATGACACGGCGACCATCGGCAACAATTCCCACCTGGCGGTCGCCAAGGACCGGGTGGAGACCATCGACGGCAATCGCGATATCACGGTGCATACCGACCACACCGAACACATCGATGGCGAGCGCGGGTTGAAGGTTGGTGGCAACTATCAGACCCATGCCAATGGCGATATCACCTTCAAGGCCGACGGCGAACTGATTCTGGATGCTCGCAAGATCACGCTGGTGGCGGGCGGCTCGGCCTTGGTGCTCAACGGGGGAAGCGTCGACGTGACGCCGGTGCTCAACGTGGGCGCGGCCTCGCCGAGTGCGGCCGCTTTACCACCGGTGCCGGCGGTGCTGGAAGTGGCCGCTGGCGAAGGCAGCCCCTTCGTCTCCCACTGCCCGCTGGAGGAGGGCTGACATGGCGCCGCCGGACTACTGGGTGGCACGTTGCCATATCGCCGCCCAGACGCCCCAGGCAAGGCGCTGGGAAGAGGAGACCGACGAGGCGGTACTCTCCGTGGCGGTGCTGGCCCACTCCGCCGACGAGGTTCGCACCCTGTTGCAGACCCGGCTGCGCGACGACGGCCTGAGCCTTCTCAAGTTGGACGCTGTCCAGACGTTGCTGCAGCGCTTTCGGCATCAGGGCATGTCACAAACGCTGGTCGAGCTGGCCCACGCCACGACCTCTCGGCAGCCGGTGGTCTACGGCGAGATGCTGGCGCTCGTCATCGAACCCGAACCGGTCGAGCCCGCGCCCATCGAGCCGCCCCTGACCTATCGCGAAACCACCTGGTCGGCGCTACTGACACCCAACCAGCCGCCGCTCTGGGCGGTCATCGATGGTATCAACTGCCGTGAGATCCAGGCGCGCTTGGGCCAATCCGACGCGCAATACACCTGCTTGTACGCCTCCACCAATGCAGAAACTCAAGCCAACGCCCCCTGGCTCGTGCGACTGGAAGCCGACAGCGACCTTCGCGCGTGGCTGGAAAGCCTGCCCCAAGACCAGCACTGGGGCGTGCTGTTTCACTCCCATGCCACGCTCAAGCAACTGCGCGCGCACTTTCGCAAGTTCACCATGCTCTGGACGCCGGCCAACGAGCAGGCCCCGGTGTACTTCCGCTTCTACGACCCGCGCGTGGCGCTGGACATGACCCAGGCGCTGCACACCTGGAAACTGGCGGCCTTCATGGCCCCGCTGGACGCGCTCATGGTGCCCTTGTCGCCGCTGATGGCCTTTCCTGCCGAGCTTACGCTGCTATCCGATGTGGCGCTCGATACCCCGGCTCATGAGGTACAGGGGCGGTTGGCTCAGGTGACCTTGAGCGAACAGGCCCGCGACGCCTGCCGCCAGAGCCGTCAATTTGCGGTCGACCAGAACGAGTTCGCTCGATTTGGAGCGTTGATGCAGCAGCGGGCACACGCGAGACTGGCGCTCGCACTGGGCGAGCAGTACCCCCGGACGCAGATCGATGAGCGGGTATCGGCCGTTCAGACGGCTGCCCAGCTGGGCCAGGGGTACGGGTTGAGTTC
>NZ_JAMZBC010000292.1 GCF_024158715.1 Halomonas sp. 707D7 | reverse complement strand
CACCACGGCGGTGGCACTGGATCTCGATTCGCGCGGCGCCAGCGCCGCCGAGGCCGCCGAGCGCCACCGCCAGGCGCTCACCGCCTGGCAGGGGCGCTTTCGCTTTCTGTTCAAGAAGGTGGACTCGACCCTGCGCGGCAACGTCGCCGCCGAGATCGCAAGCCTGGTAGCGCTTGCCGGCATGGCGATCGTCGCCCCGGCCTACCCGGCCACCGGACGCACCACCCGGGGCGGCCGCCAGTACCTCGACGGCGTACCCGTCGAGCAGACCGAAGTGTGGACCAACGAAGGCATACAGGGCCGGGCGGATCTGGTCGAGATGCTCGAAGGCGCGGCGCTGACCTGCGCCCGGCTCGATCTCGCCACGCTCAGAAACGCGGCGGACCTGACGGCGACGCTTGCCGACCATCGCGACCGAGGCATCCAGGCGCTGGTGTGCGACGCCGAAGATGAGACGGATCTGGCAAGACTGGCCGCTCTGAGCGCCACCCTGGCGGGCACCTTCTGGGTCGGCTCGGCAGGGCTCGGCAACCACCTGCCTCAAGCGCTCGGCCTCGCTGGCCACGGCGAGCGCACACAGCCTTCGTCTGGCACGCCCCACACCTTGATCGTCATCGGCAGCATGAGCGGCGTTTCCCACCGCCAGGCCGACCGCCTGCTGGAGAGCCCGCAAGCACCGACGCTGATCGAGATCGACGCCGGCGCACTGCGCGAGGGCGGCGACCTTCGCGGGATCGAGGCGCGCCTCGACGACGCCCTCGCCCGTCGCCAGAACGTGATGGTACGCCTTCGCCAGGGCGCGGATCGTAACGCCGCCGAGGGGCCCTTGCTCGGCCAGGCGCTGGCTGCGCTTCTGGCACCGCGCCTTGACCGCATCGAGCGGCTGATCGCCACCGGCGGCGCCACCGCCCGGGCGATTCTGGTCGAGGCCGGCATCACCCGCCTTGCGCTCGTCGATGCCCCGGATATCGGCATGGCGCGGCTGACCGCCGCCACGCCCGCCGGACCGCTCGAGGTGATCACCAAGGCCGGCGGGTTCGGCGACGAGCACGCCTTTCAGCGGGTCTGGCAGGGCCAGCCCGACCCCAATGATTCTTCTACCCATAAGGAGTGTTCATGAGCGACCGTCCCGTTATCGGTATTACCATGGGCGATGCCGCCGGCATCGGCCCTGAAGTCATCGTGCGGGCCCTGGCCCACGACGACGTCCACGATGTCTGCCGCCCGCTGGTCATCGGCGATGCGGGGCGCCTCAGGAAGGCGATGGACGTGGTCGGCTCGACGCTTGCGCTGCACGTGGTCGACACCCCCGCCGAGGCGCGCTTTACGCGCGGCACCCTCGAATGCATCGACCTGGGGCTGATTCCCGACGACCTGCCCTGGGGCAAGGTCTCGAGCGTGGCGGGCGATGCCGCCTACCGCTACATCGCCAAGACCGTGGAGCTGATCGAGGCCGGCGAGCTCGACGCCATCTGCACCGCGCCGCTGAACAAGGAGGCGCTGCACGCAGGCGGCCACCTGTTCCCCGGCCACACCGAGCTTCTGGCCCACCTGACCGGCACCGAGGAAGTGTCGATGATGCTGGTGACCCCGAAGATGAAGGTCATCCACGTCACCACCCACGTCGGCATCATCGACGCCATCGCGCGGATCAACCCGGGGCTGGTGACGCGTACCATCGAACGCGCCCACGAGACCCTGGCCCGGGCCGGCAACGACCACCCGCGCATCGCGGTGTGCGGCATCAACCCCCACGCCGGCGAGAACGGCCTGTTCGGCTACGGCGAAGAGGAAGAGAAGATCGTGCCCGCCATCGAGGCGCTGCGCGCCCGGGGCTGGGACGTCGAGGGGCCGCTGCCGGCGGACACCCTGTTCTTCCGCGCCGGCCGGGGCGATTTCGACTGCGTTGTCGCCATGTACCACGACCAGGGCCACGGCCCGGTGAAGGTGATGGGCCTGGAAGCCGGCGTCAACGTCACCGTGGGGCTCCCGGTGGTGCGCACCTCGGTGGATCACGGCACCGCCTTCGACATCGCCGGCAAGGGCATCGCCGACGAGCGCAGCCTGATCGAGGCGCTGAGCCAGGCGGTGGAGCTCGCCAGCCGGCGCACCGAGGCGGCCTGAGGCCGACCCGTCACGTCACGTCACGTCACAACGTTTTATCCCGTATCGGCGGGCAGGTGCTGCCAGGCAC
>NZ_JAMZBC010000291.1 GCF_024158715.1 Halomonas sp. 707D7 | reverse complement strand
GGCGATCACCAACGCGTTTCGGTGGCGCATTCATGCCACTCACGTGGCACTCGCCCACGAGCGCCGCGGTATTGATGCGGCGGTGCACCTGTTCGACCTGCACCCGCTCGACGACGACCGGCTGGCAAGCCTCGAGGGCCATCAATGCGCCGCCGACCTGTACACCGCGCACCTGACGCTGAGCGAGGCGGGCATCGATCTAGAGTGGCGCATCGAGGGCCCGAAGAAGGACGAATGGCTGCACTACCGCTACACGTAGCGCGCATCGCCCCCTGCCCGCCATGCGCCGCGCGCGCGACGCCGCATCGCCGAACATGGTTTTGATTCCGGTATGATTTTTATCTTGGTATGGTGCTACAGCGGCGCTACGCCTGCGACCCCGGACGGTTATAAGCAAAGAAAGAATAGGGCGAACAAGCTAACCAAGGTTGTACCCGACGTCTAAAAGTTGTACAAAGTAGCTCAGCGAAAAAAGGTTTTTCCCGATTCGATTGGGCAACGGGCAGCGATCACTGCCTTTGTTGCCGCCACTTACGACCGACCCCTGAGGCATCTGCAGCAGGCAACCAAGAGGCACTGGCGCCCATGAGTACCAAGGCGACCCACCCACCCGACACGCCCCTCTACCCCATTCGGGAGGTTTCCCGATTGACCGGCGTGAATTCGGTGACCCTGCGCGCCTGGGAGCGCCGTTACGGTCTGATCTGCCCCCAGCGTACCCCCAAGGGGCACCGGCTCTACGCTCAGGACGACATCATCCGCATCGAGCGGATCCTGCAGTGGCTCAACCGCGGCGTGCCGGTGAGCCAGGTGGCCGACCTGCTCGACCAGCCGGAAACCGTGGAAGCGCCCGTGCCGGACGCCGGCGACTGGGCAAGCCAGCGCCAGCAGCTGCTCGCCACCATCGAGACCATCGACCTGCCGAGACTCGAGGCGCTCTACCAGCAGAGCCTGGCCCTCTATCCCTTGAGCATGGTGATCAACGAGCTCTGGCAGCCGGTGGTCAAGACCCTCGAGGCCAAGTGGGCCATCGAGCCGGACGAGCTGGTGCGCCGGGCGCTGGAGGCGTTTCTGCGCAGCCAGGTGGGGATTCGCCTGCACTATGCCAACCAGGCCACTCGCGGCCCCTTGATCCTGCTCAACGCCATGCCCGACGATCCGGGCCCGCTATGGGTGTTGATGGCCGCGCTGATGGCCAGCGAACAGGGCTACCGCGTACAGCTTCTCGATCACACCCTGCCACTTGCCGAGCTGCCCCAGGCGGTGAAGCGCCTGCACTGCTCCATGGTGCTGCTCACCAGCGGCCAGCGCGAGGCGGACGACTACGTTCGCCGCGCCCTGCCGGACACCGCCAAGACCCTGAACGTGCCGCTCGGTGTCTGCGGCGAAGTGGCGCGCCTGCGCGACGCCGAGCTTCGCGACAGCGATGTGCACATGCTCGGCGACGACCTGCCCCAGGCGATCGCCCGGCTGCGCCCACTGCTGCGCGAATCCGGCATCTTGTAGGGTAGCGCCCACGACCTAGTCTCCAGGGAGGGAGCCATGGGATTACAGCTGGTCTGGTTTCGCACCGATCTTCGCGTTCACGACAACACCGCCCTTGCCGCTGCGGCGGCGCAAGGGCCGGTGGTGGCAGTGTTTCTGAGAAGCGTCAAGCAGTGGCAGCGCCACGGCCACGGCGCCAACAAGATCGATTTCTGGCACCGCAACGTGCGCGCGCTCAAGGAGAGCCTGAACGCGCTGAACATTCCGCTGCTGTTTCGTGACATCGACACCTACGACGGCGCCGCCAAGGCGATCACCGAGATCGTGGCCGAGCACGACATCGAGCGCGTTCACTTCAATCATCAGTACCCGCTCAACGAGCGTCGCCGCGATCTGACGGTGCTCGAGGCGCTCAAGGCCAAGGGCGTCCCTGCTCACGGCCATCACGACGCCATCGCCTTCGCCCCGGGCACGCTCTCGACCGGCAAGGGCGAGTACTACAGCGTCTTCACGCCGTTCGCCAAGGCCTGGCACAAGAACGTCACCGAGGCACAGCTATCGCTGCGCGATACCCCTGCCAAGCAGACGCCGCTCTCCATCGGCAACAACGCCATCGCCGCGTTGCCGGATCTCGGCGGCACGCCGGTGGACAAGAATGCGTGGCCGGCCGGCGAGGAGGCCGCCGCCGACCGCCTCGAGCGCTTCTTGCAAC
>NZ_JAMZBC010000290.1 GCF_024158715.1 Halomonas sp. 707D7 | reverse complement strand
GCCGATCGCTTTGCTTGTGTGGCAGCGCCGGTGTGACGGGCGCTAGTCGCGCTCCAGGCACCAGCCTTCGCTCAGCGTCAGCGCGACCGTCTGGCCAGCGTCGAGCGCGTGCGGGTGATAGGCCATCAGCGCAGTGCCATCGGCGAGGCGCAGGTGCAGCTCGAAGCGCTCGCCGCGAAAGGTCTGGTGTTCGACGCGGGCGGTGAGATGTTGGGCGGTAGGCGTCTCGGCGCGCACACGAACGTGCTCCGGGCGCACCAGCACCGGCTGGGTACGCGATGCAAGCGGGGCGTTCAGACCCTGCATCAGCGCGGCCTCGCCAAGGCGCTGGCCCGGGGCGCCGGCGGCGATGTGAAGCTCGCTGCCCTGACCGATGAAGCCCGCGACCCACTGGCTTTTAGGTTCGCGGTAGAGGGTCTCGGGCGTGGCCCACTGAACCAGGCGGCCGTCGCGCATCACCGCGATGCGATCCGCCAGCGCCATCGCCTCGCTCTGGTCGTGGGTCACGTAGACCATGGTGGCCTCGGTGCGGCGATGAAAGTCGTGAAAGCTCTGCTCCATGGCGGCGCGCAGGTGGCGGTCCAGGTTCGCCAGCGGCTCGTCGAGCAGTACCACCGCAGGATCCGTGACCAGGCAGCGCGCCAGCGCTACCCGCTGGCGCTGGCCACCGGAAAGTGCCTGGGGCGTGCGGTCGGCGTACGCCTCGAGTGCGACCAGCGACAGCGCCCGCTGAACGCGCTCGCGGTAGGCTGCACCGCGCACCTTTCTTAGCTTCAAGGGGTAGCCGACGTTGTCCGCCACGCTCATGTGCGGCCACAGCGCGTAGGATTGAAACACCATCGCCATGTGGCGCTGCTCCGGCGGCAGGTGGTGCCCGGGGCCCGCCAGCAGCGTCTCACCAAGGCGGATCTCGCCGTGGGAGATTTCCTCGAAGCCCGCCAGCAGGCGCAGCATGGTGGTCTTGCCGCAGCCGCTGGGGCCGAGAAGCGCCACGAACTCGCCGGGCTCCACGGTGAGCGAGAGCCCATCGACGGCGGCGTGCTCGCCGAAGAACTTGCTCACGCCTTCGATACTCAGCGCTGCCATGGCACGACTCCTCTAGGCAGGCGAGGCGCCAGCAGGCTCAAGGCGAGCATCAGCGCGGCGACCATCGCCACCACCAGTACCGATACCGCCGAGGCCAGCACGCTCTCGCCACCCTCGTCCAGGTTGAAGATCAGAACGCCGAGGGTCTCGTTGCCGGCGCTCCACAAAAGCGCCGAGACCGTCAGCTCGTTGACCGCGAGCAGAAACACCAGAAGCCCCCCGGCGAACAGCGCCGGTGCCACCAGCGGCAGCACGATGGTCGCTAGCCGCCGCCAGGGCCCTGCGCCGGCGAGCTGCGCGGCCTCCTCGAGAGACGGGTCGAGCTGGGCAAGGCTCGCCGCGACCGGCTTCAGGCAGACCACCAGAAAGCGCGCCAGGTAGGCGATGAAGATCAGCGTGAGCGTGCCGTAGAGCGCCACGTCGATGAGCGGAAGCGGGCGCACGAAGAGCAGGATGCAGGCGATGGCGAGCACCACCCCGGGTAGCGCATAGGGCAGCTCCACCGCCCCGAGGGCCAGATTCTGAAGCCTGGGCGGCAGGCGCTGGAGCCGGTAGGCGAGCGGCAGGCTCGCCGCCATCAACACGAGCGAGGCGCCGCCGGCGAGCCACAGGCTGTTGCTCACCGCCCGCCAGGTGGTGCCCTGGCGGCTCAACACCTCTTCAAACGCGGCAAGCGTGGCGGTCGTGGCGTTGAGCGGCACGCCCATGGCGGGCACCAGCGAGCTGACCACCAGCGCGGCGAGCGGGGCGATCAGAATCGCTGCCAGCACCATTGCCAGCAGCGCCGTGACGGGCACCTGCAAGCGCCCCAGGGTGAAGTCGTGGGCGCGGCCGCTGTGGCCGGTGAGCCCGAAGCGGCTGCGCCCCAGGGCGCGCTGCTGAAGCGCCACGCCGAGAAGGGCGATGACACCGATCAACAGCGACAGCGACGCCATCTCCGGCAGCACCCCGGTGCCGAAGCTCGCCATGCGCTGGTAGATCAGCGTGGGCAGCACGTAAACCCCGGCGGGAATGCCGAGCATGGCGGGAATGCCGAAGTTGCCGAGACTCGAGATGAACGCCATCGCCGCCCCGGCCACCAGCCCGCCCCGCGTGACCGGCAGTATGATATGGCCCCACACC
>NZ_JAMZBC010000289.1 GCF_024158715.1 Halomonas sp. 707D7 | reverse complement strand
GAAGAGCATCGTGTTCGCTTGCCTTGATATTTGGTGACTTGTCACCCTCATCGGCAAACGCCCACATGAATTACCTGATCATATTTTTAAAGAGCGATTCGCTGACACTCGATACTGGCTCGTTGACCGGAGCCGCTTGCCTCAGCGAGGAAGGCGTATTCTACGCATTCCGTGGTGTTTGTCAAGACCCGATTTTCGCGGTGGAAGCCAGCCTCGAACATCTCGCTAACTTCCTGACAAACCGAAGGTTTTCACCTTCTTCACGGCTGGCGACGCTGGGCGTCCCCGGCAGCGGATGCGTACTTTACGGATTCGCCGCCGGGAGTGCAAGGGCTTTTTTCAGAAAAGAATCACTTCAGCGTCACACGGGCGTAACGTTTCTTGCCGGCCTGGATAACGTAGGCCTTGCCGGTGGGCAGCATGGTGCTCGGCTCTACCGCCTCGCCGTCGACCTTGACGCTGCCGTTCTTGAGCATGTCCTTGGCCTGGGCGCTGTTCTTGGTGAGCCCGGAGCGGTTGAGCACGGTGGCGATCGGTGCGGTCTCGGCGCCCTCGAAGTCGACGTCGACCTCGGGCAGGTCTTCCGGCAGCTCGCCATCGGCCAACTGGTTGCCGGCGGACTTGTGGGCATTGGCCGCCGCTTCCTCGCCGTGATAGCGCGCGATCAGCTCGCGGGCGAGTTCCATCTTGACGTCGCGCGGGTTGGCGCCCTGCTCGACGCTCTGCTTGAGCGCCTCGATCTCGTCGTTGGATTTCAGCGACAGCAGTTCGAAGTAGCGCCACATGAGGCTGTCCGGCATGGAGACGAGCTTGTTAAACATCGACCCCGGCGCTTCGTCGACGCCGACATAGTTGCCGAGCGACTTTGACATCTTCTGCACACCGTCCAGACCCTCGAGCAGCGGCATGGTGATCACCACCTGTGGCTCTTGCCCGAAGTGCTTCTGGATCTCGCGGCCCATCAGCAGGTTGAACTTCTGGTCGGTGCCGCCGAGCTCGATGTCCGCTTCGAGCGCCACGGAGTCGTAGCCCTGGACCAGCGGGTAGAGGAATTCGTGGATGGCGATCGGCTGATTGGCCTTGTAGCGTTTCTCGAAGTCGTCGCGCTCGAGCATGCGCGCCACGGTGCTTTGCGCTGCCAACTCGATCATCTTCGCAGCCGTCAACTCGCCGAACCACTCGGCGTTGAAACGCACCTCGGTCTTCTCGGGATCGAGGATCTTGAACACCTGCTCCTTGTAGGTTTCGGCGTTGGCCTTGACGTCGGCCTCGGTGAGCGGCTTGCGGGTGACGTTCTTGCCGGTCGGGTCACCGATGCGCCCGGTGAAGTCGCCGATCAGGAAGATCACGGTGTGGCCCAGGTCCTGGAACTGGCGCATCTTGGTGAGCAGCACGCTGTGGCCCAGGTGCAGGTCCGGCGCGGTGGGATCGAAGCCCGCCTTGATGCGCAGCTTGCGCCCGGAGGCGAGTTTCTTCTTCAGCTCGTCTTCCACCAGGATTTCGTGCGTTCCCCGCGTCAGCAGTGCCAGCGCCTGATCCAGCTCACTCATTGCCTCTCTCCACTCTAAGCTTTGCCCGCCCGGGGGCACGGATGATACATGGCCGGCAATGTTACCATGCCAACCGTTCCCGGTTGAGACTTCACCGCCCTGGATGACGCTTCATGAACAACGCAAACCCCACCTCGCTCTACGTCGGCCTGATGTCCGGCACCAGCCTCGACGGCATCGACGCTGCCCTGGTCGAGATAACACCGGACGCGCGCCCCCGGCTGGTCGCCACCCGTGCCGAGCCGATGCCCGAGGCGCTGCGCCAGACGCTGCTGACGCTCTGCCATGCGGATCACGCCCGTTTTGCCGAGCTTGCCCAGGCCGAGGCCACGTTCTGCGCGCTGCAGGCCCGCGCCGTCGCCGCGCTGCTGAAAGACGCAGGCGTGGCACCGGAGGCGGTTCGCGCCATCGGCAGCCACGGCCAGACCATCGAGCACGCCCCCGAGGGTCACGCCGGCGGCCCGGCCTACACGCTGCAGCTCGACAACCCGAGCCTGCTGGCGGAACTCACCGGCCTTCCGGTGGTGGCGGACTTTCGCCGCCGCGATCTCGCCGCCGGCGGCCAGGCCGCGCCGCTCGCCCCGGCGTTTCACCAGGCACTGTTCGACGGCGAGCACGCCGAGCGCCTGATTCTCAACCTCGGCGGCATCGCCAACGTC
>NZ_JAMZBC010000288.1 GCF_024158715.1 Halomonas sp. 707D7 | reverse complement strand
TGGGTACCGCCACAAAGCTCGATGGAGAAGTCGTCGGCGCCGATGGTGAGCACGCGTACGCTGTCGGCGTACTTGGCCTCGAACAGCGCCGCCGCTCCCTTGGCCTTGGCCTCCTCGAGGCTCATCTGCTCGATCCGGGTCGGGGCGTTGGCCAGCACCTGCTCGTTGACCAGCCGCTCGACTTCCTCGAGCTGCTCGGCGGTCATCGCCTCGAAGTGGCTGAAATCGAAGCGCAGCCGTTCGGCGTTGACCAGCGACCCCTTCTGCTGGACGTGGTCGCCCAGCACGATGCGCAGCGCCTCGTGCAGCAGGTGGGTGGCGGAGTGGTTGCGCACCGTGGCGGCGCGAAGGCCGGTGTCGACCTCGCCGCGCACGCCGGCGCCGACCTCGAGCGTGCCTTCCACCATCACGCCCTGGTGCAGGTGATGCCCGCTCTGTTTCTGGGTGTCGGTGACCTGGAAGCGCCCGCCCTCGACGTGCAGGTAGCCGGTGTCGCCCACCTGGCCGCCGGACTCGCCGTAGAACGGCGTACGGTCCAGCACCACGGTGCCCTTCTGCCCCGCCTCGAGGGCCGCGAGCGCGTTGCCTTCGCCATCGACCAGCGCGATCACCGTGGCGTCGTCGGACAACTGCTCGTAGCCGGTGAAGTCGGTCGTGCCCTCGAGCTCGATATTGGCGCTGTAGTCGGCGCCGAACTGGCTGGCGGCGCGGGCACGCTCACGCTGTGCCTCCAGCGCCTGCTGGAAACCCGTCTCGTCGAGCTTGACGCCGCGCTCGCGGCAGACGTCGGCGGTCAGGTCGAACGGGAAGCCGTAGGTGTCGTAGAGCTTGAAGACCGTCTCGCCGGCGAGGGTGTCGCCGTCGAGATTCTCGAGCGCCTCGTTCAAAAGGCCCATGCCGTGATCCAGCGTGCGGGCGAACTGCTCCTCTTCTTTCAACAGCACGCGGGCGATCTGCTCGCGGGCCTGGCGAAGCTCGGGATAGGCGTCGCCCATCTCCGCGTCGAGCGCCTCGACCAGTTCGTGGAAGAAGGTGCCGGTGGCGCCGAGCTTGTGGCCGTGGCGCACCGCGCGGCGGATGATCCGGCGCAGCACGTAGCCGCGGCCTTCGTTGGAGGGCAGCACGCCATCGGCGATCAAAAAGGCGCAGGAGCGGATATGGTCGGCGATCACGCGCAGCGACGGCGCCTCGAGATCGTCATGCCCGGTGGCCTTCGCCGCCGCGGCAAGCAGGTTCTGGAACAGGTCGATCTCGTAGTTGGAGTGCACGCCCTGCATCACCGCCGCCACGCGCTCGAGGCCCATGCCGGTATCGATCGAGGGCTTGGGCAGCGGGTTGAGGTTGCCCTCGCTGTCACGGTCGAACTGCATGAAGACCAGGTTCCAGATCTCGATGTAGCGGTCACCGTCCTCTTCCGGGCTTCCGGGCGGGCCGCCCCACACGTCGGCACCGTGGTCGAAGAAGATCTCCGAGCTCGGGCCACACGGGCCCGTGTCGCCCATCTGCCAGAAGTTGTCCTCGTCGAGCTTGGAGAAGCGCTCGGGGTCGATGCCCACCTCGTCCTTCCAGATGCGCTCGGCCTCGTCGTCGCTGATATGCACCGTGACCCAGAGCTTCTCCTTGGGAAGCCCCAGGGTTTCGGTCAGAAAGGTCCAGGCGAAGCGGATGGCGTCACGCTTGAAGTAGTCGCCGAAGCTGAAGTTGCCCAGCATCTCGAAGAAGGTGTGGTGGCGCGCGGTGTAGCCGACGTTGTCCAGGTCGTTGTGCTTGCCGCCAGCGCGCACGCAGCGCTGGGCAGAAGTGGCGCGCACGTAGGGGCGCGGGTCGCGACCCAGAAAGACGTCCTTGAACGGCACCATGCCCGCGTTGGTGAACAAGAGTGTCGGGTCGTTGCCGGGCACCAGCGAGCTCGAGGGAACCACGGTATGCCCGTGTTCTTCGAAATAGGAAAGAAAGGCCTGCCTGATCTCTGCGCTTTTCATAGGGGTTCCGTGGCGATAAAGCGTGATGCCCCCGACGCTGTTGCGGCTACCTCGGGGCACGCAAAACATCCATTATAACGAAGTTGTCACGCGACTAAAGCCACGATGCATCGCGTCGCGGTAAAGGAAGGCAGGCTTGGGGGTGTCAGGCGTCCCGGGGCGAGAGCGCGTGGCGGATCTGATCGAAGTCGAAGCCGCGATTGGCGAGAAAGCGCTCGCGGCGGGCGCGCTCCTTGGGAGGCAGGTTGGCCGCGGGCTCGCC
>NZ_JAMZBC010000287.1 GCF_024158715.1 Halomonas sp. 707D7 | reverse complement strand
GGCGAGCGCCAGCGTCTGGGCGGCGGTGATGCGCAGGTGAGTCTCGTCGTCGACGATCATCACCGGCAGGGGGGGCGCTTCATGCATGGCGGCTCTCCAGTGAGTCGGTGCCCGGCGGCGCGGCCGCAGGCAGGGTCAGGGTAAAGCGCGCGCCGCCTTCCGGGGCGTTGGTCGCCGTGAGGGTGCCGCCGAGATCGTCCATGATGCGCGACGAGATCGAAAGCCCGAGCCCCAGGCCCTTGCCGGGTGCCTTGGTGGTGAAGAAGGGTTCGAAGATGCGCGTCAGGTGCTCCTCGACGATGCCCGGGCCGTTGTCCTGCACGTGGATGACGACGCCGTCGACCTCGCGCTCGGCGCTCAAGGTCAGCGTCGGGGCGGGGCGTTCCTTCATGGCGGCCAGGGCATTGCCGATCAGGTTCACCAGCACCTGTTCCAGGCGGACCAGATCGCCGATGGCCCACAGAGGCTCGTGAGGCAGCCGCTCGATGACCTCGACGCGCTCGTCGCGCAGGCGGCTGTGAAACAGGCGTAGCGCGTAGTGGATGCAGGCCTGCACGGCGATGCTTTCGTGGCGCTCGCCGCTCTTGCGCGAGAACTGACGAAGCTGCGCGCTGATGTCGGCCATGCGCTCGGTCAGCTCGACGATCTGGGCGAGGTTGGCGTCGGCCTGGTCGACACGTGCAAGCTCGATGAAGCGCCGGGCGTTCTCGGCGTAGGCGCGAATCGCTGCCAGCGGCTGGTTGAGCTCGTGATTGATGCCGGCAGCCAGCTGGCCCAGCACGGCAAGCTTAGCAGCCTGGATCAGCTCGTCCTGGGTCTGGCGCAGGTTCGCCTCGGCACGGCGGCGCTCGTCGATCTCGGCGGAGAGCAGCTGGTTACTGGCCATCAGGTCGCGGGTACGCCGCTCGACGCTGATCTCGAGCTCGTCGCGTACCCGAGCGAGGGTCAGGCGCTCGCGTTCGGCGAAGGCTTCGCGCTCGCGGCGAAGCCTTCGCCGCTGCCAGCCGATACCGCCGCCGAGCGCCACGATGCCGTAGAGCCCGCCGGCCATCAGCGCGGCCATCCACTGGGCGCTGATCACCGGCGCCAGGGACTTGAGCAGGTGCATCTGCCAGCCGAACTCGACCAGCGAGCGCGTCTGGCTGAGGTAGCGTCCGCCGCTCAGCGGGCCGTGGGCGAAGCTGACCAGCTGGCCGTTC
The DNA here is from genome assembly GCF_024158715.1 of Halomonas sp. 707D7. Lineage (GTDB taxonomy): Bacteria > Pseudomonadota > Gammaproteobacteria > Pseudomonadales > Halomonadaceae > Vreelandella. The sequence goes on along the minus strand of NZ_JAMZBC010000287.1, from coordinate 1,071 downwards.
GGGCCGTGGTCGGCCTCGACGACGATACCGGAGTACGCCAGCGGCTCCATGGCGTAGCGCTGAGTGCGGCGCAGCGCTTCACGCTCGGTGGCGCTCAAGGCGTTCAGTGCGCTCATGCGAAGCTCGGGGCGACTGGCCATGAAGATGATGGCATCGCGGTCGGTGACGAAGAGCTCGGCATCCTGTTCGGCCCAGCTCTGCTCGACCTCGTCCAGCAGCACCTTGACCACCATCACGCCATCGGGCGTGGCGTCCGGGGAGGTATCGTCGAGCCATACCGGGGCAGAGAAGAAGTAGCCGCGCTCCAGCGATTGAGTCCCCAACCCGTAGAAGCGCCCCTGGCGGCCGCTGATCGCCTGGGTGTAGTAGCTTCGAAAGGCGTAGTTGTGGCCGATGAAGGTGTTGGGCCGATGCCAGTTGCTGGCGGCGATCGTGGTGCCCTCCTTGTCCAGCAGGTAGACGTCGGACACGCCGGAGGTGAAGCGAAAGCGATCCAGCAGCAGATTGAGCGCCATCGGATCCTGGCTCTGCGGCGAGGAGAGAAAGCGGCGCACCCCTTCGCGCGTGGCCAGCATCTGAGGCAGATAGTCGAAGCGCAGCAGGTAGCCGTTAAGGTTCGCCGCCGACAGGCGCAGCTCGTTCTCGGCGTCCTCCTTGAGCTCTGCAAGTGCGCGTTCGCGCGCGATCTCGGCGGCCTGCCACATGCTGGCCAGAAGTCCGAGCGCGAGCAGTGCCAGCCACGCCAGCCGCCAGCAGCGAGATTTCGCGGGAGAAGGCGAAAGGCGTTCTGTGGAGGCAGCGTGGCGCTCAAGGCGCATTCGGCGAACCTCGGCGAAAACGTGGCGAGTCGATCATGGTGTACCTGCGCGGTGGAAGTGATCGATGGTAGGGAGTTTGTCCTTCGCGCTCAACTCTCGCGAATATCGATTTCGAAGTATGATGAGTCTTTCGCCGAGTGTCGAAAAGAGTTCGAAAAAGCCCTTGCACTCCCGGCGGCGAATCCGTAAAGTACGCATCCGCTGCCGGGGACGCCCAGCGTCGCCAGCGGTGAAGAAGGTGAAAACCTTCGGT
>NZ_JAMZBC010000286.1 GCF_024158715.1 Halomonas sp. 707D7 | reverse complement strand
CCCAGGTGGCCATGCGCGCCCACCGGCTGCAGCTGCCCACCAACGGGCTCAAGATGCTGGCCGAGACCAGCGTCGAGACGATCCTGGCCGTCGCCGAGCACGCGGTCGAACTCGGCGAAGGTCGAACTCAGCCGCGGCACCTCGCTCAAATCGACGTTGCTCAAGTCGACCACGTCCCGGGAGAGATCGCCTGCATAGCCGCCGCGCCCGGTAGACGAGGCGCTGCCGCCGGGCCGGGCGCTCGCCAGCCGGATCTCGGTCAGGGTGTTCCACTCGTTGCAGCTCGAGCACTGGCCCTGCCACTTGCGGTATTCGGCACCACACTCGGTGCATACGAAGGCGCTCTTCGCTTTTGCCACGCGCTCTGCTCCTGTTTCACTGGCCGGCGATGCTGCCGGGGTCTTGCCTTGCGGTCAGGCAAAAACGCAAAAGGCGGCCCGTGGCCGCCTTTTCGAACCCTTCCCGCGCTTACTGACGCTGCAGTTGCAGCATCTCGCCGTTCTCGAAACGACGACGCTCGGGGTCGATCAGCTCGAGGGTGCGATCGCTGATCTTCTGGAAGTAGTAGATCTGGCCATCGCCATCGGGCGTCAGTTCGTAGACGGTGGCGTCCGGGTCGGAAGGCGTACCGGTCAGCACTTCCCAGTTACCGGCGTAGTTCTCGTCCGGCGGGGTCTGGGGATGGTTGCGATAGCTGGCCGTCAAATCGAAGGTCCGCTCCTGCGGGGCGCTGGTCTCGCTGCCTTCGAGGGTCACGTTCAGATCGATGCCGTCGCAGTTGCGACACGGCAGCGTGCCCTGGTAATTCGCCTGTGACGCGCTCACACCGGGAGCCGTCTCTTGCTGATCGGTTTGGCCAGCTGCGCAGCCCGCCAGCAGTGCCAACATAGCCGAACCGGCTAGCAAACTCCTTAATTGCATTGGGTGTCTCCTTATCGTGTTGGACATACAATTCTTTTGCGCGCTTATGACAGCATAACTGCTTGAAGGTGCGACGCCCACCCCCACGGCGGCAATCGCGCCGAGACGCTTGCGCTCACCGGGGCATGGGGCCACCATAACGCCCTGATCAAGGATAAGCAGGTTACCGCACATGAGCCAACTTTGGAGCCCCGCCGTTCGGTCGCTGACGCCCTACGTGCCCGGCGAGCAGCCCACCGAGCGCCTCGTCAAGCTCAATACCAACGAGAACCCCTACCCGCCGGCCCCCGGTGTGGCGCAGGCGCTGCGCGATTATGCCACGGATCACTTGCGGCTTTACCCGGACCCCGCCTCGCTGGAACTCCGCCACACGCTCGCTAAGACGCTGGGCGTGGGCGTCGAGCAGACCTTCGTGGGCAACGGCTCCGACGAAGTGCTCGCCTTCGCGTTCCAGGCGTTCTTCTGCCACGCGGCGCCGCTGGACGTGCCCGACATCACCTACAGCTTCTATCCGGTCTACGCCAAGCTGTACGGCATCGAGCTGCGCAAGCACCCTCTTGACGACGATTGGCAGGTCGACCTCGACGCTCTGAGCGCAAGTGGAGAACGCAGCGGCGTGATCCTCGCCAATCCCAACGCGCCCACCGGTCACGCCCACTCCCTGCAGGCCCTCGAGGCACTGCTCGAGCGGGTGACGGATCGCGTGGTACTGATCGACGAGGCCTACGTCGATTTCGGGGCGGAAAGTGCCGTGGCGCTGGTCGAGCGCTACCCCAACCTGCTGGTCACCGGCACCTTCTCCAAGTCGCGCAGCCTGGCGGGGCTGCGCCTGGGCTACGCCATCGGCGACGCGGCGCTGATCGATGCGCTGGAACGGGTCAAGGACTCGTTCAATTCCTATCCCATCGACCGCCTGGCGAGCGCAGTGGGCATCGCGGCGCTCGAGGACAAGGCGCACTTCGATGCGTGCCGCAACAACGTCATGGCGACTCGCGAGCGTACCGTATCGCGCCTCGAGGCGCTGGGCTTCGATGTACTGCCCTCGAAGGCGAACTTCGTGCTGGCCCAGCATCCCCGCTTCGAAGGCGCCCAGCTGTTCGCCGGGCTGCGTAAGCGCGGCATCCTGGTGCGCCACTTCAATACCCCTGTGCTCGCCAACTTCCTGCGCATCACTATCGGGACCGACGACGAGATGGATAGCCTGGTAGAGGCACTGGAAGCGCTCTGCGGCTAGTTTGACAGCTTCAGCACACCGCCCTGCCCCGATGGCAGGGCTTTTCTTGACGCCCATTTACAGGCACGAAAAAAATCCCCCGCCTCATTGAGACGGGGGATTTTTCGAATAGGTGCCTGACGATGACCTACTCTCGCATGGGGAGACCCCACACTACCA
>NZ_JAMZBC010000285.1 GCF_024158715.1 Halomonas sp. 707D7 | reverse complement strand
AATTCAGGATCAGCTACGACGGCACCAAAGATTTTCTTTTTACCTCCGTTACCGTACCCAGCCTGAAATTCAATGGGAAAGTGAGTGTACAGCCGCCTCAAATAGGCACCGAGAATATCCCACGAAGCGAAGCTAGGCGCTTACGAGGTGAGCTGGATATGGGGAGTAACCCCAGACAGGTCACGCACGAGCAGGGGTGGCAAGTCGATGCAGAAATAGGCGTGACTTGCGGCAGCAACACCAAGAATATTCAGGTAGGGAAATATCGTAGCGAAACCTCGACCTACGATAGTGCCCCATCGCTTCGCAGGCAACAAAATGCTCGGCAGCAAGCGAGTTCAATTGATCGATTCATTGAATCGCTGACAACTAATGCCAAGCGTTTGGCAAAGAACTTGAGCGCCGAACAGGATTCAAATAAATTAGCCAATATTTTTACGGTAGGCCCAAAGCTAAGTATACAAGTCGAGAGCGAACAGGTTGAGCAGGATGCAGGCCCCGAGCTTACATGGAAGCTAGATGTAGGCCTTTCGTTGGATTTTGCATTTGGCGTCAAGGTCGATATTTATCTAGCGCTGAAACGTGCATTAAGAAGGCTACCCGTTGTTACTCCTTTAGGAGCAGCGGCCCATACGTTAGTCACATTCTTGGAAGATGCGGAAACAGGTAGAAACCTTCTTGTTGCCCAATATCAAATTGACCCTTCGCTTTTCATGGAAATCTCGCTTGGAGCAGGATTCCAGGCATCGGAGGACGCTACTGCCGATGAACTGCTTGGAGGCGTTTACGATTTTCATGAGGGAAAATTCGACGAATCCACTGTCAGAGGTCAGGTTGAGATCAAACTTACTGCTAAAGCCATGGGCGGTATTATTGGCTATTTTGATTCGATTATCACTGATAGACATGTATTCAAATACGAGGCTGAAGTCGTTACCGAAGGTGGCATTCAAATTAAAACAGACGAAGGGCGCTGGGGGTATCAGCTTTATCACAAAGGAGCTTCTTTAAAGATTAAATCTTACAAGAAATTGAATGTGGAGTCTGGTGATCGTCGTCCTGGTGCGGGCGGTGAATCAAGAAGTTCACGTTCTCGCCAAGTTATCCTGAACTCTACTTCAGTTGACTGGGTTGAGGATTCAGAAAATACTAACACTTATCCTCTTGCAGAGGGTTATAACGGGGAGTTTATACCATTCTCATGAAAAAAATATTGACGAAGCTGTTATTAATATTTCTTTTAATGGAGGCGAGTGCAATGGCGCAGGAAGTTGAAAGCCAACAGTACCACTTTGGTGTTCGCTGGTCTGTAGACGGCGTTCCTAGTTCAATGCGTATTCAAGATATTTTATTAAATTTTACCGGCACACCAAGTGATTTAGATACTCGATTGCCTGTTTCACAGTACATTAAAAATGGAAGAAATAAGGTGAACCTTAACTCATGGCCAATGCAATATGAGCCGGATAGCGAGTTAAAAATTTCACTATTATATTGGGAGCCAGGTCAAAACCCTAATACGGAAGCCAGCTCTGCTTTCGATGTTGTCATGAAGCCGGGGCAAAATGATGCTGACCCTGAAGTCGTATTTTTGGATCCGGGTGCTCCTTTGCAACCTTTACAAAGTGATATCGAATTTAAAAGATTTGAAGATTATGACACTTTGGAAGTGGTATTCAATAATCATCAGCAAATGCCAATTTGGTGCTGGGAGAAAGGAGATATATTAAGTAATACGGATGCGGTGCGCGATAGCCTAGCCCGAGAGTATCGTCGACTACATGCCTTATTTGAAGCAAGGAATAACGATGCGCTCATGAATGCTTCCAGCACCATGATTGAAGAACTGGCGCTAGCCTCTGGTGAATCCGAAGCTTATGTGCGCCAGCGAGCAAGCTATGATATGTTTTTTGATAACCCGAATTTGTTTGAACTCGATCCTTTTCCAGAAGAGCCCATGAAGTTGAACTTAGCGGCGGACAATCGAGTCGCTTGGCTGACAACGGAAGGGGTCAATGTGCCCATCGCATTTGGTCATGCAGGACAAGAACACCAAGCCAGTTTCGTCAGACTTTACTTCATCCAACGCGATGGTCAATGGGAAATCTGCCGATGAAATCCATCGCCCGCCAAGACGACCTGCACCGCTGTCCCATCCCCGGTCACGGCACTACCGAAATCGTTTCCGGCTCGCCCTCTCATGTAGAGGGCCAACCCGTGGCGCGGGTAGGCGATAAAACCGGCTGCGGCGCGACCATCGTTGAAGGCTCCAACCATTCGAGTCACGATGGCCGCCCCACGGCATACCTAGTCTGCGGGACCGATCATGGCGGTGAGA
>NZ_JAMZBC010000284.1 GCF_024158715.1 Halomonas sp. 707D7 | reverse complement strand
GGGGCATGGTGGGTGTCGGCGGCGGGCTCGTTCGGCGTCTCGGCGACCTCGGGGCGGCTGACCGTCGACGGCAGCGCCACGCCGGGGGCGATGACCTCGGTTTCCGGCAGTAACGTGTAGAACTCGAAGGTCGGCATCGCCGGCTCGGACGGGTTCTCGCTCTGGCGGGCCGCGCCGCGCTCGTCGCCGCCCTGGGAGGACTTGGGCAGCACCGTGGCTTGGGGCGTGTCGTCCTGGGCATGCCAGGGGGCGGTACCGTGCTGGTGCTGGGCGAGGAAGAAGCCCGCCACGACACCCACCATGCCCCACAGCCAGCCGGGCAGGCGAAAGCCGCTGCCGGGCTCTCTCGGCGCCTTGCGCTGGGTGGTGGCGCCGCGGCGAGAGGGGCGTTTGCGTGCGCGGGCCATGGGTTACATCTCCTCGGGGGCGCTGACGCCCATCAGGTCGAGTCCGTTGCGCAGCACCTGGCGGGTGGCGATGCCGAGCGCCAGGCGAACGTTTCGAAGCGCGTCGTCGTCGACCATCACCTTCACCGCGTTGTAGCAGGTGTGGAAGTCGCCGGCCAGATCGAGAAGGTACTGGGCGACCTGCTGTGGCTCGCGGGAGCGCGCGGCCTGCTCGACCACCTCCGGGTAGCGCGCCAGGCGGTTGAGCACCGCTTTCTCCTGGTCGCTGTCGAGACTGGCCAGATTCGCCAGGGCCTGGGTGTAGTCGAAGGCGCGCGACTCCGCCTCGGCCTTTCTGAGCATGCTGCACACTCGGGCGTGGGCGTACTGGACGTAGTAGACCGGGTTGTCGTTGGACTGCGAGCGGGCCAGGTCGATGTCGAAGGTGAGCTGGGAGTCCGCCCGGCGCGCGGCGAGGAAGAAGCGCGTGGCGTCGCGCCCCACCTCGTCGATCAGATCGCGCAGCGTCACGTAGCTGCCGGCGCGCTTGGAGAGCTTCACCTCGACACCGCTTCGAGTCACCATCACCATCTGGTGCAGCACGTAGTCCGGGTAGCCCTTGGGAATGCCGGCTTCCAGCGCCTGCAGGCCGGCGCGCACGCGGGTCACGGTGGAGTGGTGGTCGGCGCCCTGCTCGTTGATCACGGTCTTGAAGCCGCGGTTCCACTTGTCGAGGTGGTAGGCGACGTCCGGCAGGAAGTAGGTGTAGCCGCCGTCGCGCTTTCTCATCACGCGATCCTTGTCGTCACCGAAATCCGTGGTGCGCAGCCACATCGCGCCGTCGTCCTCGTAGGTGTGGCCGTTTCGCGTCAGCCGCGCGACGGTCTCCTCGACCTTGCCCTGTTCGTAGAGCGAGGACTCCAGGAAGTAGACGTCAAACGCCACGCCGAAGGCCTTGAGGTCCAGGTCCTGCTCGCGGCGCAGCCACGCCACGGCGAACGCCTGGATGGCGTCCAGGTCATCGGCATCGCCCTTGGCGGTCACTTCGCGGTCGTCGGCGGTGACGGTCTTGCCGGCCAGGTAGTCGTTAGCCACGTCGACGATGTAGTCGCCGCGGTAGCCGTCTTCGGGCCAGGAGGCGTCGTCCGGCCCCAGGCCCTTGGCGCGGGCCTGCACCGAGCGCGCCAGGTTCTGGATCTGGGCGCCGGCGTCGTTGTAGTAGAACTCGCGGGTGACCTCGAAACCGGTGGCTTCGAGCAGCCGGCACAGACAGTCGCCGATCGCTGCCCCCCGGCCGTGGCCGACGTGCAAGGGACCTGTCGGGTTGGCAGAGACGAACTCGACCTGCACCTTCTCGCCCTGGCCGACCAGGCTGCGCCCGAAGGCGTCACCCGCGTCCAGGATGTTGGCGACGATCTGGGCGGCGGCGTCCGCGGCGGCGAAGAAGTTGATGAAGCCGGGGCCGGCGATCTCGGTCCTGGCGATGGCATCGCTTTCGGGCAGGGCGGCGGTCAGCTTCTCGGCCAGCTCGCGCGGCTTGAGACCGGCGGGCTTGGCCAGCATCAGGGCCAGGTTGGTGGCGTAGTCGCCGTGGGCCTTGTCCTTGGTGGGGTCGATCTTGATGGTCGCGGTCAGGTCATCGGGCAGCACGCCTTGGTGCTTCAGCGCATCGATCGCGCTCTGGAGCAGGGAGTTGATCGTCTCTTTCATTTGAATATCCGAAATTCTGGTGGCGGCGTGCGCAGATAAACGCGTCGAGCAAAATGCAAAAACGCCATTATCGGCATTTGGCGCCGAGTTTCAAAGCCGTATCGCGTTTCGACCGGCCTTGTTCGAGTGAGCGCTCACTCAGGAAAGCGTCTGTGGGTCGATGTCGATCGACCAGCGCACGCGGCTCGCCTCGCGGTTGGCGTCGAGCCACTGCACCAGGTAGTTCGCCGCCGCGTGGCGCTGGCTG
>NZ_JAMZBC010000283.1 GCF_024158715.1 Halomonas sp. 707D7 | reverse complement strand
GCCACCCGCCCGCTGTCGACGCCCTGGATCGTGGCCGGCGTGGTGGGCGGGCTTGCGCTGTTGATCGGCGGCTCCCAACTGCTGCTCTACGGCGCGGTGCTCAACGCAGGCGAGGCGGGGCAGGGGTTCATGAACCTGGCCTCCGCCATCGCCGGGCGGCTCACCGGCGGCGGGGCGAAGGTCTCGGTGATCTCCTCGGCGCTGATGGGCTCGATCTCGGGCTCGGCATCCGCCAACGTCGCCTCCACCGGGGCGATCACCATTCCCTCGATGGTCCGGCTTGGCTATCCGCGCTCGCTTGCCGGCGCCGTGGAGGCGGTGGCCTCCTCCGGCGGGCAGATCATGCCGCCATTGATGGGGGCCGGGGCCTTCGTCATGGTCGAGCTGACCGGCACGCCCTACACCCAGATCATGGCGGCGGCGACGCTGCCGGCGATCCTGTACTTCCTGACCGTGTGGGTAGGCATCAATGCCTTCGCCACCCGCCACGACCTGAAGCCCGTGGCCGAGAGCGAGCGCCCGGCGCCGCGCGAGGTGCTGATCACCTCGCTGTTCTTCGCCGTGCCCTTCGTGCTGCTGCTCGAGCGCATCTTCCACGCCGGCTTCACGCCGCAGTACGCGGCAAGCATCGCCATCTTCGCCGGCATCGCGCTGTTGCTGTTCAACGTGCGGCTGCGCTGCTCGCTGCCGGGCTTCGTCGAGCGGCTCAGCGAGGCGGCGCTCACCGCCGGGCGCCAGATCGCCGTCATCGGCGCGATCATCATCTGCGCCTCGGTGGTGGTCGGCGTGCTGTCGCTGACCGGGCTCGGCGTCAAGATCACCTCGGGGATCCTGTCGCTCTCGAACGACATGCTCTGGCCGGCGCTGCTGCTCACAGCCCTGGCCTGCCTGATTCTGGGCATGGAGGTGCCCACGACCGCCGCCTACGTCATCTGCGTGTCCGTGGCGGGGCCGGCGCTCACCTCGCTCGGGCTATCGCCGCTGCTGGCGCACCTGTTCGTGTTCTGGTTCGCCTTGCTCTCCACCATCACACCACCGGTATGTGGTGCGGTGTTCATCGCCGCGGGCATGGTGGGGGAGAACTGGCTGAAAGTCGCCCTCAAGGCGATGGCGCTGGGGATCGGCCTGTACATCATTCCACTGGCCATGGTGGCGAATCCGGACATCATCGCCCTGGCCTTCGACCCGACCGGGGCGGTGATCAGCGCGCTGAAGGTGGCCATTGGCCTCACGCTGATCTCCCATGGCGTGATCGCCCGGCGCGCGCTCGGCTGGCGGGTGGTGTTCGTGCTACTGGGCGTGGTGGCCATCTTCGTCGTTTAACCAGAGCGGCGCCTGGGGGGGCAGCGGCGTGGTCGCGTAGACGATCCAGGTATCCAGGGCCGGGCCCAGCGCGCGCACCACGCGAAGGGTCTCGGGGGCCTGCTCGGCCGCTTGCTCGGCGCAGATGCCCGCCGTCTCCCGCCCGTCCAGCAGCGCCTTTGCCACGGCGGCGGTGGTGGGCATCTCGACGACCGTGGTGAAGTCGCTCAGGTCGGTGTAATGGCGGGTGGCCGCCTGCAGGGCGATGCGCGAGCTGTCCACCGCGTCGCGGCGCATCACCAGCGCGAGAGGGTGGGAGCCTGCGATGAAGGCATCCACGGGAAAGGTGCGGTGCATGGTGCGCCCCACGCACTCGGCGTGGCTGGCGTGGGCGCTGCATTGAAGCAGGTGGGTGATCTCACCGGCCAGCAGCGCGTCGAAGGCGTGATCGAAGGTCTCGAAATAGACGCACTGGCCGCGTCGAGGGGCGTGGCGACGCAGGTAGCGCCGGGCGATCAGGCCGTGGTTGCTGCTGTCGGGGCCCAGGGTACCAAGGCGCATCGGCGACTCCTCGTCGAATCGAAAAGCCGTATTATGCCAAGATCGTGAAGCTCGCCACCACATAAGCGACGTAGCCCAGCAGCAGTACCGCCCCTTCGGGGCGAGACAGGCGCAGCCCGGTATACAGGAACACCAGCAGGATCACCGCCGAGCCCAGCATCACCCACTGGTCGAACACGATCATGCGATCCACCAGCGTCAGCGGCTGCAAGAACGCCGACACCCCCAGGATGCCCAGCAGGTTGAAGATGTTGCTGCCGAGGATGTTGCCGACGGCCACGTCGGCGTGGCGGCGAATGGCCGCCACCAGCGATACCGCAAGCTCCGGAAGCGACGTCCCCACCGCCACGATGGTCAAGCCGATGACCGCCTCGGAAATGCCCGCGGACTGGGCAAGTCCCACCGCGCCGTAGAGCAGCAGTTGGGAGCCGCCGATCAACAGCGCAAGCCCGCCCACCACGCCGGCCACGATCCAGGGCGTCGACAGCGGGCGGGTGGC
>NZ_JAMZBC010000282.1 GCF_024158715.1 Halomonas sp. 707D7 | reverse complement strand
GGGTGATCCAGAGCGGCCTGCCACGTTTCGAGCGTGAGGGTTTCGAGCAGGGCGCTTGGCAGTAAAGGCTGCTCGATCAGGTCGTCGCCTTCCGGCGGCAGCGACAGCGCGAAATCCGGCGCGGCCAGGGTGGCGGCAAGCTCCAGACACACGTGCCCTCGGCCGAGCTGATGGCTGGCAAGGGCGGCTGCCAGCAGCAAAAGCGCCGGGGCGTCCGGGGCCTCGTTCAGCAGAAAGCGCGCCAGCGCCCGGTCCAGGTCGCGCAGCCAGCCGCGCGCCACCCAGCGCTCCAGCAGATCGAGCAGCGCCTGGGGCTCGCAAAGCGCCGGGTGGGGCGCGGTGGGTTCGTCGGCCGGCATCGCGTCGAAGAGATCGAAGGTCTGCGTGTCCTTGCGGCTCATGCGGTGGCCTCCAGGCGGACGCCGGTGAACAGCGCATCCAGCGCCTCGATCAGCGCGACCGGGGCGGGCTCGACGTGAACGCCTCGGCCTTCGCTTCGGCTGCCGCGCAGGAACACGGTGAGCGAGCCGCCCAGGTGGCGGTGCGGGTCGTAGTCCGTCAGGCGCGCTTTCAGAAGGCGGTGCAGGGCGAGCAGGTAGAGTGCGGCCTGCAGGTCGTAGCGCTTTTCGAGCAGCGCCTGGCGCAGCGCTTCTGGCTCGTAGGCGGCGTCCGTCGGGCCCAGGTAGTTGGATTTCCAGTCGAGCACGTAAAAGCGCTGATCGAATTCGAAGGCCAGGTCGATGAACCCCTTGAGCATGCCGTTGAGCGTGTCACGGTCCAGCGCCGGGCGGGCGTGGCCGGGGAGAAGGTGGCGGCTGACCAGCGCGTCGATCTGGCGGGTGTCGACCGTTTTCGCGGCCAGCCAGAACTCGAGCTCCACCTGGTAGTCGGCAAGCGCGGTCAGCGCCACGCTGCGCCCCGCGCCGAGCGGCAGGGGCGTGACCATCAGCGCCTTCAGCCAGCCGGAGAGCGGCGTCTGCCAGGCCTGCCAGCCGCGAAGCTGCACCCGGCGCCACAGCATGTCCTCGAAGGCTTCGTCATCATCCAGCGCGGCCTGGAAGCCGCTGCGGCCCGCCCACTCGAGCAGCCCGTGCAGAAAGGTGCCTGGCCCCGGCCCGCGGGGGAACTTGTGCAGGTGAAACGCCTGAGGCTCGGCCAGGTCCCGAGGCTCGTCGAGCACCTCGAAGGCGGTTGCCTCCTGGGCGGTGGCGGGCTCCAGCGGTGCGCTCGAAGGGGCGGTGAGCGTGCCGGAAAGCCGCAGCGCCGAGTAGCTGGCGATCCACCAGTGCTCCCTGGCCGGGCGCGCGGGGGCCCGGGCGTGGCCCAGCGCCTCCGGCGCCTGGGCCGAGGCGAGGCGCTGGGCGGTGGGGTCTGGCGGCGAGGTCACGTTGATCTCGCTGTTTCGGGCAAGCCCTTCCAGCGTCTTTGCAAGCGCTGCCGGGGCGATGGCCTTGCCCGCGTTCAGCAGATAGCCCACGGCGCTCTGCTCGCCCTCCTTGAGCGGGGCCAGGCCCAGCCAAGTGGCGTGGCGGGCGCGGGTGAGCGCCACGTAGAGCTTGCGCAGGTCTTCGCCCAGGCGCTCGCGCTCGGCTGTGGTCAGCGTCTGCTCGTCCGCGTCCAGGCTCAGCTGCAGACGCCCCTCGTCATCGTGCCAGCGCAGCGGAACGTCGGTGGCCTTCACCGGGCGGTGATTGTGGATAAAGGGCAGAAACACCAGCGGATACTCGAGCCCCTTGGACTTGTGGATGGTGACCACCTTGACCAAGTCCGCATCGCTCTCCAGGCGCAACTTGTGGCTGTCGTTCTGGCTCTCCGGGTCCGCCATCGCCTCGAGCAGAAAGCGAATCAGGGCGTGCTCGCCGTCGAGCTCCTGGCTTGCCTGCTGTAGAAGCTCGCCCAAGTGGAGAAGATCGGTCAGCAAACGCTCACCTTCTTCGAACTCGGCCAGCAGCCGCGCGGGAATCGCGAAGTCGACCATCAGCCGGCGCACCAGCGGCAGCACCCCCTGGCGCTGCCATAGCCGGTGGTAGTGGCCGAACTGCACCACCCGCGCCTCCCAGGCCAGCTCGTCTTGCTGCAGGTGGTCGAGCTCGGCAAGGGTCAGGCCCAGCGCCGGGGTGGCAAGCGCCGCGCGCAGGTGCGTCTCCGCCTGGCGGGAGCTTGCCAGCGGCTCGGCGCAGGCCTGCAGCCAGCGGGCGATCTGCGCGGCCATGGGCGAGGCGAACACCTTGTCGTTGTCCGAGAGATAGACGCTCTTCACCCCGCGCAGCGCCAGCGCCTGACGAATCGCCCGCGCCTCGGTCATGCCGTTGACCAGCACCGCCATGTCGGACGGTTTCAGCGGGGTGAGTCCTTGCTCGCTTTCGAAG
>NZ_JAMZBC010000281.1 GCF_024158715.1 Halomonas sp. 707D7 | reverse complement strand
CCGCCCAGCGCGGCTGGTTCACGCCGGAGACCGCGCAGCTGACGCTGGATCTGTTCGACTATCCCGGCGAATGGCTGCTGGATCTTCCGCTGCTGCAGCACGACTTTTATAGCTGGTGCCAGGCCCAGCATCAGCACGCGGGGCCGCACCGTCGGGCGCTGTTTAGCGAGTGGCTGGCGGCGGTCGAGCGCCTCGACCCCGCCGCCGAGGTCGACGAGGCCACGCTCGCAAGCGTGGCGAAGATGTACGCCGAGGGCTTGAAGCGCGCCAAGCAGGCGGGCTTTTCCGATCTGCAGCCCGGGCGCTTTTTGCTGCCCGGCGAGCTCGAGGACGCGCCGGTACTGCAGTTCTTCCCGCTGCCGGATCTGACAAAGCCCCGGGAAACCCTGGAAGCGCTGCCGCAGGAGAGCCTCTACGCCACGCTCAAGGCGCGATTTCGCTACTACCAGCAGCAGGTGGTGCGACCTTTCTACCGCGACCACTTTCGCCGCTTCGACCGCCAGATCGTGCTGGTCGACGTGCTCGGTGCGCTCAACGCCGGGCCCGAGCGCTTCGAGGATCTCTCGCGCGCGCTTGGCCAACTGATGAAGAGCTTCGACTACGGCAAGCGCAGCCTGCTCACGCGGCTGTTCGCGCCCAAGATCGACCGCCTCGCCATCGCCGCCACCAAGGCGGACCACGTCACCCCGGACCAGCACGCCAACGTGGTGGCGCTGCTGGAGGCCCTGCTGGCCGAGCCCTTGAAGGATCTGCGCTACGCCAACGTGCCGGTGAAGGCGTTCTCGCTCGCCGCCATTCGCGCCACCGCTGCCCGCGAGGTGCAGGAGGACGGCAAGCGCACGCCGGCGCTGCGCGGCACCACCCTCGAGGGCGAAGAGGTGCTGCTCTACCCGGGGGACGTGCCGAACCGGCTGCCGGGAGCGGACTTCTGGCAACGCCAGGGCTTCGACTACCCGAGCTTTCGCCCGATGCAGCGCGAAAGCGACGCGCTCGATCATATCCGCATGGACGCCGCCCTCGACTGGCTGATTGGAGACAAGTTGCAATGACCACGCCCAACCCGCGCCGCCAGTTCAGCCTCGACGATACACCGCCGCCGGATGAGCCGCTGCGCGCTGGCGAGCGTTTCGATCCGCTGCACGAGGATGCGCCGCTGGCCGAGCCGGAAGTCCGCGCGCTGCCCGAGGAAAACCTGGGCGCGCCGCGCAAGCGCCGCTGGGGGTTGATGTTCGCGCTGATCGGTGCAGGCGGCCTGGGAGCCGCCGAGTTCGCCACTGGCATTCCGGATGCCATTGCAGGCTCGGCCTGGCTGAGCGTGGCCTGGCAGGTCTTTGGCCTCGGGCTGATTACCCTCGGCGGCGCATCGCTGGTCAAAGAGCTGGGCCGGCTCAAGCGGCTCAAGCGCCACGACCGACTGCGCGAGGAGCTCGCCACCCTCCCCCACTGCTCCTTCGAGCAAGCCACGTCACTGGCGCAAAAGCTGAAAGTGCAGCTCAAGCTCACGGATGACGACCCGAACTGGCAAGCGTTCACGCGCGCCTGCCAGCCACACCACAGCGGCGCCGAGGTCCAGACGCTGTTGTGCTATCACCTGCTCGCCCCGCGCGATCGCAGGGCCAAGCGCCTGGTGACACGCATGTCCGGCGAGACGGCCCTGATGGTGGCGATCAGCCCGTTGACGCTGGTCGACATGGCGCTGGTCGCCTGGCGAAGCCTGGCCATGGTCGACCGCCTCTGCCGGCTCTACGGGCTGGAGCTCGGCTACGCCAGCCGCCTGCGCCTGTTTCGCAACGTCTTGCACAACATGGCCTTCGCCGGTGCCAGCGAACTCGCCACCGACGTCAGCGTCGACATGCTCTCGCTGGATTTGACCGCGCGGCTCTCCGCTCGGGCGGGCCAGGGGCTCGCCACCGGCCTTCTCAGCGCCCGGCTGGGGCTACGCGCCCAGCGCCTGTGCCGACCGCTGGCCTTCACGCCAGAAGAGCAGCCGAAGCTCGCCGATCTGCGCCAGGACCTGTGGCACCAGCTCAAGCGCCTCGACAAGGAACCCGCGCGGGCCGACCGCGCCCGCCCCTGAACGCAGCGAGGCGCACGCCAGGGCCGCTCAGAGCCCGAAGCGCTCGCGCAGAAGCGTCGCCACCCCGGCCTCGCCGTGGTGGCCGATCTGGCGCCCGCGCCCCAGGCGTTCGGCCATCTCCGGGTGGGCGTTGTGCATGTAGTGCGCCTCGCCGGCCAGGCTCAGCATCTCGACATCGTTCAAGTTGTCGCCGAAGGCGAGGCACTCCTCGGCCTTCACGTCGATGCGCTCCAGAAGCGCTGCCAGCGCCACGCCCTTGTTGACGCCGCCGGCCATGATCTCGAGCGAATCCGGCGT
>NZ_JAMZBC010000280.1 GCF_024158715.1 Halomonas sp. 707D7 | reverse complement strand
CCTGGGCGCCGAGCACCACGGCGGTGGCGAGCCCCGCCTGGGTGCAGCCCACGGCGGAATCCGCCGTGCCGGTCAGGTCATCGGCGACGATCAGCAGTTGAACGGTGCGCGACTCAGCGCTCGACACGGTCGTAGACCTCGAGCGCCTTCTTGAGCTTCTCCAACGCCTCGGGGGTGAGCGCCTGGACCGGCGAGCGCGCCGGGCCCGCCGGCATGCCGAGCAGCGTCGCGGCGGTCTTCAGCACGCTCGGCATGGTGCCCAGGGCGAAGGCGCTGCGCAGCGGGCGAAGCTTCTCCTGGGCTTCGCGGGCGGTCTCGAAATCACCCGCTTTCCAGGCGTTCCAGATGGTCATGACCACGTCCGGCACGGCGTTGGTGGTCGCGGCCACGGCGCCGTCGCCGCCGGCCATCAGCGTCCACAGGATCATCGAGTCGGTGCCGGTGAACACGGCGAAGTCGTCGCGGCGCAGGCGAATCAGCTGGACCAGGCGGTCGAAATCGCCGCCGCTGTCCTTGATCGCGCGGATGTTGGGGATTTCGGAGAGCTTGGCCACGCTTTCCACGGTCAGGGTCACGCCGGCCTTGGCCGGAATGGTGTAGAGCAGGATCGGCAGCGGCGTGGCCTCGGCGATGCGCTGGTAGTGCAGGATGAGCTCGGCTTGCGTGGCGCCGTTGAAGTAGGGGGTGATGATCGAAAGCCCGTCGACGCCGACCTCTTCCATGCGCCGGTTGAGCTCGATCACGCCGCGCGTGGTGTAGCCGCCGGTGCCGGCGTAGACCGGTACGCGCCCCGCCGCCTGCTCCTTGACGATGGTCGCCACCCGCACCTTCTCGTCATCGGAGAGCGAGAAGAACTCGCCGTTGGTGCCCAGCGCGAACAGGCCGTGAACCCCTTTCTGGATCAGCGTTTCCGTCAACTCGCGAAGCCCCTGCTCGTCGATCTCTTCGTTCTGGTCGAGGGGAGTGATCAGGGCGGGGACGATGCCGCGGAATTCGAACGTGCTCATGCTGCCTCCAGGGGATTCCATGAATGATCGGTTTGATGAGTATGCGCACTAAAATGATCGAATCGTTCAAATTTGGCAAGTCATACCATCGTCTAGTGAGCGGTATGCGCTGATGGAATTGATGGGTTTTGCTCCTCGAACCAGGCAGCAACCGAGGAACGAAACGACGAACAGGGAAGTTATTGATCAGTTTGATCAAAGTGAAGGAGGGGCTGCGTGGGCCGCCGTCTACCCCGCCGGGCAGGTAGACGGTCAGCGTATGATCGTTGTCGATGCGAACGCGCTGTTCTTTGATCGCGCAGCGAGAATGAACCCTTCAGCGCTCTAGAAGCCCATGAAGCCCTCGGCCTCCTTGAGCGGAGCCGCATCACGCAGATAGGCGAGGTCGACCCGAGGCCGGGCCAAGGCGTCGTCGTCGGCGAACAGCGTCTCGAGTTCGCGGGCGAAGGCCAGGGTCTCCAGGTCGCTGCCGCGTCGACCGATGATCTGCAGGCCGAAGGGCAGGCCGTTTTCGTCGCGCCCGGTCGGCAGCGTCACCGACGGATGGCCGGCCAGTGTGGAGGCGTAGGCCATCGAGAGCCAGTGGTAGTAGCTCTGCGTCGGCTCGCCGTCGATCTCGGTGGGGTAGAGCTCGTGCCAGTCCCGCGGGCTGATGGTGGTGGTGGGCGCCAGCACGAAGTCGTGGTGCTCGAAGAACGTCTGCCAGTGGCGATAGAGGTGCTGCTGGTTGGTCAGCGCGCGCACCACGTCCAGCGCCGAGTAGCTTTCGCCCTCACGGACGTTGTCGCGCACGTTGGGGCCGACCTGGTCCGGGTACTCTCGCAAGAGCTCGCGGTGCATGCCGGAGAAGCAGAGCGCGCGAATCACCGCGAAGGTGTCGTCGGCGTCCGGGCACTCGGGGTGGGTGTCGTCGAGGCGGGCGAAGACGTGGCCGAAGCGCGCGAGCTTGTCGCTGAAGCTTTGGCGCACGAGCTGTTCGGTCATGGCGAAGCCGAAATCCTCGGTGAAGGCGACGCGCTGGCTGCACAGGTCCACCCGGGGCAGCTGGCGAAACGCCGATGGTGCGTGAACCGGCCGATTCTCGACCACCGGCGTCCAGGGGTCGCGGCGGTCCGGGCGAATCATCGTCGAGAGCATCAGCGCGGCGTCGTCCACGCTGCGCGCCATGGGGCCGTTCATCGACATCGGAAGCCAGGCCTGGGCGCGGTTGCCCGGCACCAGCCCCGGCGTGGGGCGAAAGCCCACCACGGCACAGAACGCCGCCGGGTTGCGCAGGCTGCCGCCGGTGTCGGAGCCGGTGGCCAGCGGTGCCATGCCGCAGGCTCCTCCGGCGGCTCCGCCGTGGCGCTGGCCTGCGGCGGAGCGGGTCACGTCGAACG
>NZ_JAMZBC010000279.1 GCF_024158715.1 Halomonas sp. 707D7 | reverse complement strand
CTCCAGCGCGCGGCGCAGCGTCTGCAGCGCGACGACGGCCAGGTGGCCCACTGGCAGGGGCGGCTTCTGTAGCTGCGCCACGGCGAAGGCCCGCCCCTGGGCATGGTGCTGGCCTGCCGCCCGGACGACGAGGCCGCCTGGCAGATCCGCTTTTTCTTCATCAGCCGCGAGTGGAAGGGCAGCGGCCACGGCACGCGACTGCTGCGCGCCCTGCGCATCACCCTGAGCGGCGTGCCGCTGCAGACGCGCCTGCCACTGGCCTGCCAGAGCGCCATCGACAGCCTCGAGACGGCGGGCTTCACCCGCCAGTACGTGGACGCCCTGGACGTCGCCAGTTTCGAGGCGCCCGCCCAGTGGAATGAGTAGCCCGCCAGCGCAACAGTAAAGCGGCAAGCAATACGAATACGCGGAACCGGAACAGGAGCAGTGACAATGGGCCAGAAATTCGTACTCGTAGGCGATATGGGAACCGACCACGATGGCTTTCCCCCGACGCCTGTCACCGCCGGTAGCGCCACGGTGATCATGGATGGCAAACCGATGGCCCGCGTGGGCGACCCGTTGGAGCCCCACGACAAGCCCAATCATCCCAAGCACCCACGCGCGATTGCCCAAGGTTCCGGCACGATTCTGATCGACGGCAAACCAGCGGCGTTGACGGGCCATGCGGTTGATTGTGGCGGCGTGGTCATTGGTTCTGGCTCTGGAGAAGGAGGTAGCACCATAACGGGAGGTCATATCGCCTCCAGCGCTCTTTCTTCGGTAGCTGCCGGAATGGTAAACACCAATGGCACTCACGAAGCATCGAGTGAACCCTCTGAATCGTCATCCTTGAGTTCGCAGGGGGAAAATTGGTTGAAAGGGGGCGAGGAGTTGCGCCTGCAACCTTACGATGATCAAACAGGTCGTCCAATAGAGCGATGGGTACCGGGTGCAACGATTGGATATGGCCATTTAATTTCCCGTCAGGAGTGGCCGACTTACAAGGATGGTATTACTCGAGAACAAGCCGAGCAGGTATTTCAGGACGATATTTCGCCTTTTATCGACGCTGTCAACCGTGCCATAAAAGTGCCTCTTGAAGAGCATCAAGCAGATGCAGCCTACATACTTGCCTATAACATCGGTATTGGAGGTTTTAATTCTTCATCTGTCGCAAAGCTGCTGAATGATCCTGAAGCGCAGACTCCTTACGCATCACTTGAAGATGCCTGGAAAGCATGGAATATCTCTAACGGTCAGGTTAACCAAGGTCTTATCAATCGTAGAAAAGCCGAATGGGATATGTTCTCGAAAGGAGTGTATGAAACATGGTAAATCTGACTGCTTTCTCCTTTTTGTTATTTTGGTTATTACCCATTGCCTCTACGCAGGCTAAAAATGTCGATGAGAGCGTGCTAATTGACTCCGTTTATGGTCTGTATGAGGTACATCTCATAGAGCGCTATCGCGGTGGATTGACCACCCGTGAAGAAGCTTTTCTACGTCAGGACTCTAGAATTTCCGTACAGGAAGATGTCTTTACTTTCTGGAACGATGACGTGTGTGAGAATCCACATTATGCCATCGAAAATCATTACGTGAATGAAATAGAGGGTGAGGTTTCAAGCAGCAGTGAGAGGTATGGTAATTTTTATGGCTATGGTGAAGACCGTAACGTTATAAATGAGTTGAGCGTAGCCTGTCATGAAAACGATGATGCTACGTACTCCTTCGAAATAGTTAACGGTGAGTTATGGCTGTTTTTGGATGGATGGTTTTATCAGTTGCAACGGACAGCCGTCAGGTGAAAGCGGCAGTACCCATGACAATACAAGCATCCATTGAAAACAGAGGCATAGTCGTATGAAAAATGTAAAATTTACGCTCACTATTCCCGGCGTCGATGACGTCGCGGTGGTCGACTTCACCCACCGCGAGGCGCTCTCCGAACCCTTCGCGCTGACCGCCACGCTCGCCAGCCGCGATGGCGGCCTGGACGCCGCCGAGCTGCTCGACCGCGAGGCCACGCTGACCATCTGGCAGGATGGTGAAGCGCTTCGCCAGGTGCACGGTATCGTCAGCGAATTTGGTCGAGGCGACCGGGGCCACCGGCGCACCTTCTATACCCTCACGCTGCGCCCGGCGCTGTGGCGCACGTCGCTGCGCCACAACTCGCGCATCTTCCAGAAGGTCGACCCGCTGACCATCATCAATACCCTTCTCGACGAGCGCGGTATTGCCGACGTGGCCTTTGCCGTCACCCGCGAACTGCCGGAGCGCGAGTACTGCGTGCAGTACCGCGAGACCGATCTGGCCTTCATCGAGCGCCTGGCCGCCGAAGAGGGCCTGTTCTACTTGCACGAGTTCGAGGAGAGCGCCCACCGGCTGGTATTTGCCGATGACCCTCAGGTGCTGGCGAATCTGGGTGAGCGAACCTACCAC
>NZ_JAMZBC010000278.1 GCF_024158715.1 Halomonas sp. 707D7 | reverse complement strand
CCACCTGGAAGAAAAAGTCGGCGCGCAGCTGATCGGTATCGTCGGCATCTTCGCCTGGGTATTCGCGACGAGCCTGGTGGTGTGGCTGATCCTGAAGGCCATCATGGGCATTCGCGTCAGCGAAGAAGAGGAGTACGAAGGCGTGGACATCGCCGAGTGCGGCCTCGAGGCCTACCCGGAGTTCAGCGTCAAGAAATAAGCCTTCCGGGCACCCGTCAGCGCCCCTGGCCTCCCCTTCGCGGGAGGCCTTTTTATTCTCCGGCGGGAGCGGTGTATGCTTAAGGGGAACAGGGCGCGTTTGGCCTCCAGTGACCTTCGCTTACCCAGATAATAACGGGCTACAAGTTAAAGGATGTCGCAATGAAACTGATCTCAGCCATTATCAAGCCGTTCAAGCTTGATGACGTACGCGAATCCCTGTCGGACATCGGCGTGCAGGGCATCACCGTGACGGAAGTGAAGGGCTTTGGCCGCCAGAAGGGGCACACCGAGCTCTACCGGGGCGCCGAATACGTGGTCGATTTTCTGCCCAAGGTGAAGCTCGAGGTCGCCGTCGACGACGAGCTGGCCGAGCAGGTGATCGAGGCGATTACCCAGGTCGCCAACACCGGCAAGATCGGTGACGGCAAGATCTTCGTGATGCCGCTGGAGCAGGTGATCCGTATCCGTACCGGCGAGACCGGCAAGGACGCGGTGTGAGTCGCACGTTCGCCTGACGGCGCCACGAAAAAGCCCCGTACTCGTCGAGTACGGGGCTTTTTTGCATGCGAGGGTCTATTTTTCGACGAAGGCGCGCTCGATCACGTAGTCGCCGGGTTCGCCCATGCGCGGCGAGATGTTCATGCCCAGCTCGTCGAGCAGGGCGCTGGTGTCGTCGAGCATCGCCGGGCTTCCGCAGATCATCGCACGGTCCTGGCGCGGGTCGATGGGCGGAAGGCCCGTGTCCGCGAAGATCTTGCCGCTCTTGATGTGATCGGTCAGCCGGCCCATGGTGTGGAACTCTTCGCGGGTGACCGTCGGGTAGTAGACGAGCTTCTCGGCGACCTCTTCGCCCAGATACTCGTGGGCGGGCAGCTCCTTGGTAATGAAGTCGGCGTAGGCCAGCTCGGAGACTTCACGCACGCCGTGCACCAGCACCACTTTCTCGTAACGCTCGTAGACTTCCGGGTCCTGGATCAGGCTCATGAACGGCGCCAAGCCCGTACCGGTGGAGAGCATGTAGAGATTGCGCCCGGGCAGCAGGTCGTCGCACACGAGCGTGCCGGTGGGCTTTCTGCTGACCATGATCTGATCGCCTACCTTCAGGTGCTGCAGGCGCGAGGTGAGCGGGCCGTCCGGCACCTTGATGCTGAAGAACTCGAGGTGATCCTCGTAGTTGGGGCTGGCAATGGAGTAGGCGCGCATCAAGGGCTTGCCGTCGACTTCCAGGCCGATCAACACGAACTGGCCGGTCTTGAAGCGCAGGCTGCGCTCGCGGGTGGTGCGAAAGCTGAACAGCGTATCGTTCCAGTGATGGACGCTCAGCACTTCTTCCAGGGCAAACTTGCTCATGACGACTCCTCGAGATGCGAACACCCTGTCAATGGAAAGGCATTCGCATTCAATATTCTAGAAAAGAATAAAAGAACGTTGACGTTGATGTGAGCAAGTCTAAATAGTCGCGTCTTATCTGTTAAGCCAATTATACTGATAATCCTTATCTGCAAAATCGATATAGGCCCTACCATGCATTACACCCTGCGCCAGCTCGAGGTCTTCGTCGCCGTGGCCCAGCACGAAAGCGTCTCCCAGGCGGCGCGCTCGCTCGCCATGTCGCAATCCGCCACCAGCACGGCGCTGACCGAGCTCGAGCGTCAGTTCGACTGCCAGTTGCTCGACCGCCTCGGCAAGCGCTTGAAGCTCAACGCGCTGGGCTTTCAACTGCTGCCCAAGGCGGTGGCGCTTCTCGATCGCGCCGAGGAGATCGAGGAGCTTCTGCGCGGACAAAATGGCGTGGGGGCGCTGGAGGTCGGCGCGACGCTGACCATCGGCAACTACCTGGCCACGCTTCTGATCAGCGACTTCATGCAGCGCTACCCGGGCAGCCGCGTACGGCTGGCCGTGCGCAATACGCGTCACATCATCGATGGCGTACGCCAGCACGCGCTGGACCTGGGCCTGATCGAGGGCCAGTGCGACGACGAGATGATCGTCAGTCAGCCCTGGGTCGAGGACGAGCTGTGCGTGTTCTGCTCGCCGCGCCACCCCTTGGCCGGGCGCGCGCATCTCGAGCTCGAGGAGCTGCTGCGCGAGGACTGGATCATGCGCGAGGAGGGCTCCGGCACGCGCATGACGCTCGAGCACGCCGCGCGCCATCGCCGAAGCCGCTTCAATACGCTTCTTGAACTCGAGCACACCGAGGGCATCAAGCGTGCGGTGGAATCGGGGCTGGGTATCGGCTGCGTCTCGAAACTGGCGCTGCGCGACGCCTTCCGGCGCGGAAGCCTCGTCGCACTTCCCACGCCGGAGCTGGATTTGAGGCGCCAGTTCACCTTCATCTGGCAC
>NZ_JAMZBC010000277.1 GCF_024158715.1 Halomonas sp. 707D7 | reverse complement strand
CCATCAGCGCCGCGTGGATCATGAAGGTGCCGCGCAGCTTGCCATCGAGGCTGTGCCCCGCGACGTGCGGAGTGGCGAGCGCCACCTGGTCGCGCAGGGCCGCGTCGATCGCCGGTTCGCTCTCCCACACGTCGAGCGGGAAGGGCAGGCCGGCTTCGTCGATCTCGACACGCTGATCGCGACCTGCGACGTGATCTGTCTGCACGTGCCCTTGGTGCGTGACGGCGCTCATGCCACGCGCCACCTGCTCGACGAGGCGCGCATCAAAGCACTGTCATCGGGCTGCGTGCTGATCAACGCCGGGCGCGGCGACTGCGTGGACGGCGCGGCCCTTACCCAGCGCCTGGCAAGCGCCGCCGACCTCACCGCCGTGCTCGACGTGTGGGAGAGCGAACCGGCGATCGACGCGGCCCTGCGCGACCAGGTGGCGCTCGCCACTCCGCACATCGCGGGGCACAGCCTCGATGGCAAGCTGCGCGGCACCTTCATGATCCCCGCGGCGATGATGGCCGCCGAGGGCGAACCCGCCAGGCTCGCCTTCGCGGACATCTGCCCGCCGCCGGCGCTGGCGGCGCTGGAGCTTCGCCAGGCGCTCTCCTTCGATCAGGCGCTGGCGCTGTGCGTTCGCGCGGTCTACGACGTGCGCCGCGACCACGAGGCGCTGGCGCGGGCGATCGAGCGTCAGGGCATGGCCCAGGGCTTCGACGCGTGTCGAACCCACTATCCGCTGCGCCGCGAGTTCGCGACCCTCGAGGTTCGCCTCGCAGGCGAGGCGGTGGCGCTGGAGGCGATGCTGCGCGGCGCCGGGTTCGCGGTGACGCGCGGCTAGGAAAAGCCCGCCTCTTCGGCTAAACCTTAGAGGGTCCAGTGACGCGATGGAGGTTCGCATGGTCGTCTTGCCGACGGAAGCCATTGGCAGTATCCCGCGCTCTTCGGCGCTGATGCAGGCACAGCGCCGGTTCAAGGAGGGCGGTATCGACGCGGCGCAGCTGGAGGCCGCCTACGACGCCGCCGTGCGCGACACCCTGCGCGAACTCGAGGCGACGGGCTCGCCGATCGTCACCGACGGCGAGCAGCGCAAGGCCCACAGCTTCGCGACCTACTCGGTGGAGGGGGGCGAGAACTTCGCCCCGGACGGGCTGGAGATTCCTTTCAGCGATGGCCACGTGCGTCGGCTGCCGCGGCTCACCCGGGGGCCTTTCCACTTCATGCGCTCCGCCGCGCACACCCTGGCCCAGGCCCGGCCCCGTACCCGGCTGCCGATGAAGCAAGCGATCATCTCGGTGTCGGCGATGAGCCTTTTCTACCCCGCCGAGCCGCTGGCCGACTATCCCCGCGAGGCGTTTCTGGACGACCTGGTCGACGAGCAGGAGCGCGAGATCCGCGACTGCTTCGCCGCCGGCGCCCAGACGGTGCAGATCGATTTCACCGAGGGACGCCTGGCGCTCAAGATCGACCCGAGCGGCAGCGTCCTCGACAGCTTCATCGAGCTCAACAACCGGGTGTTGGAGCGCTTCACTCACGACGAGCGGTGCCGCATCGGCATCCATACCTGCCCCGGGGCGGACCACGACGCCACTCACAGTGCCGACGTGGACTACGCCGAACTCCTGCCGAGCCTGTTCGAGCTCGAGGCGGGCAACTTCTACATCGCCATGACGCGCGAGGCGGACCCGGAGCGCGCCTTGAAGATCGTCGCGCGCTACCTGAAGCCATGGCAGCGCGCCTTCATCGGCGTGATCGACGTCATCGACCCGCGCATCGAGACGCCGGAGCAGGTCTGCGAGCGGGTGCTCCAGGCGGCGCGCCATATTCCCCTCGACCAGCTCGGGACCACCGACGACTGCGGCTTCTCGCCGTTTTGCGACGACGTCTCCACGCCGCGGGCCACCGCCTTCGCCAAGATTCGCGCCCGGGTCGAGGGCACCGCGCTGGCGGCGCAGCGCCTGGCCCGCGGCGAGCGGGATGAATAGCCCGCTCTCGTTGAATCAAAGCGTGGCGGTGTTCGATGCCCTCGAGCGTCTGGTGGACTGGAACGCGGAGTTCGCCCTGGAGTTCTCCGATGCCGCGCCGCTGCTGGCCCCTGGTATCTTTGCCGCTGAGATCCAGGCGGCCTGCCTGCTGCCGGAGCGGGCGCTGGATCTCTCCTGGCTGGGCGAGGCCCAGGCACCGCCGGTGTTCGAGTACATCAATCGTCGCCAGTGCGTGCGGGTCACCCAGTGCCTGAGCGCCAACGGTCATGCGATGCGCATCGCCCAGGGCGCCCAGGTGCCAGCGCGACT
Source organism: Halomonas sp. 707D7 (assembly GCF_024158715.1). Classification (GTDB taxonomy): domain Bacteria; phylum Pseudomonadota; class Gammaproteobacteria; order Pseudomonadales; family Halomonadaceae; genus Vreelandella. Next base: position 338 of record NZ_JAMZBC010000277.1, on the reverse strand, counting down.
GCACCACGCGCTGGCCGACGACAACGCCGAGCTGCTGCGCTCGGCAGCGCTGCAGATTTCCGCGGCGGTGCTCAAGCGGCGCCATCAGGAGCGCCTGCGCCTGCACGAGCTGGCGCTCAAGGATGGCCTCACCGGGGTCGCCAACCGGCGCTATTTCGACGAGCTTCTCGCCATCGAGTGGCAGCGCTGCCAGCAGGCCGGGTGGCCCTTGTCGCTGATCTTCATCGATATCGACTTCTTCAAGCGCTACAACGACTTCTACGGCCATCTCTGCGGCGACGACTGCCTGAAGCGCATTGCCGCCACCCTCCGCTCGATCCTGCACCGCCCGAGCGACC
>NZ_JAMZBC010000276.1 GCF_024158715.1 Halomonas sp. 707D7 | reverse complement strand
GCGTGCTGCCCGAGCGGCGCGGCCAAGGCGTGGGGCGGGTACTGCTGCAAGCGGTGATCGCTCAGGCGCGGGCGTGGCAAAGCGAGCGCATGCTGCTGGCGTGGCGCCACGGCCTGGGTCGGCTCCTCCCACTCGCAGGCCGGCGTCGGGGCGGCGCCGGGCAACTGGTAGCGGCACGCCCAGGCGGTGATGCCCATGGCGTCCAGGTAGTGGCGTCGGGTGACTTCCGGGGTCACTTTTCGCCGCCGCGTTGACCGCCCAGGCAGTCCGGCGAGTTCGGTCGCTGGCCGCCACGCGCCGACCACTCGCCGGGCGTGTAGAGGTGCAGCGCCAGGGCGTGGACCGGGCCCGACAGCTCGTCGGCCAGGAGCGCATAGATCTGCTGGTGGCGCTTGACCGGCATCATGCCCTCGAAGCTCGAGGACACCAGCGTGACCTTGAAGTGGGTCTCGGAATTGGCCGGGACGTTATGCAGATGACTTTCGTTTTCCACCTGCAGCACGTTCGGCGAAAGCGTCGCCAACTTGTTCTCGATGTGTGTCTGCAGCGCCATGGCGGGCCTCCTGGTTAGGTAAACGCCTGACATTGTACGCCCTTAGTCGCGCCTCGACGATGCCCGACGTTCAACGAGGGCGCGCCCGGCAAGCGATACCCGGGAGAGGCTCGCCACCAGGGCCAGCAAGGTGGTGAAGGCGCCGAACCAGAGCGTCGCCTGCACGGCGAGCCCCAGGGCGAGGGCGGCCCCCACCACGGCAACGCCGAAGGATTGTCCCACGGTGCGCATGGTGCTCATCACCCCGGAGACGTTGGCACTGCGCGCAACCGGCAAACTCGCCATCATCTCGCGGTTGTTGGGCGGCTGGAAAAGCCCGAAGCCGATGCCGCACAGCGCCGTGCGCCAGAGGCTGCCCGCCGCCGAGGTGTGCTCGTCGACCAACGCCAGCGCCACCAGCCCGACGATCAGAAAACCGAGGCCGACGCTCGACAGCACGCTCGGGTTGACCTTGTCCGCCAGGCGCCCGGCCAGCGGCCCCACCACCATGATGGCCAGCGGCCAGGGGGTGAAGAGCCAGGCGGTCTCCAGCGGCGAGAGCCCCATCTGGTCCTGGTAGAAGAACGACAGCGCCACGAAGGTCAGCCCCTGGCCGATGAAGGCGAGCCCCGAGGCCGAGACCGCAAGCGTAAAGCGCATCTCGCTGAAGACGCTCAGCGGCAGAAGCGGATAGGCGGCGCGGCGCTGGCGGCGCACGAAGGCAAACGCCGCCACCCCGCAGAGCGCGCTCCAGGCGCCCGCCTCGAGGTAGGCGGCGTGCCCCACGGCGTCCATGGCCAGAAAGAAGCTCGCCAGCATCGCCATCGAGTAGAGGGCGCCGGCCATATCGAAGCTGCCCTGGCGCGCCGGCTCCCGGGGCAAGGCCTTGGCGGCGAAGTAGAGCGAGCAGAGCCCGAGCGGCACGTTGAGAGCGAAAAGCCACGGCCAGTCGGCAAACGACAGGATCACCCCGCCAAGCGTCGGGCCGGCGGCGTAGCCCCCTGCCACCACCAGCGCACTCAAGCCCAGGGCGCTGCCCAGCAGGCGCGAGGGAAAGATCAGCCGGTAGAGCGATGGCCCGATGGAGAGCGTGGCCGCCGCGCCGAGCCCCTGGAAGGCGCGAAACACCAGCAGCATCTCGAGATTGCGCGAGAGCGCCGCGCCCAGCGAGGCGACGACGAAGGTGGAAAGCCCCAGCAGGTAGAGCCTGCGCCGGGTGATCAGCTCGCTGAGCCCGGCGAACACCAGGAGAAAGGCCGCGCACACCACCTGGAAGATGTTGGTGATCCACACCGACCGCGAGGCGGAGGCGCCGAGATCGGTGGCGATGGTGGGCAGGGCCAGGTTGATCATGGTGGTGTCGACCACCGCCATCAGGGTGCCGGCCACCAGCGCCAGCACCGCGAGGGCCCGCTCCGGCCCCGGCAGGCCGTCATCGCCGGGGCGGGTTTCGAAGAGTCGCATGGGTGGGGAACTTCCTTCAGGGCGCCGCCAAACGCTAGAACCGGCCGAGGCCGGTTCTGGCAAACAGGAAAAGCGCGTGACGGCGGCGCTAGTCCGGGTCGTTGTCGAGCAGCAGCGCGTCGTCGACGTCGGAAATCTCCAGCGCCGTCTCGTCGTCCAGGTCGATGGCCAGATAGCTGTGCTCGACGTGCAGGAACGTCTGGAACAGCGTCCAGTCCAGTGTCTCCGGCCACTGGCGCTCGTCCTCTTCCCAGGCGCGAAGCTCGGTCTCGAGGATCTCGACGCAGCGATCGCGCACGAGGGTCTCGAGCGCTTCCGGCGTATCCATTTCCGGGATCAGGTAGATGGTACTTTCACGTTCGACGTCGGCAAGCGTCAGGTCGTCGTCGCCCGTGGTGGGTTCCAGCGCGTTGATCCAGTCCACGAAGGGCTGGGTCGGCCTGACGCTCAGAGCGGAGCGGTTAAGCAGTTTCATGGGATTCTCCTCGCCGTCGAAACGTTGACCATTATGGGCGCTAAGACGCGCCCTTACCAACTTTTACTCCGCCAGCCGTTACTCGACTTCCGGGCGCATCGCCGGGAACAGCAGCACGTCGCGAATCGAGGGGCTGTCGGTGAACAGCATCAC
>NZ_JAMZBC010000275.1 GCF_024158715.1 Halomonas sp. 707D7 | reverse complement strand
ACGCCAGCCAGCAATCCGTCCGGGCCCAACAGGTTGGCCATCAGCTCCGCCTGGAGCCCCAGCGCCACCTCCGCCGAGACCGAGAGCCCCGCCAGCAGGCCCGTGGGGCCAACGATGCTGTCGAGCAGGTCGTTCAAGAACGCGGTGTCGTCCAAGGGAACGCCGTCGAGCAGACCGCCGCTGCCGAGCAGACCGTTCACCAAGCCCGCCAACAGACCCTGATCGCCGAGCAGGCCGTCGATTAAATCGGCATCGCCGAACAGATCGCCTAGCGGGCCACCCTCACCCAGCAGGCCAGCGAGAAGCCCATCCTCTCCCAGCAGGCCGTCGAGAAGCTCGCTGGTCAGGTCTCCACCGAGCCCGGAATCTTCCAGCAGGGTCGTCAGCAGGCCCGCTTCGCCCACCAGGCTATCCAACAGCGTTGCCAGCGGCCCCTCGGCCCCCAGCAACTCCTCGGCCACGGCGCCCCCGGCTCCCCCTGTTCCCAGCAGTTGGGTCACGATACCGCCTTCACCCACTAGAGCGTCCAGCAGACTGTCGACGGCACCACCCTCGTTGAGTAACCCAGGCAAGAGTTCACCGCCCAGCAGGTCACCCAGGTCGAGGCCCAGGCTAGCGGCCAGCTCACCCAGCGAGACCTCGAGAGTGTCGATCACTTCCCCTAGTACGCCTTGGGAGCCCAGTATCATGGCCAGCAGCCCTGATTCATCCAGCAATCCTTCCATGGCACCGTTGCGCAGCAGCCCACTCAGCGCACCGCCATCGTCGCCCAGCACGCCGGAGAGCAGGCTGCCCAACACTTCCTGGTCATCGAGCAGTGCAGAGAGGAGGGTATTGAGCACGCTGCCTTGGGCCAGCAAGCCACCTACCAGCCCCTCCTCGGCTAGTAGAAGGTTCAAGAGCCCATTTTCGGCCAATGCGCTTCCCAGTGCTCCGTCGCTTGCCAGTAACCCGCCAATCAGCCCTTGCTCGGTGAGCGTTCCAGCAATCAGGCTGCCTTCACCCAGCAGCGTTTGTAGAAGCGCATCGAGCTGGCCATCTTCACCGATCAGCCCTTCCAAGGTTCCGGCAAGCCCCAGTCCCGCCAATACTCCACCCAACAGACCGTCCTGAAGCAGGTTGGTGATGCTGTCGGTAGCGTAATCCACCTGCAGGCCGATGGCGTCGAATACTGCTTCCGACAGTCCTTCACCGAGCAGTGGCGCGATGACCGGGTCGAGCAGCCCCCCCAGTTGGTCGGCCACTTCACTCACCAGCCCATCGAGTTCATCCAGGCCATTAGGGTCATCGGGCGTGAACTCACGTCCCAGGAGCGGGCTTAACGCATCGTTCAACAGGTCCCTCAAACCTTCCGTGTTATCCACTAAGTCACTGAGCAAGCCTGCTTCGATACCCAACGTGGCTTCGAGGCTGCCTAATAGAGCGGCTACCGCTGCTTGAGTTGGATCTAGTAGCCCATCGCCTGGATCGCCTGGATCGCCTGGATCGCCTGGATCGCCTGGATCGCCTGGATCGCCTGGATCACCAGGGTCGCCCGGATCACCTGGATCACCTGGATCGCCTGGATCGCCTGGATCGCCGGGGTCGCCTGGATCGCCTGGATCGCCTGGATCGCCCGGATCGCCCGGATCGCCTGGATCGCCCGGATCGCCCGGATCGCCTGGATCACCAGGGTCGCCTGGATCGCCTGGATCGCCCGGATCGCCTGGGTCGCCCGGATCGCCCGGATCGCCTGGATCACCTGGGTCGCCCGGATCGCCCGGATCGCCTGGATCACCGGGGTCGCCCGGATCACCGGGGTCGCCCCTTCTTTGATCACCCCGGTGGGCCGAGGCAGCAGCCAGCCCATTGCCTCCTGCGATGGGGTTCAGGGAGAGGCTCTGAAAACCTGCCTGGCGCCGGATCGGCGCGTCGATATTTCGCTCAGCGGATCGCTATAGCCCTGGCCTTCGGTCAAGTACAGAAAAGGTGAATCATGAACAACGAAACGATCGCCATCACCGGTAAAGCCTCCAGTCAGACCACCGAACAGGCATGGGCCGGAGTTGTCACGCTCGACGCCCCCAGCACCGTGACGCTCCCCGTAGGCCCTGAAGAGATCGCCGCGTTCAGCCAGTCGGGCATGGACCTTGTGGTCACGCTGCAAAACGGCGAGCAGATCGTGCTCGCCGATTTCTTCGTTCAAGTCGACGGCATGCGCAGCGAATTGGTTCTCGAGGATGCGAACGGCGTGCTATGGCTGGGCCAGTACCAGACGCCTTGGCAGGAATTTGCCTTTGCCGAAGTGAACGAGGAGGCCATGGCGGCTGGCGGCGGCGGTATCCCCCCTTGGGTGTTCCCGTTGGCGGCGCTCGGCGTGGCGGGTGCCGCAGTGGCCGCGAACTCCTCTTCCTCCTCCAGTGACGATACCCCCGCCGATCCCACCCAGCCCGGCGTCGGCGATCCGAACGATCCCGACGAGCCAGGTGTCGGCGATCCGATAGATCCTGATGAACCCGGCGTGGGTGATCCGATAGATCCAGGCGATCCGGGCGACCCCGGTGATCCAGGCGATCCGGGCGACCCAGGCGACCCAGGCGATCCAGGCGATCCCGGTGATCCAGGCGACCCAGGTGATCCAGGTGATCCAGGCGATCC
>NZ_JAMZBC010000274.1 GCF_024158715.1 Halomonas sp. 707D7 | reverse complement strand
GCCAGTGATCGCGCGCGGGGTGAGTCGCGAGCTCACCGCGCGCGATCACTGGCTGATCGATCAGGTCAAGCCGATGATCAAGGAGAAGGGGCTGATGTTCGTCGGGCTCGACGTGATCGGCGACTACGTCACCGAGATCAACGTCACGAGCCCCACCTGCGTGCGCGAAATCGACGATCAGCGCGGTACCGACATCGCCGGCCTTCTGCTGGACGCCGTCGAGCGCCGACTCGCCTCTTGAGCCCCCCATCTTTCGCCCTTCGAGCGAGGCGCGCCGAGCTTCGGCGCGCCGTAGGAGACGCATGCAAAGTCTAAAGCACCACTTTCTCATGGCGATGCCGCACCTGGACGACGCCAACTTCGCCGGCAGCCTGATCTACCTGTGCGATCATGATCACAACGGCTGCATGGGCGTGATCACCAATCACCCGCTCGACATCACCCTCGATGCGCTGTTCGACCAGCTCTCGCTGGGTGGCGACGAGAGCCCGCACCGCAATGCGCCGGTCTACTACGGCGGGCCGATGCACAAGGATCGCGGCTTCATCCTCCATGTGGGCGATAGCCATGAGTGGGATTCGAGTGTCCAGGTGGAGGAGAACATCGCCCTGACCACCTCGATGGACATTCTCAAGGCGCTGGCCGACGGCGAGGGCCCGGAGCAGTTTCTGGTCTGCCTGGGCTGCGCCGGTTGGGAAGTGGGCCAGCTCGAGGACGAACTCAAGGAGAACAGCTGGCTGACGGTGGAGGGCGACGAGGCGGTCATCTTCCAGACCCCGCCCGCCGAGCGCCTGGCCGCTGCCGCCGGCATCCTGGGTGTCGACCTCAACCTGATGACCCGCGACGCGGGCCACGCCTGATGGCAGAACCAGGCCAGCGCTTGATCCTCGCCTTCGACTACGGCACCCGGCGTATCGGCGTGGCAGTGGGCAACGAGCTTCTGCAGAGCGCCCGCGAGCTCGACCCACTCACTGCCCGCGACGGCATTCCGGACTGGCAGCGCGTCGAGGCGCTGTTGAAGGAGTGGCAGCCGGACCTTCTCGTGGTGGGGCTGCCGCTCAACATGGACGATAGCGAATCCGAGATGAGCAAGCGGGCGCGCAAGTTCGCCAACCGCCTGCACGGGCGCTTCGGCAAGGCCGTCGAGCTGGTCGACGAGCGGGGCTCCACCCGGGAGGCCAAGGCGATCGCCCGGGAGGCCGGACACCGGGGCAACTACCGCGAAGAGAGTGTCGATGGCATCGCGGCAGTGCTGATCCTGGAGGGCTGGTTCGCCCACCGGGAAGGGCTTCCCGGCGGACGGCGCTCGCTGTGACCGTTCAGCGATCCAGCGTGCCGGTCTGGCGGGGCACGAACCAGCGCACCGGGCGCAGGTCGTCCTTGATCAGCTCGTCGACCTGCAGCAGCGTGGCGAAGATCGCCATGCGCATGGGAATGCCGTTGTCGGTCTGACGGAAGATCGCCAGGCGCGGGTCGCCGTTCAGGTCCACGTTCAAGTCGTTCGCCCCGGCCCGGCTGTCCCGGGGCAGCGGGTGCATCACGATGGTCGACTCCCCGCAGCGCTGATCCAGAAATGCCCGGTTGACCATGAAGTCGTCGGAAATCCCCTTGAAGCTTTCGTTCATCTCCTCGGTGAAGCGCTCCTTCTGGATGCGCGTGGTGTAGACCACGTCCAGGTCGCTGAAGTCGACGCCCAGGTGATCGCGCACCTCCACCCGATGCCCGCGGGAGCTGACCAGGTCGATGAGGTGCGTCGGCATCTCGAGTCCTGGCGGCGAAACCAGGGTGATGCGCAGCGGCGCATATAAAGAGAGCAGCTTGATCAGCGAATGCACCGTGCGGCCGTACTTCAGGTCGCCGGTCAGCAGGATATGCGCGCCTTCGAGCCGCTTGCCCAGCCGCTGGAACTCCTTGTCGATGGTATAGAGATCCAGCAGCGCCTGGCTCGGGTGCTCGCCGGGGCCGTCGCCGCCGTTGATCACCGGTACATGGGTCGCCTCGGCGAACTCCGCCACTGACCCCTGGTCCGGGTGACGCATCACGATCGCGTCACAGTAGCCGCTCATGACCCGGCTGGTGTCGTAGAGCGACTCGCCCTTGGCCATGGAGGAGAAGGTGAAGCCGGTCGTGTCGCAGACGCTTCCGCCCAGGCGGCAAAAGGCGGCGTTGAAGCTCACGCGTGTGCGGGTGCTGGCCTCGAAGAACAGGTTTCCCAGCACCGCGCCTTCCAGTACGCGGGTGACCTGGCGGCGGCTGGCGATCGGCTCCATCTGCGCGGCGACGCGCAGGAGGTGATCGACGCTGTCGCGGTTCAATGAATCGACGGATAGCAGATGGCGGCTCATCAAGGACCTCGGGGAGTGGTGGCGAAAGCGCCAGTGTAACCGTGAATGCTCCCTTCACCGAAGGGCTTTGAAAGCGTACAGGCCAGTCATGTGAAATTTTTTTACAAAACGCCTTGCGCTCGAACCAGTGAGGCCGTAAAGTACGCATCCGCTGCCGGGGACGCCCAGCGTCGCCAGCGGTGAAGAAGGTGAAAACCTTCGGTTTGTCAGGAAGTTAGCGAGAGGTTCGAGGCTGACTTCCACCGCGAAAATCGGGTCTTGACAAACACCACGGAATGCGTAGAATACGCCTTCCTCGCTGAGGCAAGCGGCTCCGGTCATCGAGCTCAATGTTGA
>NZ_JAMZBC010000273.1 GCF_024158715.1 Halomonas sp. 707D7 | reverse complement strand
GCGCGCCGACCGAGACCGGCGAGTAGCTCGCCATCAGGATCAGCATGATGCTCGGCGGAATCAGGATGCCCAGGCAGCCGCTGGCCATGATCACTCCGGTGCTGAGCTCCTTGTTGTAGCCGTATTTGAGCATCGGCACCAGGGCGATCATGCCCATCACCGCGATCGAGGCGCCGACGATGCCGGTGGTCGCCGCCAGCAGCACGGAGACAATGACCACGGTGAGCGCCAGCCCCCCGCGCAGGTTGGCCAAAAGCAGCCGCATGGCGTCGAACATCCGCTCGGTGACGCCGGAGTCGTTCAAAAACCGCGCCATCAGCACGAACAGCGGAATCGCCACCAGCACGTAGTTGTCCATGGCGTTGCCATAGATGTTGTTGATCAAGGTGCCCAGCACCCGCTCGCCGGGGCCGAGAAAGGCGCCGATCACCGCCACGCCGCCGAGCACGAAGGCGAGGGGGTGGCCCATGAAGAGCCCCAACAGCAGCCCGCCGAACATCACCAGCGCCAACAGCTCAGGACTCAAGTTCATGGGAGCGCTCCTCACGCAGGGTGATCACGGCGCGCAGCACGATCGCGATCGCCTGGAGTAGAATCAGCGCGGCGGCGAGCACGATCACCCCCTTGATGGGGTAGACCGGCAGCGCCACCATGCCGTAGGTGGTCTCGCCCCGGCTGAAGGCGCGATCGAAGAACAGCCAGCCGTACTTCAGCAGCATCCAGATGAAGGGAACGAAGAAGATCAGGTAGCCCGCAAGCGTCAGCAGTGCCTGGCGCTTGAGCGACAAAAGGCGCTTGATCACGTCGACCTCGACGTGGGCGTGGTGCTTGAGCCCATAAGCGGCCATCAGCATGAAATGGGCGCCGAACAGCATCTTGGTGACATCGAAAGCCCAGTCGCTGGGACGGCCCAGAAAGAAGCGCGCGCCGATGTCGTACAGTACGATCAGGGTGATAATGGCGATCAGCGGCGCGATCAGACGCCCGAACAGCTCGTTGAAAGCGTCGATCGCCTTGGCAATGGCAAGCATGGAGACTCTCCGCGGTCAGCTGAGGCCCCGGCCAGGCCGGGGCGACAAAGGCGCCTTAAAGGCAGGCTTCGATCTCTTCAAGCGACGGCAGATTGTCCATGGTGCGGCTCATGTTGAAGGGGTAGGAGACGTCGCGCCAGGTGGCGTAATCCTGCAGGTAGCTCACCATCGACTGGTACACTTTTGCGTGGTCCGGGTTCTCGCAGGCGCCCTGGACGATCACCTCGTTGGTGACCTGCTGGATCTGCGCCAGGTCCTCGTCGGAGAACTGGTTGATGGTCACGCCATCCTCGACGAACTGACGGGTCGCCTCGTTGGACTCGCGCTCGGACCAGGCCAGCGACCAGGCCATGGTGGCGTCCGCCGCGATGCGCAGCTTCTGTTGGGTCTCCTCGGAAAGCGCGTTCCAGGCGTCCATGTTGATCATCACGCCGAAGACGCTGGCGGACTGGTGCCAGCCCGGCGTCGCCCAGTTGTCGGCGACCTCCGAGAAGCCCGCCTTGTAGTCCACGCCCGGGGTGGAGAACTCGCCGGCGTCGATCACGCCGCGCTCGATGGCCTGGTACACCTCGCCGCCGGCCAGCGTCACCTGGGAGCCGCCAAGGCGTTCGAGCACCCGACCCTGGTCGCGCCCGGACAGGCGCAGGCGCTTGCCTTCGAGGTCGGCGATGCTGGCGATCGGCGTGCGCCCCATGAAGCCGGACTCGTTGTTGGTGATGCCGTAGGGCAGGTACATTATGTTGAACTGGCCGTAGATCTCCTCGTAGAGCTCGCGCCCGCCCCACTGCTGGATCCAGTTCAGGTAGTCCACGCCGTTGAACAGGCTCGTGGTGGTGGCCAAGGGCGAGAATGCCGGGTTGAGCCCGGCCCAGTAGCCCGGCCAGTCGCCGGCGGCCTCGATGCTGCCGGTCTCGGTGGCGTCGAACACTTCGGTGCCGGGCATCAAGGTGCCGCCGGCGCGAAAGTTGATCTGCAGCTCGTCGCCGGCGAGCTGGTTGACCAGCTCCACCCAGTGGCGGTCGATCTGGATCAGATCCAGGTTGTCCGCCCAGGTGGAGGTCATGGTCCACTGTTCCTGGGCCTGGGCGGTGGAGGCGAGCAGCACGCCGGTCGCAAGCGCGGTCAGGGCGAAGCGTGACGTCATTTTCATGGTGAGTTCCCTACGTGTGGTGTTGTTGATGTTGGCAACGGTCAGGAAAACGAGCGCAGGTTGACGTTTACGTCAATTTGGGGGCGCTACAGCGATAAGCTAGCATACTCGTCGCGCCCGCGCGCCATAGCCGATGGTGGTAGGGCGCAAGTGCAGTCACTTACTCCAATAGCGAATTTATTTCTTTACAATCAGCTTCTTACATTAGCGAAGAATACCTTGCCAAACTGTGGAAATCGTAGTGAATCCAGTCAGCGTTGAAAGATCGCTTAATCGAAGTGGCGCCCCTGCGATGCGCGAGGCCCAGGCGCTCGCCGCCCACGCGCAGCGCCTGGCGCGGCGGCGCTGGCGCCAGCTGGTGTGGCTTCGCGGCGAGCCAGACGCCGGCCGTAGCGCCGCGCTTTCCCTCTGGCGCGCCGCGAAGCCACACCAGCTGGCGCCAGCGCCGCCGCGCCAGGCGCTGCGCGTGGGCGGCGAGCGCCTGGGCCTCGCGCATCGCAGGG
>NZ_JAMZBC010000272.1 GCF_024158715.1 Halomonas sp. 707D7 | reverse complement strand
TCGAGGTTTTAGCCTTGTTCCGTGGCTGTCGTCACCACAGCCAATCTAAATGTCTTTCACCCAAAGGAGTGACTGCTGATGAAAGCTTGGTACAAGGAAACCCTTCAGACCCCGCTGCGCTGCGTCGAGCGCCCCGACCCGCAATGCCGGCCCGGGTCGGTCATCGTGGATGTGCGAGCGGTTCACGTGCCCGCCTACTTGATGGCGATGGTCGACAGCACTGACATCCCGCTGCCCGTGCCGCTCGTGCTGGGCGCCGGTGGCGTCGGCGTGGTGCGCGAAAAGGCCGATGACGTCTTCAACGTGGAGGTCGGGGATGTCGTGGCACTCGATTGTCTGGTCGAGTCCGGGGATATCGACCACCCCGAAGACGTGCTCATGGGACTGGGTGAGATAGGCGGGCGCGGCGAGGACACCGAGGTGGTGGGCGCCATGCGCACGCAGTGGCGAAACGGCACCATGGCGCAAAAGGCCTTGCTGCCCCAGGAAGCCGTCACCCGGCTGCCCGGAGCGGAGCATTTTGATGATCCTGGCCGGCTGGCGTTTCTGACTTGGCTGGGGATTGCCGGAGAAGGGGTAGTGCAGTCCGGCCAAAAGCCGGGCGACGTCGTGGCCATTCTGGGCGCCACCGGGCAGATGGGCGGGGCGGCGGTACTGGTCGCTTTGGCTAAAGGCGCTTCGCGGGTAATCGCGCTGGGTCGCAATGAAGCCGCGCTCGAGAAACTGGCCATGCTCGATGCGCGTGTCGTACCCGTCCAACTGACCAATGATGTCGATCAGGACGCCTCAGCCATCATGGCGGTGGCTGGGGCCCCGCATGTGGTGATCGACACCATGGGAGATGCCGATAGCGCCAATCCGCTGCTGGCTGGTTTTGCGACGCTCCGAGATAGCGGCACCCTGGTGCTGATGGGCGGCGTGCGCCAGGACATTCCGTTTCCCTATGGCGAGGTACTGCGCCGCCGGCTGACGATCCGTGGGTCACGCATGTACCGATCGGAAACGGTGCTGTCGATCTGGCGCCTGATCGAGGCCGGGCTGATCGATCTGGATAAAGTAGGTATGGTCGAAGTAGGCATCGACGATCCGAAAGCCGCTATCGAAACTGCTACGAGGACGACCGGGCTCAACTTCGTGTCACTGAGACCCTGACGCTCAAGCGGTGCGGCTAGCCGCGCCGCTTTGCCAGTTGCTCGATTAACAGGTTCGCTTCGTCGGGGTGGGTCAAGCGAACGATCTGTATTGAGCGGTACGCCGGATTCAGCGTATCCAGCAGGTAACGCCGGCGCTGGGGGCGCCAATAGGTCAGCATCCATAAAAGAATCGAGTCGCGGCTTAGAAAGGTCTTGCGAACGGTTTCGCGGTTGCCGGTGCCGGGCCAGAGTTCGCGGCGGGTAACAATGCGCACGATCGCCCGCTGCAAGGATTGGCGAAAGGTGCGCCAGAAGCCGTAGTCGAGCCAGACGATCATGTCGACCTCGCGCCACTTGATCGCGCGGGTGCGGTTGAAGTTGCCGTCGAGCACCCAGCCATCAACGGCGTCGACCAGCGCCGCCTCGACTTTGGGGAAAAACTCATCGTCCGGCGTTTCCTGCCAGTTGGGGCGCCAGAAGAGCTGGTCGAGCGCAATATGCGGGACGTCCAGCGCCTCGGCGAGTCTTTTCGACAGCGTGCTCTTGCCGCTGCCGCTGGTACCCACGACGTTGATTTTCATGATGACGCCCTGCTAAAACGGCGCGCCAGTTTACGCAGACGTTCTAAAGTGAGCAACTCGAAGGCGCGAGACGCCGGAGCGTGGTTGAATGAGTCGTTCTGGATATCGACGGCGGGCGGCGGACCGGCTGCACACCGATAAAAAAGGAGTAACGCGTGGATACGCTGACGAGGCTGACCTCTGTAGGCGTCATTTTTGCCCTGATTATCTTTCCCGGGCTGGTGGCACTTTGAGGCACCAGCCACGGGCTCAGGTTCGGCCTACGCCAGGCGATCGCCACCGTGCTGTGTGGCGTTCTGGCCTCGCTGATGCTGATGCTTGTTTCATCTAGGCAGCGTCTACACTGGTTTGCGACCGCCCGCTATGCACTTGCCATCGACGAACTGCGCGAGGGCTTCGAACCCACCTTGTGGGAAGCCCGCGAAGGCGTGGATTGAAGCAGGTATGGTTTTTCGGGTACACAGCGATATAGGCATCGCCAAGGAGCCCGACGCGAACGGGTACCGGCCTCCGGTGCCCCGCTTGAGTGGATGCTTAGGGAGGCCAACGCCGCAGGACTTGCACCGAGCCTTACCTTCACGAGCGCCTGACCGATGCAAGCCAGGGTGAGCTTCACGAGTCTCGTCGCCCCGTCTACCGCTTGAAGTGTCCAGGCTGCATCGCCCACTCGTCAATGAGAACAAGTCGGCGCTCATTCATCGAAGCGTCAAGGAACGCTATCAGCGCGATAGCGACTACCGCCCATCCAAACTCGAAGCGTTAATGAAAGAGCACGGCTGGGAGCAGCTCAATATGACAGGCAACGCCTTACCCTATCACCGCCGTCACACCTGCCCTGCCCATGAGCGCAAAAGAGCTTTCGCCGTTTTTCAATGAATTGGTCTACCAATAATGCGGATTCTCGTGCGTATCAGCAGCGGAGACGTTGCTGGTACGTGGGCTATGCGCTCTTGTACTTGTTCTTAATCTAAAGTATTAGGCGGGCTTTAGCTAAAAGCGATATGAGATATGAATGATTTAATTTCTTTTAAATCAACTTTTTATAGATTGATTAGAT
>NZ_JAMZBC010000271.1 GCF_024158715.1 Halomonas sp. 707D7 | reverse complement strand
GAGCGAAGGCCTCGCGGGGGATGGCGTTTCTCAGCGTGCCGCCCTGGTAGTCGATCAGCCGCGCATCGAGAATGTCCAGTGTGCGCAGCGCCCGCACCAGCAGGCGGTTGGCGTTGCCCAGGGGCTGGTGGATATCCACCCCGGAGTGGCCGCCCTTGAGCCCGGTCAGGGCGAGCTCGATCACGACCTCGTCGTCGCCAAGCGCCTTGCCGGGAAGCTGGGCGTCCACCAGCACGTCCGCCCCGCCGGCGCAGCCGATGTAGACCTCGCCGCGGTCTTCGCTATCCAGATTCAGCAGCAGCGAGCCCTCGAGCCAGTTCTCGGCAAGCCCCAGCGCCCCGCCCATGGAGGTCTCCTCCTCCAAGGTGAACAGCGCCTCCAGCGGGCCGTGGGTCAGGGTGTCGTCCTCGAGCACGGCGAGAATCGCCGCCACGCCCATGCCGTTGTCGGCGCCGAGCGTGGTGCCGTCGGCGTGCAGCCAGCCATCCTTCACGTAGGTGCGGATCAAATCGCGCTCGAAATCGAACGGCGTGTCGGCGTTGGCCTGGGCGACCATGTCCAGATGGCCCTGGAGAATCACGCCGGGGGCACCTTCACCGCCGGGGCTCGCGGGTTTCTTGATGCGCAGGTTGCCAAAGTCGTCGCGATCGTGGGCAAGGCCCAGCCCATCGGCCCAGGTTTCGAGCTTCTCGACCAGCGCGGCTTCATGGCCCGAGGGCCGGGGCGTATTACACAGGGTGCGAAAGTGGCGCCATACCCGCGTGGGTTCCAGCGTATCCAGGTGTGCGTTCATGTGAGCTCTTCTTGATCCGTAACCGCCCTACTCTACCGCTCGGGCTCGAAGGGGGAAAGCGTGGCCTCGGCCACCGCGCGCGCCGCCTGGCGCAGCGCCCGGTTTGCCTCGCGCGGGGCCTGGTGGGGCGCGCGGTTCTGAAACGCCCAGCCGGCCAGGGTTTCGAGATGACCGATGACCTCCGGGGCAAGTGCCTTTTTTACCGCCAGCGCGCTCGCCCGGCGCGCCAGAGCGGCAAGGGCGGCGCGGGCGAGCGCCGGGTCGCGGTGGGCGTAGGCGACATCAATGATGTCCTGGCGCTCTTGGGCGCCAGGCTCGCGCAGTGGCAGCGTGCCAAGCAGACGCAGGACCACCCCGGCGGGCAGCGCCGCCAGCTCGAAGGCCAGAAGCCCCAAAAGTGATGCGGCAAAGGCGCCTCGCAGCGCCGCCAGCACGCGCTCGCCTTCGTCATCGAGGGCGCGGGCGACCATCACCGCGTACTCGCCGGTGGAGGGTTCGCGGGTGACGCCAAGGCGCACCGGTAGAAAGCCAAGCGCCAGCCAGAATTCCAGAAGCGCCGCCTCGGCGCCGAAGGTGGCGCCATAAAGCGCAATGCCCCGGGCGCGCGCGTCGAGAATATCCGCTTCGATCAGCGCGCGCCCGAGCCCTTCGCGGCGCCGTGCCGGGTGGGTGGCGATGCGCGCCACCCGGCGCCAGCGCGCGGTGAGCGCGGCGCGACTGCCGCCGTGGGCGGCAAGCGACTGCGCCAGCAGGTGCCCGCGCGGGCGGCGCTCGCCGCGGGCGACCGCCTCGGCCAGCGCCGGCTCGAAACCGCCTTCGTCGCGGGTCACCAGCACCGCCTGGGGCTCGGCCTCACCGATCAGGCGAAAGCCGGTGTTGGGCCCATCCATCAGCTGGCGCAGATCCGAGGGCCGGGTACGGTAGTGTGACTGCACCAACAGCCCGAAGAGCGTCTCCAGCCGCGCCGGGGCCTCGGCCAGGTGCCGTTGGGTGATCGCCCGCGGCGGGGTCAGCGCACCGGGGGTCGCCCTTGGCAGCGGCGCGTTCAGCAGCAGCAGCTTTTCGAGCACCGCCTCCAGCGGGTCGAAGGGCGCCCAGCGCACCGGGGTGTCGAGGCGCGCCTCGCGCCACAGCGGCGTCTGGCGCTCGAGTACCGCGCGAAAGCGCAGCGCGAAGCCGCGCCCGGAGCCTTCGTAGCCGTGCACGGTGGTGGCGAACGCGACGCGAGGAAACGCCGCCAGCCACCCGGCGAGCAGCGCAGGCGGTAGCGCCGCCGCCTCGTCCACCAAGAGCGTAGCGCCGTCGCCGCCGGCCAGGCCCAAACGCACCTGCTCGTCGAGCGCGCCGGGCGCCAGGTAGCGCAGCGTTTCACCGCCGGGAAGCTCGAAGCGCTCGCGCCCCTGCCAGGCGCCTTGCGGGCAGAGCGCGGTCAGCCGCTCGGCCAGGCTTTCGATGGCGCCTCGCGTCGGTGCGGTGACGACGATCTCGCTCAGGCCGCCTTTCAACAGCCGCGCGCAGGCGATGCCAAGCGCAGCGCTCTTGCCGCGGCCGCGATCGGCGGTGATCACCAGCGGGCGGCGGCGCTTCAAACGGGTAACGAGGGCCACGACCCGGGCCTGATCCTCGGTGCGACACGCCTGATCCGCCGGGGCGGGCGTAAGCGTGGCGCCCTTGCGGAGGGCGGGAAGCGCGAGCCCGCCCGCCGCCTGCCAGTAAACGACCCCGGGCGAGGCGGCCAGCACGCGCGCCAGCCGCGCGAGGTAGTGGGCGGTGAGCGAGGTCCAGGCCATGGGGTGATCGCTCAGCCGGGCGTAGCCCGGGTCCGGTGCCTGGCCCCACGGCTCCGGGGTGATCAACACGCACAGCCCGCCCCGGGTCAGCGTGCCTGCGAGCACGCCGAGCGCGTCCGGGTCGAACCCGGTGCTGGCATCGACCACCAGAAGCTCGTGCTCGCCGCCAAGACGGCTTCGCGCCTTGCGCGGTGAAAGCGTCGCGACCGATGCGGCGGGCGCCTCGCTCACCCACAG
>NZ_JAMZBC010000270.1 GCF_024158715.1 Halomonas sp. 707D7 | reverse complement strand
CCTCCGACCCTCTGATTCGTAGTCAGATACTCTATCCAGCTGAGCTACGGGCGCTTGGGTACAAACTGTCTATCTTCTTGCTGCGTGTCCGGCTCTGGATGGCGCGCCCGGGAGGATTCGAACCTCCGACCCTCTGATTCGTAGTCAGATACTCTATCCAGCTGAGCTACGGGCGCATATCCAAAACGTTTCACTTGCTTCATCCAAAACCACTCGGGCTTTCGATGAGTGCGGCAGTTGGCGGAGAGGGAGGGATTCGAACCCTCGATAGGGCTATAAACCCTATACTCCCTTAGCAGGGGAGCGCCTTCAGCCACTCGGCCACCTCTCCTCAACGGCACGGCGCGAATATTACCGATTATGCTGTTCGTTGTCCAGACCTAAACAGAAATTTTTTCGCGCCGGCTTCGAGTTAGCGCTTAAACGCCCTGTAGTGGGCGTGGTATAAGCCGCCATTTATTCGGGTTCGCTTTCGGTTGAGCGCTCGCGCTGGATCCGCTGATAGATCTCTTCGCGGTGCACGGCGACATCCTTGGGTGCGTTCACACCGATCCTGACTTGATTACCCTTCACACCTAACACCGTGACGGTGATCTCGTCACCGATCATCAGCGTTTCGCCTACGCGGCGCGTTAGGATGAGCATGGCTGATCTCCTTCTCAGACGTTTGTACAACGGTTCGTGTCCGCCAGAGGCGTCACCGCCGCCTATTATGCGGCAAAGCGACACGCGTCACCAACGACTGTTGCCTCTGGCGCCTTGACACTCGAACCTTCCGTTGCAAGTTAGCTCACCACCCAAGGCAGCAAGTTATCTCTTAGCGTAGAAGGTTTAGAGCACAAATGTTATTCGGATTCTATATTCGTCTTGTCCAGTCCGAACGCCTTGTGCAGCGCGTTGACGGCCAGTTCCATGTGCTTTTCGTCGATGACCACGGAAATCTTGATTTCCGAGGTGGAGACCATGCGGATGTTGACGTTCTCGTCGGCGAGCACGCGGAACATCTTGGACGCCACGCCCGCATGTGAGCGCATGCCCACGCCGACCAGCGAGACCTTGGCGATGTTGTCGTCGCCGCGAAGCTCGCCGCCGCCGAGATCCGGGATCACGCTCTCTTCCAGAAGGCGCTTGGTGGCCTTGTAGTCGCCCTTGGCGACGGTGAAGGTGAAGTCGGTGTAGTCGCCGGCGGGCGCGACGTTCTGCACGATCATGTCGACTTCGATGTTGGCATCGGCGATGGGGCCGAGAATGCGCGAGGCGACACCGGGTACGTCCGGGGTGTGCAACAGCGTCAGCTTGGCTTCGTTCTTGGTGAAGGCGATACCGGAGATCAGCGGTTCTTCCATGGAGTCCTCGTCTTGGTCAGAGTCTGCAACAATCAGGGTGCCGGGGCCGTCTTGGAAGCTCGACAGCACCCGGAGGGGAACGTTGTACTTGCCGGCGAATTCCACCGCGCGGATCTGCAGCACCTTGGAGCCGAGGCTCGCAAGCTCGAGCATCTCCTCGACGGTGATGCTTTCCAGGCGCTGGGCCTTCGAGCACACCCGCGGGTCGGTGGTGTAGACACCGTCGACATCGGTATAGATCTGGCACTCGTCGGCATTGAGCGCGGCGGCGAGCGCAACACCGGTGGTATCCGAGCCACCGCGGCCGAGCGTGGTGATGTTGCCGTTCTCGTCCACGCCTTGAAAGCCCGCCACCACCACGACCTTGCCCGCGTCCAGATCGGCCTTCAGGTCATCGGTCTCGATACGCTGGATACGCGCCTTGGTGTAGGCGCTGTCGGTGTGGATACCCACCTGGGCGCCGGTATGGGAAGTGGCGCTGACGCCAAGCTGCTGAAGCGCCATGGCCAGCAGCGAAATGGTCACCTGCTCGCCGGTGGAGAGCAGCATGTCCATCTCGCGCGGAGCCGGGTCCTCGTTCAGGGCGTGGGCCATGTCGGTCAGGCGGTTGGTCTCGCCGCTCATGGCGGAGACGACCACCACCACCTGGTGGCCCTGGTCGCGAAAGCCTTTCACCTTTTCCGCCACGGCCTTGATGCGATCGACGGAACCTACCGAGGTGCCGCCGAACTTTTGTACGTATAGTGCCATATGCCGGTTTCCCTATGCGTTCGGAGTCAAAGGATCGATCGAGGGCGGCGAGCCCTGCAGGCCATCATGGCCACGCCGCTTCCCGACCGGATAATAAAAGGCCGATGGCACAGGATGCCATCGGCCGTCGCCTCAGCGAAGCGTGTTTTCGAGCCAGGCCGGAACGCCTTTCAGCGCTTCCGGCAGGGCCTCGGGACGGCTGCCGCCGGCCTGGGCCATATCGGCCCGACCGCCCCCTTTCCCGCCCACCTGGGCGGCCACGAAGTTGACCAGCTCACCGGCCTTGACCCGATCGGTCAGATCGTCGGTGACACCGGCGATCAGGCTCACCTTGCCCGCTGCCTGATCGGCCACCGCCAGCAGGATCACGCCGGAGCCGAGCTTCTGCTTGAGCTGGTCGAGCATGCCGCGCAGGTCCTTGCCGGAGACGCCTTCGAGCTGGGTGGCCAGAAGCGTCACCCCGGCGATCTCCTGGGCATGACCGAGCATGTCGCTGCCGGCCACGCTTGCGAGCTTCGCCTTGAGCTGTTCGAGCTCCTTCTCGAGGCTGCGATTGCGCTCGAACAGCGACTCGACGCGCGCCTCGACCTGTTCGGGCTTCGCCTTCAGCCGCGCGCCCAGACGCCCGAGCGTGGCCTCCTGCTGCTTGAAGTACGCCAGCGCGTTCTCGCCGGTGATCGCCTCGATCCGTCGAACGCCGGCGGCAGTACCCGCTTCACTGACGATATGGAAG
>NZ_JAMZBC010000269.1 GCF_024158715.1 Halomonas sp. 707D7 | reverse complement strand
AAATTGTTCGAGCCCGCTCATGCCCACGCCCCACCCGCCCTCTTCCAGCCCGTGCGCCCTGGTGCTCATCATCGAAGACGAGCCCGAGATCGCAGAGATCCTGCAGGCCTATCTGGCGCGCGCGGAGCTTCGTACCCTGCATGCGGCGGACGGCCACCAGGGCCTGGCACTGCACGCGACGATGAAGCCGGATCTGGTGCTGCTCGACGTGAAGATGCCGAAGCTGGACGGCTGGCAGGTGCTGTCCGAGATTCGCCACCGGGGCCACACGCCGGTGATCATGCTGACGGCGATGGATCAGGACATCGACAAGCTGATGGGCCTGCGCTTCGGCGCCGACGACTACGTGGTCAAGCCTTTCAACCCCGCCGAGGTGGTCGCCCGGGTCGAGGCGGTGTTGAGGCGCAGCATGAACGATACTCAACCGCCCCCGGTGCTTCGGCTTCCACCCTTCGAGATCGACCTGGAACAGCACGAGGCCTCGGTACAGGTGAACGGCGTGACCCACGGCCTGGCCCTGACCCTTACCGAATTCCGGCTGCTGACCCATCTGGCCCGGGCCCCGAAAAAGGTCTTCACCCGAGGAGAGCTGCTGGCCGCCTGCCTGCCCGAGGGCGAGGCCCTGGAGCGCACCGTGGACAGCCACATCAGCAAGCTGCGCAAGAAGCTCGACGACCTGGGCATCCAGGGCGTGCCCGCCAGTATTCGCGGCGTGGGGTACCGGCTCTGGGCCGCGCCATGAAGCTCGTCGGCCTGAGCCGGACCATCGCCCTGACCATGGCCGCGATGGCCTTCGGCATCACCTTGCTGGTGCTGGCCACCTCGTACCTGTTCTATTTCGTGATGTCGCGGTACTGGCAGGATTCTCTCGAGGAGTTCGGCCTGTTCCCCACCGGGCCGGAATGGATCTGGATCGTTCTCGCCACGCTAATCGCGCTGCTGTTCGCGATGTTCGTGGGGGTTCAACTGGCCCGGCGCATCCTGGTGCCGTTGAACTCCGTCACCCAGGGCATTCGCCGGGTGGCCGAGGGCGACCTGAGCGCCCGGGCCACCACGGGTGACCGCTCCCTGGGCGAGGCGGCGGTGCTGGCCAAGGATTTCAACGCCCTGGCGGACCAGCTAGCGCGCATGTCGGACGAGATGACGTTCTGGAACGCGGCCATTGCCCACGAGCTTCGCACCCCGGTGACCATCCTGCGCGGGCGTTTGCAGGGCCTGGCGGAAGGCGTATTTCCGCCGGAGACGCCCCAGTTTCTGAGTCTGCTGAAACAGGTGGACGGCATCGCCCAACTGATCGAGGACCTGCGGGCGGTGAGCCTGGCGGACAGCGGCCACCTGACCCTCGAGATTACCGAGTGCGACCTGGGCGCCGAGATCGCGTCCGTCATCGAGTTCTGCCGCCACGCCCTGGAGGCGTCCCACCATGTCCCGACGCTCGAACTGCCCATACGCACCGTGTACGGCGATCCCTTCCGCCTTCGTCAGGCCCTGCTGGCACTGCTGGAAAACGTGCGCCAGCACGCAAGCCCCGGGGAGGTACGCATTCAATTGACCCGGGAGGCAACGGCCTACGTACTGCGGGTCATGGACGAAGGCCCCGGTGTTGGCCCGGAGGACGCCGCCCACATCTTCACCGCCTTTCGCCGCGCCCGCCCGGCGGAGGCACAAGCCCCCCTGGGCCAGGGCGGCAGCGGCCTGGGCCTGGCGGTGGTCGCGGCGATTGCCCGCGCCCACGGCGGCGATGCGCGTTGTTACCCCTCGACCATGACCGCGGGAACCTGCTTCGAGCTGCGCTGGCCGGTGCCGTGAAGCAGCTCGACGCAGCCGCTTAGCCCAAGGCGCGAGGCCCTGCTACTCCAACCAGGGTTCAAGACACACCAGAGAAGACTCGCCTCATGGGTTCCAAGAAAGCAGACCAGTAAGCCGCAACAACCTTGTTCTCTTGTTTCAACCTTCTCGCGTCCCTCGGCATGGATATTTACCTGCCGGCAGTGCCCGCCATGCCGGATCTTCTGGGCACCACGCCAGAAATCGTTCAACTCACGCTTGCTCTCTACATGATCACCCTGGGTGCCGGTCAGATCCTCGAGGTGCGTAGGGTGGATGTGTGGCGCGTGCTCAAGAACGCGCACTTTTGGGTCTATACGGTGGCCTTTGGCACCGCGATGGGAACACTCTTCGTGTTCTTTTCGACGGCCCCCAGAATAGTGATCGAAAGAGCCGGTTTTTCCGAGCGGGGCTTTAGCCTTGCCCTCTCGACCGTCGCCTTCGTCATGAAGCACGACGGCAGTCGTTCTACTGGATGGCAGTACGTCATGGCCACTGATTGTCTATACCAGCGGTATGGCGGGATTGGCGCTATGGTTACTTGCCGCCTTCGTGCGGGTTCGGTAGTGCGGCTAGCGGCCAACGGCGTAAGCGCCTCTTAACATCATGTTTCATCGATGGCACGGCGTTCAGCCATGGGGACTGAACGCCGACCTCGCCTCTTTGAAACCACTACCGCCAACAGTGCGATGCAAACGCCGATGACGACACAGGCCAACGCAAAATGAGGCACGTTGTTCAGCCGCCCGAAAAGCCCCTCGATGGCCTGGCCGCAGGCATACCCCAGCGTGACCCACACCACCGCCCAGGCGAGTGCGGAAAGCGCGTTGAGCATGACGAAGCGCGACCAGGGAAAGCGGGCGGTACCGATGGTGACCGCACTGGCGATACGCAGCCCGTAGGCGAAGCGAAAGGAAAAAGCGAAGAGATCCGGGCGGGCGTCGAAGGTCTTCAGCACCCGCGCCCCGGCGGCGCTTTGCTGAATTCGATGCACCCGGGCGCTGC
>NZ_JAMZBC010000268.1 GCF_024158715.1 Halomonas sp. 707D7 | reverse complement strand
ATACCGTAAAGGCGCGCCAAATGGCCGCCCCCGCCACTCAGAGCGAGCAGGTGCTGCGCACCTTCTGCGGCACCTGACGGCGGGCGGGGTGTGTTAGACTGTGATTTTTTACAGTCCATCGCTTCTGTTTTCTGACCCCAGGACCAGGCGCCCGTGCGCAAGATCATTCACTGCGATTGCGACTGCTTCTATGCGGCGGTCGAGATGCGCGACAACCCGGCGCTCAAGGACATTCCCATCGCCATCGGCGGGAGCGTCGAGCAGCGCGGGGTGGTCGCCACCTGCAACTACCCGGCCCGGGCGTACGGCATCCATTCCGCCATGCCCATGGGGCAGGCGCTCAAGCGCTGCCCGCACCTCACGGTCGTGCGCGGCGACATGGCCAAGTACAAGGAGGTCGCCCGCCAGGTCTTCGCCATCTACCGCGAGCTGACCGAACTGATCGAGCCGCTCTCGCTGGACGAAGCCTTTCTGGACGTCTCCGATGTCACCCAGTTCAAGGGCAGCGCCACGCTGATGGCCCAGGCGATTCGCGACAAGGTGCGCCGCGAGGTGGGCATCACCGTCTCCGCCGGGGTCGCGCCGAACAAGTTCCTGGCCAAGATCGCCAGCGACTGGAACAAGCCCGACGGGCTCTGCGTGATCGCACCCAATGACGTCGAGCGCTTCGTCACCGCGCTTCCGGTGAAGAAGATCCACGGCGTGGGCCCGCGCACCGCCGAGAAGATGGCGAGCCTCGATATCCACACCTGCGCGGATCTGCGCGCGCGGCCCCTGACCGAGCTGGTCGAGCACTTCGGCCGCTTCGGCAAGCGCCTTTTCGAGCTGAGCCGGGGGCACGACGAGCGCCCGGTGAAGACCCACCGCGAGCGCAAGTCGATCAGCACCGAGCAGACCTACTCGCGGGATCTACCGACGCTGGAGGCGTGCCGCCAGGAGCTGCCCGCGCTGCTCGAGGACCTGGAACGGCGCTACGCCCGGCTCGACCCGGCGCCGGCGGTGAAGGGGCTGATGGTCAAGGTCAAGTTCAACGACTTCACCCAGACCACCGTGGAGCACGCCGACCCCGCGCCCGACATGGCCCAGTTCGAAGCGCTCTTGAACGTGGGCTGGGCGCGGGGCGCCCGCCCGGTGCGGCTTCTGGGCGTGGGCTATCGCCTGGCCGACAGTGCGCCGCAAACCCAGCTCGCGTTATTTTGATGTTCTGCCGACGCGGTCATTGACGCGGCTTCCAGCAGCGATTAAAACAGTTGTATGATCGATAGCGGCCTTATAACAACGACCCATGACCCACCGAGCCCGCCCATGACCGCTTCGCGCCCTCCGCTCGTCTTCGCCCACGCCAACGGCTTTCCCGGTTCGAGCTACCGCAGCCTGCTCGCGCCGCTGGCCGAGCATTTCGACGTGCAGCTCATCGACCGGGTGGGCCATCACCCGCAGTACCCGGTCAATCGCAACTGGGCCAACCTGGTGGACGAACTGCTTCACCACCACCTGCCCCAGTCGGGGCCGGTACTGGGCGTGGGGCATTCGCTCGGCGGCACGCTGATGATGATGGCCGCGCTGCGCGAGCCGCAGCGCTTTCTGGGCCTGGTGATACTCGACCCGCCCCTGATGCTGGGCATGGACGCCTGGGCCATGAAGGCCGCCAAGCGCTTCGGCTTCGTCGATCGCATCACGCCGGCGGGCAAGACCCGAAGGCGGCGCAGCGTGTGGCCGAGCCGCGAGGCGATGGCCACCTCGCTCGGCCGCCGGGGGCTTTTTCGCGGCTTTACGCCGGAGGCGCTCAACGACTATGTTGAAACGGGCACCCGGCTGCTCGACGACGGCCAGGCGGAGCTGGTCTTCGAGCCGGAGGTCGAGGTGGCGATCTTTCGCAACCTGCCGGATCACCTCACGTCGCGCCTCAAGCGGCTGCGGGTGCCGGTGGAGATCGTCGCCGGCGAGCGCTCGGATCTGCTCACCGCCGCGCGCATTCGCCGTCTGGAGCGCCGGGGCCTGACGCTTTCCCGCGTTCCCGGCGGGCACATGTTCCCCATGGAGCACCCAAGCGAGACCCGCGCCGCCATTCTGGCCGCCTGGCACCGGTTCCAGTCTCGCTAGGCACATCGACGAGGAGGCACGCCATGTATCTTTCCGTGCAACTGAGCTACTACCCACTGGCCGATGACTACAAGCCGGTGGTGAAGGAGGTCGTCAAACGCCTGGAGGCCACCGGCCTCGAGGTGCATCCCAACCGCATGAGCACCCAGGTGTTCGGCCAGTTCGACGCGGTGATGAGCGCGCTTTCCGATGTCATGAAGTGGTCCTTCGAGACCCACGGCAAGGCGGTGTTCACGGCGAATTTTCTCGAAGGGGATCGCCGCCCGCGAGAGTGAGTGCGCTGAGACTACCCACATGAAAACGCCGCCCCGAGGGGCGGCGTTCTTGTTGCGCGGGGCTCGTCAGGTCAACGACTCCAGGCACGCCTCGATGATGTCGAGGCCTTCGTCGAGCACGCTGTCCTCGATGGTCACCGGCATCAGAAAACGGATGGTGTTGGCATACATGCCGCAGGAGAGCAGGATCAGCCCCTCTTCGCGGGCCTTCTTGCAAAGCGCCCCGGCCAGTTCCGGGTTCGGCGCGCGCTCGCGCTTGCCCTTGTCGGTGACCAGCTCGAAGGCGGCCATGGCGCCCATGTGGCGGGCGTTGTCGACGCAGTCGAACTTCTGCTGCCACTCGCCAAAGCGCTGGCCGAGCTTCTCGCCGAGTGCCTGGCTCTTCTCCAGAATGTTCTCCTGCTCGAACACCTCGAGCACGGCCAGCGCCGCTGCGCAGGCGGTGGGGCTGCCGGTGTAGGTG
>NZ_JAMZBC010000267.1 GCF_024158715.1 Halomonas sp. 707D7 | reverse complement strand
GCCCGCGAACAGGCGCTGCGCCTGGCGAGCCAGCGCGATCAGGTCAGCGAAGCGCTGCCCGCCGATGCCCGCGACCCCAAGGCATTGAGCGCCGATCTCGACGCGCTGAACGCCGACATTCGCGAGATCGAGACCCAATGGGCTGCCGCCCAAAAGGCGCACGGTGACAGCGTGGCCCTGCAAGCCCGCGCCGAAGAGCGCGCCAGCGGTGCGGCGACGCGCCTCGAGCAGTGCGAGCGGGCGCTGGACACCGCGCTGGCCGAGTGGCAGAAGGCGCTGGCAACGAGCCCTTTCGACGACGCCCGCGCCTTCGAGACCGCAAGGCTCGACGAGGCCGAGCGCCTGACGCTGGTTCAGCGCGTCGAGGCCTACCAGCGCCGCCTCGACGAGCTCAACGGCGCCATTGCCGCCGCCGATGCCCGGCTCGGCGAGCAGCCCACGCCGGACATGACTATGCTGGAATCAGCGGTCGCAGAGTGCCAGGCGCGCGAACAGGCGGGACTCGAGGCGTGGCGCGTGGTGGATGAGCGCCGCAACGTCTTGACCTCCGTGCGCCAGAAGCTCGCCGCTGCCCATCAGGCGCGGCAGGCACTCGAGTCGGAGTACCGGCTCTGGGGCACGCTCAGCGAGGTGGCCAACGGGCGCACCGGCCACCGCATCAGCCTGCAGCGCTTCGTGCTCGGCGTGCTGCTCGACGACGTGCTGATCCAGGCCTCCCAGCGCCTCACGCGCATGAGCCGCGGGCGCTACCAGCTGGTGCGCCGGGAGGACCCGTCCAAGGGCAACCGGGCATCAGGGCTGGAGCTCGACGTGGCGGATACCTACACCGGCAAGCAGCGCCCGGTGGCCACGCTCTCCGGCGGCGAGTCGTTCATGGCGGCGCTGGCGCTTGCGCTGGGGCTCTCGGACGTGGTCCAGGCCTACGCCGGGGGCATTCGCCTCGACACGCTGTTCATCGACGAGGGCTTCGGCAGCCTCGACCAGGAGGCGCTCGAACAGGCCATCGAGGTACTCTGCGAGCTGCAGTCGAGCGGGCGCATGATCGGCATTATCTCCCACGTCAGCGAACTCAAGGAGCAGATGCCGGTTCGTATAGACGTGGCGGCCAGCCGCCACGGCAGCACGATTTCGATCAAGGGGACGATTTCCCCGTAGTGAAGCCTCGACCCTCAAGGAGCGACGGATGAACGCGAACACGATTCTACAGAAACTGATGCAGCAGGCCGGCGGCAGTGGCAAAGGCGGCGGTACGGACATCAAGGGCATGCTCGACGGGCTGTCGCGCCAGTTCGGCGGCCAGGAGGGCGTCTCGAAAGGCGGTGGCATCGACATGAAGAGCCTGCTGGGTGGCGGCGCCATGGGCATGCTGGTGGGCTCGAAGCGCGGGCGCAAGCTCGGCGGCAAGGCGCTGAAATATGGCGCCATCGCCGGAGTCGGCATGCTCGCCTGGAAGGCGTGGCAGAGTCACCAGGCCAAGAGCGGGGCCGCGAACACCGACGAGGGCGAACGGGTCGAGGTGCTCGAAGGCGAATTCCAGGAGCGGCGCAGCCTCGAACTCTTGCAGGCGATGATCATGGCCGCCCGCGCCGATGGCCACATCGACGCCGAGGAGCGCGCGCTGATCAGCGAGCAGATCGACGCGCTCGGCGCCGACGACGAGCTGCACGCCTGGGTCGAACAGCAGTTGAACGCCCCGCTCGATGCCGAGGCGCTGGCCGCACAGGCGGACTCACCCCAGGCAGCGCGGGAGATGTATCTGATCAGCCTGGCGGTGAGTGACGAGCAGAACCCGATGGAGCGTGCCTGGCTCGATCAACTGGCCTCGGCGCTGGCGCTCGACCGCGAGATGGTCGCCGAGCTCGAGCGCCAGGCAGTGCAGGCCGGCTGAAAACGTCTAACCTGCTGGTAGAGCGGCGGGTTGCCGCTCCATTGCTCAAGGAGTCCACGGATGAACGCGAGTCATGTTTTCAAGCAGTTGATGCAGCAATACGGTGGTGAGCCGGGCGCCAAAGGCGTGCTGGATGATCAGGCCTCCAAATTCGACAGGCCGCAGGAGCACCCTTCGCGCCGCCATTGTTCGCCCCGGTCGCGCGGTTTCGATGCCAGAAGCGCGCTGGGCGGCGGCGTCATGGCGCTGCTTCTGGGCTCGAGCCCCGGTCGCAAGCTGACCGGCAAGGCGGTCAAGTACGGGCTCGTGGCGAGCCTTGGCGTCTACGCCTGGAATGCCTGGCAGGAGTCCCAGCGGCGTAACGGACGAAAGGGCGCCGATGAGTGGGACGATGACGATGCCCGCGCCATGGGCGGTGAGCCCATTGATACCCTCGGCGGCGAGCATCAGGAGCGGCGCAGCGAAACGCTGCTCCAGGCCGTGATCATGGCCGTGCGTGCGTGTGGCGAAAGCGACGAGCAGGCGCGCCAATCGGTCACCCAAAGGATGAACGCCCTGGGCGCCGACGACGAGCTCGAGGCCTGGGCGCAAACCCAGCTCGCCGCTCCGCTGGATGCCCATGCACTTGCCGCGCAGGCGGAGTCGTCTCAAGCTGCCCGTGACATCTACCTGGTCAGCCGGGTGGTGGCCGGTGAGCAGCACGCATCGGACAACGGCTGGCTGGACCGGCTCGCAGACGCCCTCGGGCTGGATCACGATACGGTCGCCGAACTCGAGCGTCAGGCGGCCCGCGCCGGCTGATGCTGGAAACGCTCAATATCGCTCTCGCCTCTGGCCTGGGGCTCGGCTTCGTACCGTTCGCCCCGGGCACGGCGGGCACGCCCAGACACAACAGGGCCGCGCTGATCGTGAACTGATGGCCAAGGCGCAGGCCCAGCAGCCACCAGGCCAGCGCCACGCCGAGAAGCG
>NZ_JAMZBC010000266.1 GCF_024158715.1 Halomonas sp. 707D7 | reverse complement strand
CCTGTCGGATCTGCCCAACGGGCGTAGCTACCGCCTCTCGATCAAGCGCGAAGCCCAGGGCCGCGTCAGCCGCCACTTCCACGATACGTTGAAGGTGGGCGACACGCTGGAGCTGTTGCCGCCGGCGGGTGATCTCACGCTGAGTGAGGGCAGCGAGCCCGTGCTTCTGGCCAGCGGCGGCGTGGGCCAGACGCCGCTTCTGCCCATCGCCCGCCAGGCGCTTTCAAAGGGCCGTCAAGTGGTCTACCTGCACGCCGCCATCGACCGCGACCACCACGCCTTCCGCGACGACCTCGAGGCATTGAAACGCGACTACCCGAAGCAGCTCACGCTGGTCAACGTGCACGAAAACGGCTTTGATGCCGATCACACCGGCCGTATCGACCAGGCGCTTCTGGCGCGCTACCTGCCGGGCACCGACACGCAGTGCTACTTCGTCGGCCCTCAGGGGTTCATGGCGATGATGGACACCGCACTCGCGGCGCTGGGCGTCGCTGATGACCACCGCCATTTCGAGCACTTCGGCCCGGCCCGGCCGCTGGTCGCCGCGTAAGGCCAGCCCAGCGCGCCAATCGTGGTCGGCAGTTTGATGGAGCGATAAATGAAAAAACCCGCCCCCGCCGCAGGCTATCGCTTGCGGCGGGAGCGGGTGTCGGGTCGCTAGCGTTCTAGCCGAGCGCCTCGAGAGACGCTTCGATGATACCCAGGCCCTCTTCCAGCACCTCGCTCGACACCGTCAGCGGCACCAGGATGCGCACGGCGTTGCCGTAGAAGCCGCACGACAGCAGGATCAGCCCCTGCTCGCGCGCCTTGGCGCAGAGCGCGCTGGTGGCGGCGGGGTCGGGCTTGCCGTTTGCATCGACGAGCTCGAAGGCCGCCATTGCCCCCAACTGGCGGCCGTGGGCCACATGCTCGAAACGCGCTTCCCACACCGCAAAGCGCTCGGCGAGCATCCGGCCCATCTGCTCGCTGCGCGCGAGGATGTTCTCCTCCTCGATCACCTCGATCACCGCCAGCGCCGCCGCGCAGGAGAGCGGGTTGCCGCTGTAGGTGCCGCCCAGCGAATTCGGGCCGGAGGCGTCCATGACCGCGGCGGTGCCGATGACCGCCGAGAGCGGCATGCCGTTGGCGAGGCTCTTGGCGGTGGTGAGGATGTCCGCCTCGATGCCGCTGTGTTCCAGCGCGAACAGCTTGCCGGTGCGGGCGAAACCGGACTGTACTTCATCGGCAATCAAGAGGATGCCGTGCTCGTCGCACAGCGCGCGAAGCGAGCGCAGGTACTCGGGTGAGGCGATGTAGAAGCCGCCTTCGCCCTGCACCGGCTCGATGACGATGGCCGCGGTGCGGTGCGGGGCGATGTCGGTCTTGAACAGCGTGCGGATGGCCTCGAGTGAGGCCTCTTCGCTGATGCCGTGGATCGGGTTGGGGAACGGCGCGCGGAAGACGTCGCCCGGCATCGGGCCGAAGTCGTTCTTGTAGGGCAGCACCTTGCCGGTCATCGCCAGCGTCATCATGGTGCGGCCGTGGAAGGCGCCATCGAAGGTGATGATGCCGGAGCGGCCAGTGGCGGCGCGGGCGATCTTCACCGCGTTCTCCAGCGCCTCGGCACCGGTGTTGACCAGCATCGCCTTGCGCTCGGGGCCGCGTACCGGGGTCCGTTCGCACAGCTTCTGGCAGAGCTCGACGTAGGGCGCGTAGGAGATCACCGCCGCGCTGGTGTGCATCACCTTCTTGAGCTGGGCTTCCACCGCCGCGACGATCTTCGGGTGGCGGTGGCCAAGGTTCAACACGCCGATGCCGCCGGCGAAGTCGATCCAGCGCTTGCCATCCGCGTCCCAGATCTCGGCGTTTTCGGCGCGCTCGGCGAACTGGGTGGTGGGGGTCGCGGCGCCCTTGGCGACGAACCGGTTCTTGAGTTCGTTCAATTCCTGATTGGTCATCATCGATTCCTCATAGCCCGCCGATGCAGGCGTACTTCAGTTCGGTAAACTCGTCGAGCCCGTGGTGGGATCCCTCGCGGCCCAGGCCGGACTCCTTCACCCCGCCAAAGGGCGCAAGCTCGGTGGAGATCAGCCCTTCGTTGACGCCGACCATTCCGACTTCGAGTGCTTCCATCGTGCGCCAGATGCGCCGGTAGTCGGTAGCGTAGAAGTAGGCGGCCAGGCCAAAGGGCGTGTCGTTGGCCATCTGGATTGCCTCGTCGTCGTGGCTGAAACGGAACACCGGCGCGACCGGGCCGAAGGTCTCTTCACTGGCCACGGCCATGTCGGTGGTCACGTCCGCCAGCACCGTGGGGGTGTAGAAGCGCGCGCCGGCTGAGTGGGCGCTGCCGCCGCACACCACGCGGGCGCCCTTCTCTCGGGCGTCATCGATATGGCGCTGCACCTTGTCGACCGCCGCCTGGTTGATCAGCGGGCCGATGGTGCTTCCCTCGCTCAGACCGTCGCCGACCGTCAGCGCCTTTACGCGGGCGGCGAGCTTCTCGACGAAGGCGTCGTACACGCCGTCCTGCACCAGAAAGCGGTTGGTGCACACGCAGGTCTGACCGGCGTTGCGGAATTTCGAGGCGATGGCGCCGTCGACGGCGGCCTCCAAATCGGCGTCGTCGAAGACGATGAACGGAGCGTTGCCGCCGAGCTCCATGGCGCTCTTCTTGACCGTGCTGGCGCACTGGGCGAGCAGGCGTTTGCCCACCGGCGTGGAGCCGGTGAAGGACACCTTGCGCACCCGCGAATCCGTGGTCAGCACCTCGCCCACCTCGGCGGGTTGGCTGGCGGTGACCACGTTGATGGTGCCGGCAGGCAGGCCCGCTTCACGTCCCAGATACGCCGCGGCCAGCGCGGTGAGCGGCGTGGCCTCGGCGGGCTTGATCACCACGGTGCAGCCG
>NZ_JAMZBC010000265.1 GCF_024158715.1 Halomonas sp. 707D7 | reverse complement strand
TCGCCGGCGGCATGGGCGAGGAGAACCGCCACTGGCTCGATCACTGGACCCAGTACCCGCATCTGCGCGCGGTGAAGAACGACCAGCTCCACTTCGTGCCGCCTTCGCTCATTCAACGGCCCACGCCCCGGCTGGCCGAGGGCGCGCGGCTTCTGTGCGAGCACATCGAGCGCGCCCGCGCCGCGGATGCGCCGTGAGGCCGCTCACGCATGACCGTCGCCTTGGCGCCTGGCACGTGGCACTGATCGCCCTGGCCCTGGCCGCGCTGGCCTTGGCGCTCGTCTCCGGCAGCGCGACGCTGTCGCCGGGGGAGCTTGCCCGGGCGCTGTTGGGTAACGGCAGCGCGCTCGCCAACACCCTGGTGTTCGATCTTCGCCTGCCAAGGGCGCTCGCCGCCTTCGCCGTGGGCGGGCTTCTGGCCGTGGCGGGGGCGCTGATGCAGGTGCTGCTGCGAAACCCGCTCGCCGACCCCTACGTGCTCGGGCTCTCTGGCGGGGCGAGCATCGGGGCGCTAGGCGCGATGCTCGCGGGCCTGGGCGGCCTTTTCGTCACCGGCTCGGCGTTCGCCGGGGCGCTACTTTCTACGCTTTTAGTGTTTGGCCTGGCCCAGGGGCGCGACGGCTGGACGCCGGCGAGACTGCTGCTCACCGGCGTGGTGGTGGCCTCGGGCTGGGGGGCGCTGGTTACCCTGATGCTGGCCATGAGCCCCGCCGAGCGCCTGCCGGGCATGCTCTACTGGCTGATGGGCGATCTCGCCTACGCGCGCACGCCCTGGCCGCCGCTGGCTCTGCTGGCGCTGACCTGCGTGCTTCTATGGCCGCTGGGGCGAAGCCTCAACGTGCTGGCCCGCGGGCCGCTTCAAGCCGCCGCCCTCGGGGTGAACGTGCGCGCTCTCGAGTGGGGCATCTATCTTCTGGCGAGCCTTTTGACCGCCGTGGCGGTGACCACCGCCGGCAGCATCGGCTTCGTCGGGCTGGTGGTACCGCACATGCTGCGTTTGGTGCTGGGCAACGACCAGCGGCGCATTCTGCCCGCCTGCGCGCTCGCCGGCGGCACGCTGGTGCTGCTCGCCGATACGCTGGCGCGCACGCTGATCGCCCCGGAGCAGCTGCCGGTCGGCGTGATCACCGCGCTGCTCGGCGTGCCTACCTTTCTGTTTCTGCTCCACCGGAGTCGCCCGTGAGCCGGCTGGCCGCCCGAGGGCTTGCGCTGGCGATTCCCGGCCGCGCGACGCGCCCGCTCGAACTCGAGATCGCCCCCGGCCAGGTGTGGGGCGTGCTCGGCCCCAACGGCGCGGGCAAGACCACGCTATTGCACACCCTGGCCGGGCTCCACGCCCCGCGCTCAGGCGGCGTCTTTCTCGACGGCGAGCCGCTGGGCGCGCTTGGCCGGCGCGAGGTCGCCCGGCGGCTGGGGCTGGTGTTCCAGGAGCGCATGGACGGCTTTCCCGCCACGGTGTTCGAGGCCGTGATGATGGGCCGCCACCCGTACCTGTCGCTTTTCCAGCGCGAAAACGCGGGCGATGGCGAGCGCGTCGAGGCGGCGCTTTGCGCCTTCGATCTGGCCGGCTTCGAGCGGCGTCTGGTGAGTTCGCTCTCCGGCGGCGAGCGCCAGCGGGTGGCGCTCGCCACGCTCTACGCCCAGGACCCGGCGGTGTGGCTGCTCGACGAGCCGACCAATCATCTCGATCTGCACCACCAGAGCGCGGTGATGGCGCTGCTCGGTGAACGGGCCGCTCACGGGCGCACGGTGATGATGTGCCTGCACGACGTGAACCTGGCCGCGCGCTGGTGCAGCCACGCGCTGCTGCTGCACCCGGATGGCGAGGCCGAAGCGGGCCCGGTCGACGATTTGCTCGAGCTCGCCGCGCTGGAGCGGCTCTACCGCCAGCCCTTGAGCGCCGCCGAGATCGACGGCGCGCCGGTGTTCATGCCGCGCCGCGACCCCCACCGCACGAGGAGTCAGCCATGATCGCCTTCCCCTTTGCCGGCGTGGTCGGTGCCGAGCCCTTGAAGACCGCGCTGATCCTCAACGCGGTCGACCCGCGCATCGGCGGCGTGCTGATCAGCGGCCCGCGGGGCAGCGCCAAGTCGACGCTGGCCCGGGCGCTGGCCGCGCTGCTGCCGGAAGGCGAAAGCGGCCCTGCGCCCTTCGTGACCCTGCCGCTAGGGGCGAGCGAAGAGCGCCTGACCGGGAGCCTCGATCTCGATCGGGTGCTCGCCGACGGCGAGGCGCATTTCCAGCCCGGACTTCTGGCCCGCGCCCACGGCGGCATTCTTTACGTGGATGAGGTGAACCTCTTGGCGGACTCGCTGGTGGACCTGCTGCTCGACGTGGCCGCAAGCGGTACCAACGTGGTCGAGCGCGACGGCGTGAGCCACGCCCACCCGGCGCGCTTTGGCCTGATCGGCACCATGAACCCGGACGAGGGCGAGCTCAGACCGCAACTGCTCGACCGCTTCGGGCTCTGCGTCGAGCAGCCGGACCGCGTCAGCGTGGCCGAGCGTATCGCCATCGTGCGAAGCCGCGAGGCGTTCGAGCGCGACCCAGAGGCGTTTGCCGCCGCCCACGCTGAATCCGAGCGCGCGCTGATCGAGCGCATCGCCCGCGCCAGGGCCCGTATCGATGAGATCGACGTACCGGAGCAGGTGTTCGAGCAGATCGCCAAGCGCTGCGACCAGGCCGCGGTCGAAGGGCTTCGCGCCGACGTCACCTGGCACCGCGCCGCCCGCGCCCACGCCGCCTGGCGCGAGGTGTCGAGCGTCGAGCAGGCGGATATCGACGCCGTCGAACCCTGGGTGCTGGCCCACCGGCGCACCGCGCCGCTTGATCCGCCGGGCGGGGCGAACGGCGGCCAGAACGGCAGCGGCGAGAATTCCTCCGGCTCTCGAGGAAGTGG
>NZ_JAMZBC010000264.1 GCF_024158715.1 Halomonas sp. 707D7 | reverse complement strand
GGTACTCTTGATCGAGCGGGTGGCGGCGATCGCCGCGCTGCTCGAGGATGGCCTCGACCGGGCACGGCTCGACCCCGAGACGTGCGAGATCGCCGCGCGCATGCGGTTTCGCCAGGGCGACAGCGCCCGGGCGCTTGCCGCGCTGGTCGAGGAGGCGGGCGTCGCTCCCCAGGTGGTCCATCTCGACCCGATGTTTCCCCACCGCGAGAAGTCGGCGCTGGTGAAAAAGGAGATGCGCCTTTTTCGCCTGCTGGCCGGCAGCGACGACGACGCCCCGCGCCTTCTCGAGCAGGCGCTTGCGGTCGCCACCCACCGGGTGGTGGTCAAGCGCCCGCGCAAGGCGCCGCCCATCGACGGGCCGGCCCCCAACCACGTCGTCGAAGGCAAGACCAGCCGCTACGACCTGTACGTGCATCGCTCGCTCAAGGCGCGTTGAGCCCTGCACGATAAGCCAAGGAGTCGCTATGTCGCCGATGTGGCGAGACGGTAACCGTTTCACGCTGCTGCCCGAGGCTGCGCGTTTTTTGCCCGCCATGCTCGAGGCGATCGAAGGCGCCCGGCACTACGTGCTGATCGAGCTCTACCTGATGGAGTCCGGCGAGCTTGCCGACCGGCTGAGCCGGGTGTTGATCGATGCCTGCGCGCGCGGGCTCAAGGTCTACCTGCTGCTCGATGGCTTCGGCGCCATGGGACTCTCCCGAGAAGATCGCACGCGGCTTATGGATGGTGGCGTGGCGCTGCGCTTCTTCAACCCGCTGGGGCTTCATTCGCTGGCGCGCAACCTGAGCCGTGATCATCGCAAGATCGTGGTGGTGGATGGCCAGGTCGCCTTCACCGGCGGCTTCGGCGCGGTGGACGAGTTCCTCGAGGCCTGGTACGAGATCGCCGTGCGTGTGGAGGGCCCGGCGGTCACCGACTGGGAGGCACTGTTTCGCCGGCTGTGGCGCTCGAAGCTCACCCGTCGCGCCCGCCAGAGCCCGAACCAGGCGCTGGTGGCCCGGCGCCCGCCCGCCGACTTCGCCGACGGCGCCCCGGGGCGGGTGATGCCGGCACGGGGCTACCGCTACCAGGCCATTCGCCACTCGCTTCACGAGCGGGTCGGCAGTGCCGAGACCCGGCTGTGGCTCTGCACGCCTTACTTCGTGCCGACCTTCGCGCTGCGCCGGCGCCTGGCCCGGGCGGCCCGGCGCGGGGTGGACGTGCGCCTGCTGCTGCCGGGCCAGAAACACGACCATCCCGGCGTGCGCTACGCCGGGCAGCGCTTCTACCAGGCGCTGCTGAAGTCCGGCGTGCGTATCTTCGAGTTCAACCCTACCTTCATCCACGCCAAGTTCGTGCTGGCGGACGAGTGGGTGAGCATCGGCTCGTGCAACTTCGACCACTGGAACCTGCACTACAACCTCGAGGCCAACCAGGAGATCGAGTCGCCGGCCATGGCGTGTGAGGTGCAGGCACTGTTCGAGCGCAACTTCGCGGAAAGCAGCGAGGTCGACGCCGCGCGCTGGGCGGCGCGGCCCTGGCACCAGCGCGTCAAGGAGTGGCTCTACGGCCTGCTCGACGCGGTGGTGACGCGCTTGAAATAGTACCTAGCGTTTCTTGCCCTTGCCGGGTTTCTTCGCCTTGGCGGGGCTCTTGGGGCGTGGCTTGGGCTTGGGGGTTTCCGGCGGCACGCGGTAGTTGAGGTAAAGATCGAGCACCAGCTCCGGCAGCTGGGCCACCAGCTCCTCCTGACGCGCGGTGTCGCCGGCCAGTTCCACCATGTCCGGCTCGTCGTCGAACAGTCCCGACAGCAGCATGAAGGGCAGCAGCAGGGTGGCCGCGGCCTCCTCGTCGTCCTGGAACCAGGCGGCCTCGTCGCTGAACACCGCCTCCATGAAGCCGGCACACCAGTCGCCGATCGGCGTCTCTTCGGCGGGCAGGCCGTCGAGGGTCAGTTCGAAAGGCAGCTCCGGAAGCCCCCCCTGTTCAAGCACCTCGACGGCGTTGTCACGCAGCGTCTTCAAGAGCCCCGTGATCTCCTCGCGCTCGGCCTCGCTCTGGTAGGCGGGCTCGCCCTGGAACAGCTCCTCGAGCCAGGCCTCCACGGGCTGCTCGCTGGGCGCGACGGCCAGCGCCACCAGAAAGCCGTGGGCGGAGATCAGATCCAGCGCGTCCTCGCCGACCCGGTCGGAGTCGAGGAAGTCGTCCAGCCGGTCGAGCGCCTCGTCGTCCAGCAGCGGTTCGGGCGGGCGCGGTTCAGCGTTGTCTGCCATGCAAGGCCTCGTTCGATACGTTTTTGAGAATTGCCGCGCGATCACGCACAATCGCACGCTCCACATCGCGGCCAGTCTACCACCAATGCGCTCTTCTCCACTGCCCGAATGGCCCGCGCGGCACCTGGCCGCGCTGACCCTCGATGCCCTTCTCGATGCCGTCCGGGCGCGTGTCGACGAGACCCTTGTGCTCGCCCGAGAGGTGCATCCGGCGCTTCCCGCGCCAAAGGTGTGGTTCGATCTCAAGGGCGCTGGCGCCGGGCAGGCGCACCTTGGCCGGGGCGGGCTGCGCTTCAACCCGGTACTGCTCGATGAGAACCGCGCGGCATTCTTCGACGAGGTCATTCCTCACGAGATGGCCCACTGGCTGGTGTTCCATCTCGATGGTGGAACGCGGCTCAAGCCTCACGGGCGCGAGTGGCAGACCGTGATGCGCGAGCTCTTCGGCCTGGTGCCCCGGGTGACCCACCGTTTCGACATCGCCCAGAGTCAGCGTCGCCCTTACCGCTACCGCTGCGACTGCCGCGAGCACCTCTTCACCGCCCAGCGCCACGCCCAGGGCACGCGGGGGCGTCGCTATCGCTGTCGCCAGTGCGGTCAGGC
Organism: Halomonas sp. 707D7; assembly: GCF_024158715.1. GTDB lineage: Bacteria > Pseudomonadota > Gammaproteobacteria > Pseudomonadales > Halomonadaceae > Vreelandella. The sequence continues at coordinate 51 of NZ_JAMZBC010000264.1, read as the reverse complement.
GCTGCGCTTCATTGATGGCAAGGCCTGTTGATTGTCGTTTAAGATCATGTT
>NZ_JAMZBC010000263.1 GCF_024158715.1 Halomonas sp. 707D7 | reverse complement strand
GACTAAAAGTTCTTCGTTAATGCTTGTCACTGGTGTCGCAGGCGGCGCCCTGATCGGCTTCATGATTGCCCTGTCCATACCCGAGGCGGTTTCCAGCGACAAGGCCGGCGACCAGAGCGGCAAGGCCGACGCTACGCAGACATCCAGTGCTCTGGAGGGGCTCGACTACCTGGCGCTCGATGAACGCACGCGCGGTGAGCTCACCTCGAGTGCGCAGCTCAACGGCAACAACGGCAGTCGCTTTCTTTCCTACGGGCTGAGCCTCGACGAGGACGCGCTGGTGGAGCTGAGCCTGAGCGGCGCGCTCAACGGCGTCGTGTCACTGTTCGACGACCAGCTCCAGCTGCTCGACAGCGCCGAGACCCTGCGCTATCGCGTCGAGGAAGGGGGCGACTACCTGGTGACCGTGAGCGGCTACGACGCCAGCAGCTACGGCCCGTTCACCCTTTACCCTCGCCTGATGGAGCTCAGCGACTCGGATACGCTGAGCCTCGACGAACCCATGGACAGCTGGCTGCAGGGCGACGAGCGCGCCGTGACCCTGACCATCGAAGAAGCCGGCATGTACCAGATCGACATGCGCTCCGATGACTTCGATGCCTACCTCACCCTCGAGGGCCCGAACGGCTACCAGCGTGAGGACGATGACAGCGGCGGCAATCTCGACGCCCAGATTACCGATTTCCTCGAGCCCGGCGACTACACCGTTCGCGCCCAGACCTACGGCAGCGGCAACGGCGTGTATACGTTGTCGGCGCAGACCAAGGAGTTCCCCGGCGGCGAATTGCGCAACGACGGTCCCATCGCGTCGGGCGAGTCGCTCAACGGCTGGTACAGCGGCCAGGCGCTCGAGTACACCTTCGAGGTCGAAGAGGCCGGCATGTACCAGGTCGACATGACCTCCGACGACATCGACGCCTTCCTCGAGATCGAAGGCGACGACAACTACTACCGTGAAGACGACGATGGGGGCGAGGGCCTGGATGCGCGTATCGCCGACTTCCTCGCGCCGGGCACCTACCGCATCACCGCGCGTACCGCCTACGGGTCCGGTGCCGGAATGTTCTCGCTCGCCGTGGCACAGCGAGAGCTTCCCGAAGGCGTCGAGCTGCAAAACGGCGGCGAACTCGCCCCGGGCGACAGCGCCACCGGCTGGTACAGCGGCGAAGACGTCAACTACCAGCTCACCCTCGAGGAGAGCTCCGAGGTGACCATTCGCATGGATTCCACGGACTTCGACGCCTACCTCGAGCTTTCCGGCGAAGGCGTCTCCTTCTCCGACGATGATGGCGGTCAGGGCTCGAACGCGCTGCTGAGCGCGCCGCTTTTGCCCGGTACCTACACCATCCACGCCCGGGGCTACGGCTCCTACGGCAGCGGCCTGTTCGAGGTCGGCGTCGAGGCCGAGCCGACCCAGCTGGAGCCGGACGCTTGAGTCGTTGAGCGCCTCAACGTCTTGATCGACCACGCCCTTGTTCGCTTTGTGCGGCAAGGGCGTTTACATTTAAAGCCGACACCCGGGCGGCGAAAGAGCGCCCGGGGCGGTTCAAGGACGAACATCGACAAGAGGAGGCGTTATGCAACCCATTCAAGCGAGTGCCCTGGGTGTGGTGGCCATCATGCTGGCGGGCTGCCAGAGCATGGAAAGCCGCCCCGTCGAGCCCTACGCCATGGTGACGCTGGCCGAGGAGAAGTACTTCGTCGCCCCCGGCTGCCAAGGCGAGCAGTGCGATGACGTGCGCGTGTCGTCGCTCGAGTTTCCCAAGTCCGAGGCGCTGACCCGCGAGCTGCGCGCCCGGCTCGTCGCCCTGGCGGGGCTGGATGGAGGCGATGAAGGTGCGGGAGCGAGGCGCGTCACCTGGGAGCGCTTCGCCAACGACTTCTTCGCCCAGGCCCGGGAGAGCGGGATGTCCTCGCCCCAGGCGGGCGCGAGCAGCGCCGTGCTCGAGGCGGACGTGGTTTCCCGTCACGACGATCTGCTGGTGCTCGAACTCAACAGCTACACCTACTTCTCGGGCCAGGCACACGGCCTACCGGCAACGCGCTATCTGGTCATCGACGAGCGCGAGGCGCGCATCGTCGAGCCCGGTGAGATGATCACCCCGGGGCGCGAAGGCGATTTCCAGGCCGCGCTTCGCGAGGCGCACCAGCGCTGGTCGCGCGAGTCGGACAGAGAGGCGGACTTCGCCGCCAACTGGCCGTTCACCCCGAGCGACAACATCGCTCCCATGGAAGAGGGCTGGCAGGTGAAGTACGACGTCTACGACATCGCGCCCTACGCCGAGGGCCAGCCGGTCCTGACGATTCCCCGGCAGGCCTTGAGCGGCATCGCCAAGCCACGTTTCGTGGCGCGGTAAGGGGATCGACGTCTACGCTTTGAAGGCGGCGCGAGCCGCGAGCACGCCAAAGGCAGCGCCTGCGCCCGGCGCTGCCGCTCTTCAAGGAGTGGGACGTCTATGGATACCGATAACAATACGCGCCAATGGGCGCAGCTTTTCGTGGTCAGCGCCGACCATCGCCTGCTGTTGATTCATCACCCGAATGCCTCCGCCCCCTGGCGACCCGCCGGGGGCGAGCTGTGTCTGGAAGAGGGGTTTGGCGAGGCCGCGCGGCGCGCACTCGAAGCGTCCACCGGCCTTGCGGGGCCGCTCGGCCCGCTGCTGCACGAGTGCGAGGTGCCCGGCGAGCAGTCGCCCGGGCGATGGCGCGAGCGCTACTTTCTGGTGCGCCATGACCCGGCAAGCCAGACGCGGCGCGAAATGCCGGGGCGGTGGTGGTCGCTCGACGAGCTTCGCCAGGCGCCGGCCGGGCAGCTCAAGCCGGCCTGGCTGCCGGAACTTCTGGAGCGCGTGATCGCCGGTGACGGTCACGCGCCGTCCTCAGCGGCCCGCCTTTAGGCAGCCCACGACCACCAG
>NZ_JAMZBC010000262.1 GCF_024158715.1 Halomonas sp. 707D7 | reverse complement strand
GCGATCCAGACTCCTTCGGGTTATAGGGTCAAGCAATGAAGCGCACACGGTGGATGCCTAGGCAGCCAGAGGCGATGAAAGACGTGGAAGCCTGCGATAAGGTTCGGTGAGGTGGCAAACGACCTGTGACCCGGACATCTCTGAATGGGGAAACCCACTGACCACAAGGTCAGTATCGTACCTTGAATATATAGAGGTACGAGGCGAACCGGGGGAACTGAAACATCTAAGTACCCCGAGGAAAAGAAATCAACCGAGATTCCCCCAGTAGCGGCGAGCGAACGGGGACCAGCCCTTAAGCGTGTGAAAGATTAGACGAACGGATTGGGAAGTCCGGCCAGAGCGGGTGATAGCCCCGTAGTCGAAAATCTGATCACGTGAAATCGAGTAGGTCGGGGCACGAGAAACCTTGACTGAAGACGGGGGGACCATCCTCCAAGGCTAAATACTCCTGGCTGACCGATAGTGAACCAGTACCGTGAGGGAAAGGCGAAAAGAACCCCGGCGAGGGGAGTGAAATAGATCCTGAAACCGTGTGCGTACAAGCAGTAGGAGCGGACTTGTTCCGTGACTGCGTACCTTTTGTATAATGGGTCAGCGACTTATATTCAGTGGCGAGCTTAACCGTATAGGGGAGGCGTAGAGAAATCGAGTCTTAACTGGGCGACCAGTCGCTGGATATAGACCCGAAACCGGGCGATCTATCCATGAGCAGGGTGAAGGTTGAGTAACATCAACTGGAGGCCCGAACCAGGATCTGTTGAAAAAGATTTGGATGACTTGTGGATCGGAGTGAAAGGCTAATCAAGCCCGGAGATAGCTGGTTCTCCTCGAAAGCTATTTAGGTAGCGCCTCACGTATCACCACCGGGGGTAGAGCACTGTTTCGGCTAGGGGGTCATCCCGACTTACCAACCCGAGGCAAACTCCGAATACCGGTGAGTGCCAGCGTGGGAGACACACGGCGGGTGCTAACGTCCGTCGTGAAAAGGGAAACAACCCAGACCGTCAGCTAAGGTCCCCAAATCCTGGTTAAGTGGGAAACGATGTGGGAAGGCTCAGACAGCTAGGAGGTTGGCTTAGAAGCAGCCATCCTTTAAAGAAAGCGTAATAGCTCACTAGTCGAGTCGGCCTGCGCGGAAGATGTAACGGGGCTAAACCAGGTACCGAAGCTACGGGTTCATCCTCTGGATGAGCGGTAGAGGAGCGTCGTGTAAGCCAATGAAGGTGTGTCGAGAGGCATGCTGGAGGTATCACGAGTGCGAATGCTGACATGAGTAACGATAAGGGGAGTGAAAAACTCCCCCGCCGGAAGACCAAGGTTTTCTGTTCGATGCTAATCAGAGCAGAGTGAGTCGGCCCCTAAGGCGAGGCGGAAACGCGTAGTCGATGGGAAACGGGCTAATATTCCCGTACCGGACATGATTGCGATGGGGGGACGGAGAAGGCTAGGTGAGCCAGGCGTTGGTTGTCCTGGTGAAAGTGAGTAGGCTGGGGTCTTAGGTAAATCCGGGACCCTTCAAGGCCGAGACACGAGACGAACGGTCTTTGGACCGGAAGTCATTGATGCCACGCTTCCAGGAAAAGCCTCTAAGCTTCAGATCATGTGCGACCGTACCCCAAACCGACACAGGTGGTCAGGGTGAGAATCCCAAGGCGCTTGAGAGAACTCGGGTGAAGGAACTAGGCAAAATGGTGCCGTAACTTCGGGAGAAGGCACGCCGGCGTAGGGTGATGGGACTTGCTCCTTAAGCCCGAACCGGTCGAAGATACCAGGTGGCTGCAACTGTTTAGTAAAAACACAGCACTCTGCTAACGCGCAAGCGGACGTATAGGGTGTGACGCCTGCCCGGTGCCGGAAGGTTAAGTGATGGTGTTAGGATTCGTCCGAAGCTCTTGATCGAAGCCCCGGTAAACGGCGGCCGTAACTATAACGGTCCTAAGGTAGCGAAATTCCTTGTCGGGTAAGTTCCGACCTGCACGAATGGCGTAATGATGGCCACGCTGTCTCCACCCGAGACTCAGTGAAATTGAAATCGCCGTGAAGATGCGGTGTACCCGCGGCTAGACGGAAAGACCCCGTGAACCTTTACTATAGCTTCACACTGGACACTGATGTTGCCTGTGTAGGATAGCTGGGAGGCTTGGAAACCCGGACGCCAGTTCGGGTGGAGCCAACCTTGAAATACCAGCCTGGCATCATTGGTGTTCTCACTCAGGTCCGTCATCCGGATCGAGGACAGTGTGTGGTGGGTAGTTTGACTGGGGCGGTCTCCTCCCAAAGAGTAACGGAGGAGCACGAAGGTACCCTCAGCACGGTCGGACATCGTGCAATGAGTGCAAGAGCATAAGGGTGCTTGACTGCGAGACAGACACGTCGAGCAGGTGCGAAAGCAGGTTCTAGTGATCCGGTGGTTCTGTATGGAAGGGCCATCGCTCAACGGATAAAAGGTACTCCGGGGATAACAGGCTGATACCGCCCAAGAGTTCACATCGACGGCGGTGTTTGGCACCTCGATGTCGGCTCATCACATCCTGGGGCTGAAGTCGGTCCCAAGGGTATGGCTGTTCGCCATTTAAAGTGGTACGCGAGCTGGGTTTAGAACGTCGTGAGACAGTTCGGTCCCTATCTGCCGTGGGCGTTGGATGTTTGAGAAGGGCTGCTCCTAGTACGAGAGGACCGGAGTGGACGCACCTCTGGTGTTCCGGTTGTCACGCCAGTGGCATTGCCGGGTAGCTATGTGCGGACGGGATAACCGCTGAAAGCATCTAAGCGGGAAGCCCCCTTCAAGATGAGACATCCCCGAGGCCTCGAGCCTCCTGAAGGGCCCAGCGAGACCAGCTGGTTGATAGGCACGGTGTGGACGCGCTGCAAGGCGTTGAGCTAACGTGTACTAATGGCCCGTGAGGCTTGACCCTATAACACCCAAGG
>NZ_JAMZBC010000261.1 GCF_024158715.1 Halomonas sp. 707D7 | reverse complement strand
AAAGAGCGTCTGCCCGTCGATCTGGCGCACGCGCTCCAGGTAGACGACCGGCGCGCCCTCCCCGAGCCCCAGCGCGTCGGCCACGCGGCGGCTGGCGGGTTCCTCGCGGCGCACCATGACGCGGCCGGTGGGCACGCGCCGCTCGCCCTGGCTATCCACGTGACGGAAAAAGCGAAACAGCGAGCCGTCGAAGTTGGGCCGGCGGATGAAGGTGCCTCGGCCCTGGATGCGCTCCATCAGCCCATCCTGCACCAGCGTCTCGACCGCGCGGCGCAGGGTGCCCACAGCCACGCCGTAGTACTTGGTCAGTTCGGCCTCGGTGGGAATCGCCGTGCCCGGCGCCCAGTCACCGGCGGCGATCCGGGCCAGCATGTCGTCGCGCAGGCGCTGGTAAAGCGGTAGCCGCATGTCCGTCATCGAGCGTGTTCCTTGGTGTCATCCGCGCATAATTTCCTGTCGAGAATGTACCACCTTTAGTCGTAGACCGCGTCCACGACGTTTAAATACGTGTATCCTGCGATTCATCTATTCATATATATGAATTTTCGGGAAGCCGTCAGGCCGCCGAGCGCCGCGTTTGGCGCTCAGGCAGGCACGGTTCGAACACAGAGGGCTCGCGCGCCTGCGCTCGAGCGTACATCATGAGGAAAACCATGACCCCGCCTACTTCAGCGGCGTTGACCGGCATCGATACCCACGCCCACATCTTCGAACGCGACCTGCCTTTGGCAGCGGGCCGACGCTACAGTCCGGAGTACGACGCCCGGGTGGAGCAGTACCTGGCCCACCTGGACCGCTCAGGGCTTTCCCACGGCGTGCTGGTTCAGCCGAGCTTTCTGGGCACCGACAACCGCTACATGGTCGAGGCGCTCTCCCGCCATCCGGCGCGGCTGCGCGGCACCGCCGTGGTCGAAAGCGACATCGACGGTGCGGCGCTCGATACACTTGAAGAGGCCGGCGTCGTCGGCATTCGCCTCAACCTGATCGGCAAGAGCCCCCAGGCGTACCTGAGCGCCCAGTGGCAGGCGCTGTTCGCCGAGCTTGGCCGGCGCGGCTGGTCGGTGGAGGTGCAGCGCGGCATCGACGACATCGCCCAGGTCGTGCGGCCGATTCTCGCCTCGGGCGTGGCGGTGGTGGTGGATCACTTCGGCCTGCCCAGTGGCGAACTCGACCCGGCCAGGGGCGGGGATCGCGCGCTGCTCGAGCTCGCCGCGAGCGAGGATCTGTGGGTCAAGCTTTCCGCGCCCTACCGCTCCAAGGCGGGACTCGCCCAGGCCCAGGCGTCGCTTTCGCGGCTGCGCGAGGCGTTTGGCCACAGCGAGCGGCTGGTGTGGGGCAGCGACTGGCCGCATACCCGCTTCGAGGCGCAGACCGACTACGCCGCCCAGGTCGCCTTCATGGAGGCGCTGCTGCCCCAGGCCGAGGAGCGCCAGCGGGTGCTGTGCGACAACCCGGCGCGGCTGTTCAAGATCGAGCGGTCCGCGTAAGGCCGTCTTCCCAACGCGAAAAGAGAATCCCCTCATGATGAGTCTACTGGTGGTCGGGGCGATCGTCGTCTCCATCGTTCTGGGCTATCGCACCAAGATCAATATCGGCTTGTTCGCGATCGCCTTCGCTTACCTTCTGGGCTGCTTCGGTCTGGGCCTCGCCCCGCGCGAGGTGATCGCCTCGTGGCCCTTGAACATCTTCTTCATCATCTTCTCGGTATGCCTGTTCTACAGCTTCGCCATCGTCAACGGCACCCTCGAGAAGCTGGCCGAGCATCTGATGTACCGCTGCCGCCACTTCCCGCACCTGCTGCCGTTCGCGATCTTCTTCGCGGCAGTGGTGATCTCGGCGCTGGGGGCGGGCTACTACACGGTGCTGGCGTTCATGGCGCCGCTGACGCTGCTGCTCTGCGCGCGTACCGGGCTCAACCTGATCATCGGCGCGATGGCGGTCAACTACGGGGCGCTGGCCGGGGCCAACTTCGTCTCCAGCCAGAGCGGCATCATCTTTCGTACGCTCATGACCCAGGCCGGTCTTTCCGATGCCCAGGCCTTCATCAACAGCGCCGGCATCTTCGCCAGCACCCTGGTGGTGCCGATCCTCGTGCTGGGCGGGTTGATCGTGTTCAACCGCCGCCGGGGCGTGGCCATGGCCACCCTCGATCACGTCGAGCGGCCCGCGCCGCTCAACCGCGAGCAGCGCATGACCCTGGGGCTGACGCTTCTGATGATGGCGACGGTACTGCTGCCGCCGATCGCAAGCCTGATCGCGCCGGACAACGCGACCATCGCGCTGCTCAACAGCAAGGTGGATATCGGTTTGATCGCCAGCGTCTTCTCGGTGATCGCGCTGCTGCTCAAGCTCGGCGACGAGCGCAAGGCGATCGCGTCGCTGCCCTGGGGCACGATCATCATGATCTGCGGGGTCGGCATGCTGATCTCGATCGCGATCAAGGCGGGCACCATCGACATGCTGGGCGCGTGGATCGGCACCAGCATTCCGCCGGTGCTGATCGCCGTGGCCTTCGGCGTGGTGGCCGCCTGCATGTCGCTGTTCGCCAGCACCCTGGGCGTGGTGACGCCGGCGCTCTTCCCGCTGGTGCCGTCGATCGCCGCCTCCGTCGGCATCGACCCGATGGTGATCTTCATCGCCATCGTGGTCGGCGCCCAGGCGACCTCGATCTCGCCGTTCTCCTCCGGCGGAAGCCTGATCCTCGGCTCCTGCCCGGACGACAAGGAGCGCGCCGGGCTCTTGCCGAAGCTTCTGTTTCGCGCCGCCCCCCTGGGCTTCGTCGCCGCGTTGGTGTTCAACCTGCTGCTGACGTTCGTGTTCTAGGGCGTTCGGGCTCGCGAAGACAAGGCCTGAACGCAACCGGCCCGCCACCGAAAGGTGGCGGGCCGGTTGCGTTGGGGCGGCCGATCGACCTTAGAACTCTTCCCACTCGGCCACGGCGGGCTGGGG
>NZ_JAMZBC010000260.1 GCF_024158715.1 Halomonas sp. 707D7 | reverse complement strand
GGCGTGCTGAAGGCGGAGCTCGGCAGCGGCGACCCGGGACTGTCGCTCAAGGCGCGCCACCTCGAGACCGCCCTCGATGCGGAGCCCTTGACCCGTGACGCCAGCGCCATGCTGATCGCCGCACTGCTGGCCGCACCCTGCGGTGTGGAGCGCATGAGCGCCGATGTCGAGGGCGTGGTGGAAACCTCCAACAACCTGGGCGTACTGCGCCTGGTGGACGGGCGCTTTCACCTCTGCGCCCTGGTGCGCTCGCTGCACGACAGCGCGACGCAAGCGCTCGCCGACCGGTTCAGCGCGCTGTTCGGCCTGATGGGCGCGCGGGTCAAGGTGGAAAACGGCTACCCGGGCTGGGCGCCGAACCCGCAAAGTGCCCTGCTTTCGACGTTCAAGGCGCAGCATGCGGCGCTTCTGGGCAAGGAGCCTGCGGTCAAGGTGATCCATGCCGGGCTCGAATGCGGGATTCTCGGCGCCAAGTACCCTGAGCTCGACATGATCTCCTTCGGCCCCCTGATTCGTGGCGCCCACTCGCCCAACGAACGGGTCGAGCTCGACTCGGTCACCGAGTTCTGGGCGATGCTGCGCGCGCTGATCGAGGCGCTGGCAACGCCGCGCTGAGCCCGCCTCAACCGACAACGGCGCCCGAAGGCGCCATTGTCGTCGAGACTCGTGCTGGTTCGAGCAGCACGGCGAGGCTCACTTGCTCAGGTAGGCGTTCAGCATCCACACGGTCTTTTCCTGCTCGCGGATGTAGTCGCCGGCCTGGGCGGCGGTGCCTTCGTCGTCGGCATCGGACGCCAGGGCCAGCACTTCGCGCTGCAGAGCGATCAGGGTCTGGTAGCCGTCGAGCACACCCTTCACGCAGGCGCGACCGTCCGACACCTCCTTGTCCTCCTGAATGCGCGAGAGCTTGGCGTAGTCGCTGTAGGCGTGGACCGGCTGGTGGCCCAGGGTCAGGATGCGCTCGGCCACCTCGTCGACCTTGGTCAGAAGGTCGGTGTAAAGCTCCTCGAACTTCTCGTGCAGCTGGAAGAAGTCGCTGCCCTTGACGTTCCAGTGGTAGCCGCGCACGTTCATGTAGAAGATCTGGTAGTTGGCCAGCAGGTGGTTGAGTTTCTCGGCCAGCTGGCTGGCGCTGCTTTCGTGCAAACCGATGCTGTTGAATTCGGACATCGTGACTCCTCCTTGGTGAACCGCAAAGCGGCATCAATTCGTTTGATCCAGAGTACCGGGCGAGGCGCGCGCGATGAAACGAGTTTTGTGTATCGCCTTCATAGCGTCGCGGTATCGCGTATTCGTCGTTTCAGTAGATGCAGGCGGAGGCGACGCTTTTCAACCGCCTCGATGGCTCCATAGCCGCACCACGCTCTCGCTTTTCGCACCGAGCAGCTCGGCGGTGCGCGCCAGCGCCTCGTCCAGGCTCATCGGCCCGTCGGCCAGGGCGAAGGCCGCGGTGACGCCCTCGTCGAGACACGCCTGCCACCCCTGCCCAAGGCTGCCCGCCAGTACCACCACCGGCGTGGCCAGCTTCTTCGCCGCCCGGGCGACGCCGATGGGTGTCTTGCCCGCCAGACTCTGGCCGTCAAGGCGGCCTTCGCCGGTGATCACCAGGTCCGCGTCCTTGATCAGCGCCGCCAGATGGGTCTGGGTCATGATGAGCTCGATGCCCGGCTTGAGCGTGGCGCCGAGAAAGCGCGCGGCGGCGAAGCCCATGCCGCCGGCCGCGCCGGCGCCGGGCAGCATGCGCAGATCCGACCCGAGCACCGCGGCGCTGACGTCGGCAAAGCGGGAGAGTGCCGCGTCCAGCGTGGCGACGTCCGCCTCGCTTGCGCCTTTCTGTGGGCCGAAGACCGCGCTTGCACCGCGGCTTCCCAGCAGCGGGTTGTCCACGTCCACCGCCGCCTCGACGCGAAGCGCCTCCAGGCGAGGGTCGAGGCCGGAAAGATCCAGCGTCTCTAGCTCGGCCAGTGCCGCGCCGCCGGGGGCGAGGGCCTTGCCGCGCCTGTCTGCCAGGCGCGCGCCGAGGGCGGCGAGCATGCCGGCGCCGGCATCGTTGGTGGCGCTGCCGCCGAGCAGCAAGAGCGCGCGCTCGGCACCGGCATCGAGGGCGGCGAGAAACAGCTCGCCCACGCCGAAGGTGGTAGTGTGCAGGGCGTTGCGCTCGCTCGGGCCGAGGTGCTGCAGGCCGCTGGCTTCGGCCAGTTCGATGAAGGCGGTGCGCTCGCGCGCAAGCCAGCCCCAGCTCGCCTCGCGAGGGCGACCGAGGGCATCGTGAACTTGAGCAGTGCATCGCTTGGCGCCGGTGGCGGCGATCAGCGCCTCGAGACTGCCCTCGCCGCCGTCCGCCAGCGGGCAGGTGTGAACGCGGGCATCCGGCAGGGCGTTGAGGACGCCTTTGGCCATGGCATCGGCGGCGCTCCGGGCATCGAGCGCATCCTTGAAACTATCCGGGCACAGCACGACCTTCATCATGCATCCTCCATAAAACCTTGTGATTGAGTTATTGTCTTGGGAGTGGGCCTGCAACGTCGAGCTTAGCGTGGCGGCTCGGCCTGCACCAGCGACTTGCGACCCACGCTTTCGAGCCGACCTGCCATCACGGGGACTCTCCATGAAATCACTACCGATCAGTATCGCGTGCATGATGGCGCTGGCGGGCTGCCAGAGCGTGCCCGACCGGCTCCCCCGCGCCGAACCCGCGCCGTCGTCGGCGTGCTACTTTGCCGTGGGCGACGACCCGCGCGAGGTCGTCGAGCAGAGCGTGGCACTGCTCGAGAACTGGGGCTTCGAACTCGACAGCACCGATACCGACCTGGGGCTGGTCAGCGCCAGCAAGGAGCGCGAGCTGCCCGGCTACGACGACCCCTACGACGGCTACCGCTACGCCAGCGGCATGCGCCTATTCGGCGGGTTCGGCATCGGTCGGGGCGCTGGTTTCGGGGTGGGCGTCGGGGGCGGTATCGGG
>NZ_JAMZBC010000259.1 GCF_024158715.1 Halomonas sp. 707D7 | reverse complement strand
CCCGCCTCGACCGCTTCGGCGTGCCCAGGCTTCTACGCACCCTCATCGCCGTGGTGCTGGCCATCGTGCTCTATCTGGTCGTGATCAGCATGCTGCGCGAGGTGACCGGCGAGATCCAGAGCCGTGCGGGCTTCGTCGGCGGCTTCGGCCTTCCGCCCTGGGTCGGCTGGATCGTCGGCGGCGCGCTTGCCGGGGGCGTGGGCTACTTCATCGGCCATATCTGCCTGGGGCTTCGAAGCGACTACCTGGCGATCGCGACGCTGGGCATCGCCGAGATCATCAAGGCGTTTCTGAAGAACTCCGACTGGCTGACCCGGGGCACCGCCACGGTCTCGCCGCTGCCCTGGCCGACCCCGGGGCCTTCCGAGCTCGGTTTCACGCTCTCGCGGGCGGTGTACCTGTCGCTGACCGCGGTGATCATCGCGGTGATCTTCTTTCTGCTCCACCGCGCCTACCATGCGCCCTGGGGGCGGATGATCCGCGCCATTCGCGACAACGAGGTGTCGGCGGCGGCCATGGGCAAGAACATCAACAAGCGTCGTCTCGAGATCTTCGTGCTCGGCTGTATCTTGATGGGCCTGGGCGGTGGCGTGCTCGGCACCTTCAACAGCCTGTTCGACCCCCAGGGGTATCTGCCGCTGAACCACACCTTTCTGGTACTGGTGATGGTGATCCTCGGCGGGCCGGGCAACAACCTGGGCACGATCTTCGGCGCCGTGGCGGTCTACATCATCTGGATCATGTCGGAGCCTCTGGCGCTTTACGTCATGCAGCTGGTGGCGAGCCTGGGCGAGAGCGCCGGATGGGCGCTTCCGAGCAACCTGGACAGCCGCGCGCTGCAGGCCCGGGTGCTGGTGATCGGCATGCTGATCACCGTCGTGCTGCGCTTCGCGCCCAAGGGGCTCTTGCCGGAGAACATCAAGACTCACGGCTAACCACCGACCATCACGAAAGACCATCACGAAAAACGCCCCGGGCTTTCAGCCCGGGGCGTTTTTTTACCAGGGTTCCTGGCGTCGTGACTTACAGATCGAGCTGCCCCTTGGTCACGAAGCGGCCATCCTCCACCGCCATTTCGACCACCACGCCGGGCACGTCGCCGTTCTCGTCGAACTCGTGGGAGCCGGAGGCGCCTTCGTAGTTGATCTCGGTGCCGGCGGCGATCAGCTCCACGGCCTTCTCCCACTCGCCGGGCAGGATTACCTCGCCCGGGGCGCTGGCCACACTTCGAAGCGCCTCGGACAGCCCTTCACGCTCGGCGCTGCCGTTTTGCTGGATGGCCAGCGCCAGCAGGAAGGCGGCGTCATAGGCTTGCGCGGCAAACACGGCGCTGGGGTCGAAGCCGGCCTCGGTAGCGGCGCTCTCGAAGATCTCGGTACCGGGAAGCTCGGGGCTGCCCGGGCGGGTAGCGATCATGCCATCGAGCACGTCGGCGCCGATTGCCTCGACCAGGCTGTCGCCGACCATGCCGTCGGCGCCCACGTACTGGGTGAACATGCCGCTCTCATACGCCTGGCGCAGCACGGTCTGGCCGGAGGTGTCGGCGTAGGCGAGCACCACCAGGGTGTCGGCGCCGCCGGCGGAGAGCGAACCCAGCTCCGAGCGGTAGTCGGCGCGGTTGTCCTCGTGGGCGAGATTGGCCACCACCTCGCCGCCGCCGGTTTCGAACGCGGTGGCGAAGGCGTCCGACAGCCCCTGGCCGTAGTCGTTGTTGACGTAGGTGACCGCCACGACGTCGATCCCCTTGTCGAGCAGGAGCTTGGCGAGCATCTCGCCCTGGAAGGCGTCCGACGGCACGGTACGAAACACCAGGTCGTTGTCGTCGAGTTCGGTCACCGCGGGTGCGGTGGAGGCCGGCGAGACCATCACCACGCCCCCGGGGACGGCGGCGTTGTTGGCCGCGGCGATGGTCACGCCGGTGCACAGGGCGCCGACGATCGCGGTGACGTTTTCCGAGTTGACCATGCGGTCGGCGGCATTGGAGGCCGCCGAGGCGTCGGAGCAGGTGGTGTCGCCGGAGGGCATCGACAGCGTCTGGCCGTCGAGGATGCCGCCCTGCTCGTTGACCTGGGCCACGGCGAGCTTGGCACCTTCGAAGATCGGCGGCGTCAGGCTCTCGATGCCGCCGGTGAAGCCTCCCAGGAAACCGATCTTGACGTCGGCCTGGGCGCTGGCCGCCAGGGCCAGGGAAGACGCCGCCACGGCGGTCACTAATGCGCGTTTATTTATCATGTTGTTCATCGCTCCCAATGTGAGGTGCGCGCGGGCCTTCGCCGACGCTGCCTCTAATCTGGAACCGCCGCGTGAAAAACACAAGCGCGGGCTGTTAACGCTTGCGCTAGAGCCAGCGCTCCAGGCGGAAGGTGCGACTCGCCCAGGCATTCAGGTGGCGCCACGCGTTGCCGGGCTCCTTCTCGGCGGCCAGCGGCTCGCCGCGATGCTCGTAGCGCCAGACGAGCTCCTCGTCGTCATCGAGCAGTACCTGGTAGCTGATGGTCGGCTCCTGGCCCACCGCCACCAGCTCGTCGAAGGCTGTCTGGAGCCCTTCGCTGCGTACCAGTACGCCGACCTCGCTGTTCCACAGAATCGAGCGCGGGTCGACGTTGAAGGAACCGATGAACACCTGGTCGTCCATGCGCAGCGCCTTGATGTGCAGCGCCGAGGCGGAGGCGCCGGGCACGCGCATCTCCTCCTCGCCATTGCCGTCGCCGGGCTCCTGCTCCGGGCGCAGCTCGAACAGGCGGATGCCGTGCGCGAGCAGCGTCTTGCGCCAGGGCGCGTAGGCGCCGTGCACCACGGCGGCGTCGGTGGACTCCAGCGAGTTGGTGATGACCTCGACCTCGACACCGTCGTCGGCCAGCGCCACCAGCCGCTCGACCCCGGCCTCGGTGGGCACGAAGTAGGCCGAGACCAGCACCAGCCGCTCGCGGGTGGTGCTGCGCGTCATCAAGTCGCCCAGCAGCGTCTCTGC
>NZ_JAMZBC010000258.1 GCF_024158715.1 Halomonas sp. 707D7 | reverse complement strand
GGTCTGGCTGAGCATCATCGACGGGGCGTTTTCGTCGTCGTTTTCGGCGGCGGCCAAAAAGCCTTCGAGCAGCGTCACGTCGATGGCAAAAGCGTCGCGCTCGGCGAACAAGAGCGAAGGCTGTCGTGCGGGGCTCGATGCAGGCGCCGCTTCGGCGTTAGCGTCGGCGGCGTAGTTGGCCGCGTCGAAATAGGCCAGGCCCCGGCAGGTCATGTGCGGCCACATCGAGAAGTTTTCGGCGCCTTGGGTGCTGATCTCCGGGTCGAACTCCCAAAGCGTTTCGCCCGTCTCGGGTGAAAGCGCCATGGCGCGACTGTGGGAGGTACAGATATACAGGCGATCGTTCACCTTCAGCGGCGTATTCTGATTGGTGATCTCGGGTGGGGCGTCCGGGCCGGGGGCGTCGCCGGTCTGGATGCGCCACGCCTCTTCGAGCTCGCCGATGTTGTCCAGCGTGATCTGATCAAGCGACGAGTAGTGAGTGCCGGCGTTGGTGCCGCCGTAGGCGGGCCAGTCATCACCGGCCACCTGAGCCGGGTTGGGCTCGGCGTTGGCGCGGTTGTCGGCAAGCGAACCCTCGATCACACCAGGCGACGTGAACTGGCTGGCAATGGCTACCGCGATGCAGGCAACGACGCTCGTCAAAAGCGCCAGGCTACCGCCGCGTGAATGCAGCGGCTTGCGCCACCAGGGCAGCAGCATGACGATGGCGATCAGGCAGGGAATGGCGACCCGGGGCACGAGCTGCCACCAGTCGAGGCCTACTTCCCACAGGGCCCAGAGCAGGGTGCCCAGCAAGAGGACGGCGTAGAGCCACAGCGCTGCTCCCCGGCGTCGCGCCAGCAGGACGCCGACGACGACGAGGACGATGCCGCTGACGAGATAGTAGGCGCTGCCGCCCAGGCTCAATAGTTTGCCGCCGCCGATGGCAAGCGCGATGCCGGCGATGCCGAGCACCACCCCCAGCAGCAGCGCGAGCCAGAAGCCGTGGGCGCGTGGATGTTCGTTCATGGGATTCCCTTCGTGATGACGATCGATATGGTGGGCGTATGCGATCAGTCTAATAATCAATTCGCGAATGGTCGAATGGATTCGCGGTCGATCAAGGGAGTGCCCACGAAAAAGCCGCCCCGGTAAGGAGCGGCTTCCAGCGCGTGGTCAGGCCCGCGAATCAGTCGGTCAGCTTCACCAGCATCTTGCCGGTGTTGCCGCCTTCGAACAGCGCAAGGAACGCCTCCGGGGTACTCTCGAGCCCCTCCTTAACGGTTTCCTGATAATCGAACTTGCCCGCGGCGACCTGGGGGGCGACCTCGTTGAGGAAGTAGCCGTAGTTCGACCAGTGGTCGGCGACGATGAAGCCCTGCATCTTCGCCTTGCGTACCACCAGCTGCGAGAGGTTGCTCGGCCCCGGGGCGGGCTTCTCGGCGTTGTAGCTGTCGATCATGCCGCATACCGCGATGCGCGCGCCTTCGTTGAGCTGGGAAAGTGCCGCCTCGAGGCAAATGCCGCCGACGTTCTCGAAGTAGACGTCGATGCCTTCGGGGCTGGCCAGCTGGATGGCATCGCTCAGCTCACCGGCGGTGCGATCCTTGTAGGTCACGGGCTCCACGCCCACGGATTCGAGCCAGGCGAGCTTGTGGGCGGCGCCTGCGATGCCGACCACGTGACACCCCTTAGCCTTGGCCAGCTGCACGGCGAGCGAGCCCACCGCGCCGCTCGCCGCGCTCACCAGCACGTTGTCGCCGGGTTTGCACTCGGCGATGCGGTTGAGACCCGTCCAGGCGGTCATGCCCGGCATGCCGAGAATCCCCAGGTACGCCTGCTCAGGCACGTCGTGGTCGGGAAGCACCGTGACGCCCTGGGCGGGGAGCTGGGCCACGTCGCGCCAGCCGCCCATGTGGCTGACCCGGTCACCCACCTTGACCTTGGTATCGGTCGATTCGATCACCTCGCCGATGGCACCGCCTTCCATGGGCTTGCCGAGCTCGAAGGGCGGAACGTAGGTGCGAACGCCACTCATGCGGCCGCGCATGTAGGGGTCGACGGAGAGCCAGTGGTTGCGAATGCGCACCTCGTTGGGGCCAAGCTCGGGTAGCTCCTGGGTCTCGAGCGCGAACAGCTCGCGGCGGGGCAAGCCGGTGGGGTAGTCGGTCAGCGTGAAGTAGCGTGATTGCATCATGGCCTCCTGCGTGATGGATCGATTCACTCCTTATCGAAGGTAGTGACCCTGCACGACGAAGCAAGTTCGAGATACTTAACAAATAAAAAACGGCCCTCGTGAGGAGGGCCGTTTGGGGTATCGCGAGAACGGGCGGTGGCTCAAGGGGTATCACACCGGTGTGTGTGCTAGCCGTTAAGTCCTGTTGCGGGCCGGTCGGGCGCTAGTTGATCAGCGTCAGCATGACCGGGGCGGTGCCGCGACGAACCATGCCGAGTTGACGTGCCGCGCTCTTGGAAAGGTCGATGATGCGTCCCTTGACGAAGGGGCCGCGATCGTTGATCAGCACTTCCACTTCCTGACCGGTATCGGGCCGTGTCACCAGCACCTTGCTGCCGAAGGGCAGGCTTGGGTGGGCGGCGGTCAGCGCCTGCTGGTCGAAGGCTTCACCGCTGGCGGTGGTCGCGCCCTGGAATCGGTCGCTGTAGAAGGAGGCCACACCTTCCTGGAAATCGGTCTCTTGGGCAAATACGCCCGTCGACACTACACTCAATAAAACCGCGAACATGCTTGTCTTGATGCGTCTTCCATAGGCTCCCATTGGAGTACCTCGTTGAGTATCGAACCGGACTTCATTGGTGAGGTGCCCGACAAAGGCTTCGCGATGGTAACGCCCCGGTTGGTGTTCGGCAAGCTTTGCGACGATCGGCGACGATGTACACCAAATCGCGATTTTAGTTCACTGGCCAACTCTTTTAGTCTGGTCAGTAAGTTAAAGCGATTTACTTGAAGCGCGGATCGCGGTGTACTTCACCGGGTAAAGCGGGCCCTGTTCGATCGATAAGCAACTG
>NZ_JAMZBC010000257.1 GCF_024158715.1 Halomonas sp. 707D7 | reverse complement strand
TATCTACTCGTTTCCCGCTCGAGGCTCTCGCCCTCTTGGCGTCGCTGCCCGTTCAAAATGGCCGCTCAGCATAGCCATTTGCCCCCTGCCAGCGCAATCGTCGCACCGCACGAAACCTTCTAAAATCCTTGTCAAATCCTGCATTTGCGTTTCGGTTACGTAAAAAAACATAGATGCGTCAACCACTTAAAAAGTGAACACTGTTCGATCATGCCCCCACTACAGAATCATAGACTTTAGTCTAACAGGGTCTCAAAAATCCATGCCGATAGCGTATACGCCATACCGATTGCCGCAGGCAGACGCTTTCCATGCCCTTGAAACGACGCTACCCGCCATCAGGCGGGTAGCGTTGCGGGAAGGGAGAAGCTGTTTCAGCGGCGCGGGTAGTCGTCGAGCAGCGCGTCGAGCGTGGCCGGCGGCGTCTGGTCGCTGATCACCGCCTCGCCGATGGCCGCGAGCAGAATCAGGCGCAGCCTTGCATCGACGTTCTTCTTGTCCAGGCGCATGCGGGCGAGGAAATCCTCGCGGCTCATGTTGGCGGGCGCGGCCAGCGGCAGCCCGGCGCTTTCGATCACCGCCCTTGTGCGCGCAAGGGCCGGCGCG
The DNA here is from genome assembly GCF_024158715.1 of Halomonas sp. 707D7. Classification (GTDB taxonomy): domain Bacteria; phylum Pseudomonadota; class Gammaproteobacteria; order Pseudomonadales; family Halomonadaceae; genus Vreelandella. Next base: position 2,442 of record NZ_JAMZBC010000257.1, on the reverse strand, counting down.
TCGATCATGCCGAGCTCACAAGAGAGCGCAGCGGCCATTGCCATGCCGGCGCCCACCGCCTCGCCGTGCAGCCAGTTGCCGTACCCCTGGTGCGCCTCGATGGCGTGGCCGAAGGTGTGGCCCAGGTTCAACAACGCGCGTACGCCCTGCTCGGTCTCGTCCTCGGCGACGATCTCCGCCTTGATCTGACAGCTTCGAGCGATCGCCTCGCTGACGGCCTCAGCATCGATACGGCGCAGCGCGTCCATGTTCTTTTCGAGCCAGCCAAGAAACGCCGCGTCACGAATCAGACCGTACTTGATCACCTCGGCAAGACCTGCCGAGAGCTCGCGGGCGGGCAGCGTCTTCAGGGTGTCGGTATCGATCAGCACGGCCTTGGGCTGATGGAAGGCGCCGATCATGTTCTTGCCCAGCGGATGGTTGACGCCGGTCTTGCCGCCCACCGAGGAGTCGACCTGGGAGAGCAGCGTGGTGGGTACCTGGATGAACGCCACGCCGCGCTGGTAGGCGGCGGCGGCAAAGCCGACCATGTCGCCGATCACCCCGCCCCCGAGCGCGACCAGCGTGCAGCGGCGGTTGAAGCCGGCGCCGAGCAGCGCGTCCCAGATACGCTCGACCTGCTCGAGGTTCTTGTACATCTCGCCGTCGGGCAGCACCAGCGTGCGCACCTCCAGGCCCTCGGGCAGCCCCGCGCGCAGCGCGTCGAGATACAGCGGCGCCACGCTCTCGTTGGTGACGATCATCACCTGGCTGCCCGCCAGGTAGGGCGTCAGGGCATCCGGACGGCGCAACACGCCGGCCCCGATGTGGATGGGGTAGCTGCGCTCTCCGAGCGCGACGTTCAGGGTGCGTTTTGCGCTTGCGGTCATGGGGATACCTTGGAGTCGGATGCCCGGGGACCAAAGGGCCGGGCATCGGGCGGATCGAGACGGTCGAGCGAGTCGTTCAGGCATCGGGCGCGATGCAGGATGTCGCTGACCACCGCGCGCGGGCTGCGCCGGTCGGTACGCACGATGACGTCGGCGGTGGCGCGATAGAGGGGGTCGCGGATGGTGAACATCTCGTTGAGCACCTGCTCGCGGTCGACGCGCTGCAGAAGCGGGCGATTCTTGTCGCGAGCGGTACGCTTTAGCTGCTGTTCGACGGTGGTGAACAGATAGACCACGGTGCCGCGCTCGCGCAGCGCCCGGCGATTCTCCTCGCGCAGCACCGCCCCGCCGCCGGTGGCCAGCACCACGCCGGACAGGCGGGTGAGTTCGTCGATCGTCTGCACCTCGCGCAAGCGAAAGCCGGGCTCGCCCTCGACGTCGAAGATCCAGGGAATGTCGGCGCCGCAGCGCTCCTGAATGACGTGGTCGCTGTCATGGAAACGGCGCGAGAGCTCCGCGGCCAGCAGCCGACCGATGGTGCTCTTGCCGGCCCCCATGGGGCCGATCAGAAAAAGGTTGGGTAAATCCTGCATCAACGAACCGCCAAGCCATCATCAAGTAGTCGTGGAGTAATGAACACTAACAGCTCTACCTTGTCATTGCTCTCCTGGGTGTAGCGAAACAGATGCCCCAGGATCGGCAGATCGCCCAGAAGCGGGGTCTTGGCGATCTGGCTGAGCTGCTCGGTGGTCAAGATACCGCCAAGCACCACGGTTTGACCATTGTCGACCAGTACCTGGGTCTCGATCTGGTTGGTGTCGATGGGCGGCTCGCCGCCGAATTCGCTCTCGCGGAAGCTGTCGTTCTTGATCACGAGATCCATGATGATGCGATTGTCCGGGGTGATCTGCGGGGTGACCTCGAGCGACAGCTCCGCCTCCTTGAACTGGGTGTCCGGGTTGCCCTGCACGTCCACGCTCTGGAACGCCCGCTCCTCGCCCTGGCGAATGGTCGCGGTGCGCTGGTTGGCGGTGATGATGCGCGGCTGCGAGATCGTCTGGCTCTTGCCCTCGCTCTCCAGCGCCCTGAGTTCGAGATCGAGCAGCACGTCGCCGGCCAGGTAGCCGAAGCTGAAGCCGGTGCCGGCTACCGCGCCCGGGCCGAGATCGACGGCGAGACCGCCTTGAGCGCGGTTGATGCCACCCGGATTGATGTCGCGACGCTGATATTGCCCACTACCGTCACCGACAAGTTCGAACCCGCGCGTGCTGGAAAGCCCCCAGTTGATGCCGAGCTCCCGCGAGGCGGTGTCCCGGGCGATGACGATGCGCGCCTCGATCTGCACCTGGCGCACGGCGACGTCGAGCCGGTCGAGCGTGGCGGTGATCTCACGGATCTGCTCGGCGGTGTCCTGGACCAGCAACGTATTGGTGCGCTGGTCGACGCTCACCCGGCCGCGCTCGGTCAGAAGCCCGAAGCCCTCGGCGCCGCGCAGCAGCTGGGCGAAGTCTTCGGCGCGGGCGTAGCGCACCTCGATGAACTCGGTGACCAGCGGCGTCAGGGTCTGGCGCTG
>NZ_JAMZBC010000256.1 GCF_024158715.1 Halomonas sp. 707D7 | reverse complement strand
CTGTTGAAGGTGTTGGTTTCGATGATGTCCGCACCGGCCATCAGGTAATCGCGGTGGATGCGGGCCACGAGTTCCGGGCAGGTCAGCGCCAGCAGGTCGTTGTTGCCTTTCAGATCCGATGGCCAGTCGTGAAAGCGCTCGCCACGGAACTCCTCCTCGCCCAGACCGGCTTCTTGCAGCATGGTGCCCATGCCGCCGTCCAGAATCAGGATCTGCCGCGTGAGGCGGTGGGTAAGCGATGCAGTCGTTTCACGTAAAGCCATGGCGAGGGGGAGCTCCAGCAACACAGTCGGATATGTCTGCGCGACAATCCACGCAAATGGCGCACAGCATATCAAAGGGCGCGGGCCGAGACAGCATTGCAGGCGCTCGTCATCATGCCCGTTTGGACTTTGCTTAGATGCGCGCCAGGCCTGGAACGAATAGTTTACTAAAATGGTCGGGATTGTGTCGGCCAACGGTTTTGCTTACCATAAGCCACAAATGACATGTGAGGCGGCCGCGCCGCTACCACAGAAGGAGTAGACCGCTCATGACCACGACTATCGAAGCGCCCGGCATCGACATCACCGACAGCGCCCAGGGCTATCTCGCGGAGCTTCTGGAGAAGCAGAACGTTGAAGGTATCGCGGTGCGCATCTTCATCACCCAGCCAGGTACCCCCTACGCGGAAACCTGTCTGGCCTACTGCCGCCCGGGCGAGGAAGAGCCCACGGACGTGCTGCTCGAGCTCGACAAGATCAACGTCTATCTGGACAAGAACAGCCTGGCGTTTCTAGAGGAAGCGGTCGTCGATTTCAACGCCGATCGCATGGGTGGTCAGCTCACCATCAAGGCGCCCAACGCCAAGATGCCCAAGGTGAATGCGGACAGCCCCCTGGAAGATCGCATCAACTACATCCTCTACAGCGAGATCAACCCGGGCCTGGCGGCTCACGGGGGCGAGATCAAGCTCGTCGAACTGACCGAACAGAAGGTGGCAATCCTGGCCTTCGGCGGCGGTTGCCAGGGCTGTGCGGCGGTCGACCTCACGCTCAAGGATGGCGTCGAGAAGACGTTGATCGAGCGCATCCCGGAGCTTGCCGGCATTCGCGACGTTACCGACCATACCGATACCACCAACGCCTATTATCGCTGATCACGCACGTTCTACTCTCGAAAAGCGCTCTGCTCCGGCAGGGCGCTTTTTTTTGGTTCAACTTTTTGCTCCGACGTTGGCAATAAAAACGTTTAAACCCGATCTCAACGCTTTACATGTGTACAACAATTGTCAAAAAAGAGTTTATGCTCTATTTCATATTCATTGCCTGGGGCGATGCAGCAAAGGCCATCGTTGCCATGGGTCCTGCCAACGCTGAATCATACTAAAACTGAGTCGTATCAAGACAAGGGAGCCACGACCATCAATAAGCCTTCGATGTTTTCCAATATTCACAAGCCGATCTTCTTCGGTTCGCTCGGGCTTCTGCTGCTGGTTACCCTTCCGCTGATCGTGTTCCCTGACATGGGGCGCGTCTGGGTCATGGCGGCGCAAGGGTTCGTGTCGCAGAATTTCGGCATGCTCTATCTGGGTATGGGCGTTGCTTCGCTCGGCTTCATGATCTACATCGTGTTCAGCGATATCGGGCAGATCAAGCTCGGCGACGTGGATAGCGAACCGGAGTTCTCGCTGCTTTCCTGGGGGGCGATGCTGTTCGCCGCCGGGATCGGTGGCGCAGTGGTGTTCTGGGGCATGGTCGAGTGGATGTACTACCTGCAGGACCCGCCTTTCCATCTCGAGCCGTTTTCCGAAGAAGCCACCGCCTGGGCGGCGACCTACGGCATGTTCCACTGGGGGCCGATCGCCTGGTCGATCTACCTGGTGCCGGCACTGCCGATGGCCTACTTTCTGCACGTGCGAAAGCACCGCGTGCTGCGCATCAGCGAGGCGATCCGCCCGGTGCTCGGCGAGAAGCTCGCCAGGAGCTGGCTGGGCGACATCATCAATGTGTTGTTCATCTTCGGCATGCTGGGCGGCGGGGCAACGTCTCTCGGCATCCTGGTACCGCTGATCAACGAGGGGCTTGGCAACCTGTTCGGCTTCACCCCCAATACCGCCAGCCAGCTCGCGGTGCTCGGCGGCACCACGGCGCTGTTCGCGATCAGCGCCTGGCGGGGGCTCAAGGGCGGGATCGAGGTTCTCTCCGATATCAACATGTGGCTCGGGTTGGCGGTGCTGGCGTTCATCCTGGTGATGGGGCCGACGGTCTTCATTCTGGATACGGGCCTCAACTCCATCGGCCTGATGCTGAGCAACCTTGTGCGCATGGCGACCTGGACCGAGCCCTTTGGCTCTCTGGGCGATTTTCGGGATACCGGTTTCACCGAGTCCTGGACGATCTTCTACTGGGCCTGGTGGCTGGTGTTCGCGCCGACGGTAGGGCTTTTCATCGCACGTATCTCCAAGGGGCGGCGAATCAAGACCATGGTGGCCGGGTCGATGTTCTTCGGCTCGCTCGGCTGCGCGCTGTTCTTCATCATTCTGGGCAACTACGGGCTGTATCTCCAGCTCAGTGGTGCCCTCGACGTCATCGCGATCATGAACGAAAGCTCCGCCAACGCCGCCTTCTACGCGGTGCTGGGCGAGCTTCCGTTGACCTGGCTGGTGACGCTCGCCGTGGTCGTGCTGCTGTCGATCTTCACCGCGACCACCTTCGACTCCATCGCCTACATTCTCTCCTCGGCGGCGGAGAAGAACCTCGAGGAGGAGCCCGGGCGCCTTCACCGGCTCTTCTGGGCGTTCACGCTATCGCTTTTGCCCATGTCGCTGCTGTTTCTGGGTGGGCTCGAGACGCTGCAGACCGCGAGTATCGTCAGCGGCGTGCCGCTGCTGCTCATCGCGGTACTTCTGATGATGTCGATGGTGCGCGCGGCCAAGTACGATTTGCGCTACCAGCCGGATTATTCGGAGCCCGAGATCAACATCGAGGAGTTTCCCGAAAACGACCCCTGGAGCGAGGACGGTACCTGGGAGCTTCCCGACGAGCCGGGGAGCGAGCCGCCCAAGCCTCAGGGC
>NZ_JAMZBC010000255.1 GCF_024158715.1 Halomonas sp. 707D7 | reverse complement strand
CTCTTGTCCTATACCATCGTGGGCTCCGGTATCGTCATGGCGCTGGCGAGCCTCGGTGTCTCCTGGGACAAGCTGCAGTGGCTGGTGGCCGCGCTCAGCGTGGGGCTCGGCTTCGGCTTGCAGGAGATATTCGCCAACTTCATCTCGGGGCTGATCATCCTGTTCGAGCGGCCGATCCGCATCGGCGACACCATCACGCTCGGCAACCTGCACGGCACCGTCAGCCGGATTCGCATCCGCGCCACCACGGTGACCGACTTCGACCGCAAGGAGATCATCATCCCCAACAAGACCTTCGTCACCGATCAGTTGATCAACTGGTCGCTGTCCGACAACGTGACGCGGGTGGTGCTCACCTTCGGCGTGGCCCACGGCTCGGACCTGGCCCGTGTGCACCAGCTCCTGCGCCAGGCCGCCGACGAGAACGCCCGCGTTCTGGCCGACCCGGAGCCGCAGGTGTTCTGCGTAAGCTACGGCCCGCACAGCCTCAATTTCGAGCTGCGCATCTTCGTCAACGACCTGGTCGACCGGCTCTTCGCCGCCGATGAGGTGAACTGCCGGGTGGAGGAGCTTCTGCGCGAGGCGGGCATTCGTATTGCCTTCGAGCAGATGGACGTGTGGCTGCACCGCGACGACTCCGAGCCGGTCAAGGTGCAAACGGCCAAGGAGCTGCCGCCGGCGTCGCTGGGCTAGCGGGCCTTGGTCGCCAGCAGCAGGAACTCCCGGTTGCCGTCGCCGCCGGTGATCGAACTCTCCTGCCAGTGGGACACTGTCAGGCCGTGGTCGCGGCACACGCCGACCACGCGCGCCTTCACCGCGTCGAAGCGGGCCGGGTTCTTGACCACGCCGCGCTTGTCGAGCGCCCTAGGGTCGAGCTCGAACTGCGGCTTGACCAGCGACAGCAGCCTTCCGCCCGGCGGCAGCAGCGCGGCGATCTCGGGGATGATCAGCGTTTGGGAGATGAACGAGACGTCCATCACCGCAAGCTCGACCGGGCGCTCGGCAAGGGCGCGCGCAAGTACTTCGCTCTGACTCATCGCGCGGGCATTGAGCCCTTCCAGGCAGGTCACGCGAGGGTCCTCGCGAAGAACAGGGGCGAGCTGGCCGTGACCCACCTCCACGCCGATCACGTGGCGGGCACCGAAGCGCAGCGCGCAGTCGGTGAAGCCGCCGGTGGACTGGCCGACATCGAGCACGCCCACGTCGTCCAGGCGCATCCCGAGCGCATCGAGCACGCCTTCGAGCTTGAGCCCGGCGCGGGACACGTAGCGCTCCTCCGGGTCGTCTTCGATGACGAAACGGGTGTCGGCCGGCCACTTCTCCGAGGCCTTGGTGAGCGGCGTGCCGTCTGCCAGGCGCACCCGGCCGTTGCGAATCAGGCGCTGGGCGCGAGTGCGGGAATCGGCGAGCCCCAGGCTTGTCAGCAGCTGGTCGAGTCGTGTCATGTCACACCGGGCATCGGTAAGGAAGCGGGCCATCGCGAGGGTCGCTCGCATGGGGATTTCTCGAGGGCTGTCGCCTCGGCCGGGATTATACACGAAAGTCGGGCGCTTCCGGCAGGCAGGGCGGCCTGGCGTGCAAGGCATGCGACAGTGAAGGGCGGGCAGCAGAGTATGGTAGGCTAGAGGGCGGGTTATGACCTTCACATGGCAAGAGGACAAGGCCAAGATGGCGGCCAAGCCGATCTACCGGGTAGTGGTTCACCAGCAGGGTGAGGTGTGGGATCTATACGTCAGAGAAATCTTTCAAAGCGAACTCTGGGGCTTTATTGAAGTCGAGGAGTTTGTCTTCGACGATGCTTCACGGGTGGTGGTGGACCCGGGCGCCGAGAAGCTGCAGCGCACCTTCGACGGTGTCAAGCGTAGCTACCTGCCGCTCAACGCCATCGTGCGCATCGACGAGGTCGAGCGCGAAGGCCCGCTGAAGGTCGTCAAGAGCGACACCCGTGTCGCGGAGTTTCCCCGTCCCTTTCCGCTTCCCCCTCGGGGAGAAGGGTAGGCGCTCGAGCGTTGCGCGTTTCGCGCGCGGTCGTGATGAGCGCATGTGTCAATGATCAGGACTTTGAGTCATGCAAGAAAAAAAGCGTCGTTTAAGTGGTTGTCTCGCCGGTGCGGGGCTTTTGATGAGCGCGGTGAGTCTTTCGGCCTTCGCCCAGACCGATAACCAGGCGTGGGTCAGCGAGGAGCTGAGCACCTTCGTGCGCAGCGGCCCCACCGATGGCTATCGGATCGTGGGAACGCTCAACGCCGGCGAGCAGGTGGAAGTGCTCGAGCAAAGCGGTGACTACACCCGCGTGCGCGGCAGCGGCGGCGATGCGGTCTGGGTACTGAGCAGCGAGCTGCAGCAGACCCAGAGTGCCCGCGAGCAGCTTCCCGAGCTTGAGGAGCAGGTCGAGGAACTCACCCAGGAGCTCGACGGCATCAACGAGACCTGGGAGGAGCGCGTGGCTTCCACCCAGGAGACGCTGCAGACCCGCGAACAGCGCATCGCCGATCTCGAGGCGCGCAACCAGGAACTCGACAGCGAGGCCGAGCGCTCTCGCCAGCAGATCCGCGCCCTGCAGGCCCGCCTGGATACCCAGGAGGAGGACCTGCTGATGCGCTACTTCATGTACGGTGGCGGCGTCGCAGGGGCGGGGCTGCTGGTCGGGCTGATCGTTCCGCACCTGCCGCGTCGGCGCAAGAAGCGCGACCGCTGGTTCTAGGCGTGCACGACGACCGCGATCACGACAACCCGTGGCGCCGGCGCTGGCGGGAAGGGCGAATCGGCTTTCACCAGGACGCTGCGCATCCGGCGCTGGTACGCTACTGGCCCACGCTGGGCGTGGCTCCGGGGGCCAAGGTGCTGGTGCCGCTGTGCGGCAAGAGCCTCGACATGCGCTGGCTGTCGCAGGCTGGCCATCCGGTGCTGGGGGTGGAGCTCGCCCCGGAGGCGGTGGAACAGTTCATCGCGCAATCCCAAGACGACGTATCGCGCTATCACCTGCCCGGTTTCGAGATCACGCGCCAGGGTACCATCGAGCTCTGGCGCGGTGACTTCTTCCACCTGCATATCCACCAGGCCTTCGAGCT
>NZ_JAMZBC010000254.1 GCF_024158715.1 Halomonas sp. 707D7 | reverse complement strand
GTGTTGGGGTAGAGGTAGAGATCCGCCACGTGCTTGATGGCCAGGTCCCCTGCCGGCACGTCGGTATAGTAGCTGGGCCCGCCCCGGCCGCCGGTCTTGAACGGCGCGGCGGCGGAGAGCACCGACAGGCCCGCGTACTCGCCGGCCTTGAGCATCTGCTCGATGTACCAGATCTGCGCGTTGGCGACCAGCTGGATCGAGGGGTCGTCCGCCACCAGCGCGAAGTAGGAGTGCAGCGGCGCCGCGCTGCGTCCGACCGGCGTGCGGATGTAGTCGAGCGTGGCCCGGTGGTCCTGCTCGACCGCTGCGGCCACCGGTGCGCTCGAGCCTACCTCGGCGATCACCTCGCGACGCTCGTTGCGGTGGTAGATCGGGCGCGCCTCGGTGGTGAAGTCGACGATGCGCCAGCGCCCGCCGTCGCGCTCGAGCAGCAGATCGATCAGGCCCATGTGCGAGCCCCAGAAGCCCGCCATCACCGCAGGTTTGCCCAGCAGCGTTCCGCGTCGCGGGTCGACGCCGTCGATGTGCTGGAAGTCGGTGGGCCCGGGAAACACCAGGTGCTGGTGGCCGGTGAAGAGGGCGTCGATGCCCTCGACCCCGGCCAGGTGGAGCGCGGCGTTCTCCATGCGCTCGGCAGCTCGCGCGCCATCGATGCCGGAGTGGGCCAGGGCCACGATGATGTCGGCTCCTTCCTCCTTCATGACCGGTACCCAGGCGTTGGCCGCCTCGACGATGTCGCGGGTATCGGCTCGCCCGGCCAGGTGTTTTTCGTCCCATACCATGACCTGGGGCGGCACGAAGCCGATGAAACCCACCTTGACGCTGCTGGTGCGCCCGGCACCGTCGACGAGGGTCTTCTCCTTGATCAGGTAGGGGCGCAGGAAAAGCTCGTCGTGGCGCGGGTCGCTCGCCAGTGCTCCCTTGGTCAGGTTGGCGCAGACGAAGGGAAAGTTCGCGCCGCCCAGCACCTTGAACAGGAAGTCCAGGCCGTAGTTGAACTCGTGGTTGCCGAGGGTGGCGATGTCGTAGCCCAGCACGTTCATGGCGTTGATGACCGGATGACGGTCGCCTTCGCGCATGCCGCGCTCGTAGGCGATGTAGTCGCCCATCGGATTGCCCTGCAGGAAATCGCCGTTGTCGATCAGCATCGAGTTGCTCGACTCGGCCCGCACCGCGTCGATGAGCGAGGCGGTGCGGGCAAGGCCCAGGGTCTCGTTGGGCTGGTCGGCGTAGTAGTCGTAGGGCAGCACGTTGACGTGGATGTCGGTGGTCTCCATCAGCCGCAGGTGCGCCTGACGGGGCGAGGCGTGCGCCGCGAAGGGGTGCAGCATGATCAGCGACGTCGAAGCGGCCAGGCCGCCGAGAAAGCGGCGCCGTGACAGCGTGGACGGAGTCGGGCGTGAAGGCATTCGAGGCTCCTGGGGCGAAAGGGTACCGAAGGCGTCATTCGACTATAGGCGTCATTCGACTATAAAAGAGAAGACCCGACAGTGACCAGAAAACGGGCGGCGTAAAAAAATTCGAAAAAAGTGCATCCAATGTCGCCTCTCGCGGGTATTCCCCGTACAGCCGCCGTCAGGCGCGGTTGACGACAACCCCAAGGAGACTGAAATGACTATCCAACACCTGACCCGTGCCACGTTAGCCACTGCCTTGCTTGCAACCTTCAGTCACGCTGCCCTGGCGCAGGAGCCAGAGGACGTCCAGGTACCGGACGGCAACAGCGTCGCGCTCGAGACCGTCGGCGTGGGTACCATCAAGTACATGTGCGAAACCAACGATGCCGGCGACGTCGCCTGGGTCTTCAAGGGCCCGAGTGCTGCCCTCAACGACGGCGAAGGCGCCCAGGTAGGCAGCTACTACGGCCCGCCCGCCACCTGGGAAGCGATGGACGGCTCCAAGGTGACCGGCACCGAGCTCGCCACTGCCGCCAACGGTGACGGCAACATTCCGCTTCAGCTGGTCGAAGCCAACCCGGCCGAAGGGGATGGCGCCATGAGCGGCGTGAGCTACATCCAGCGCCTGAACACCGAAGGCGGCGTGGCGCCCGACATGGCCTGCGATGCCGACCACGAAGGCGCGATCGCCATCGTCACCTACCAGGCCGACTACATCTTCTGGTCCGCCGAATAAGCCCGGCGCGATGAAAGGGCGGCTCGGTAGCCGCCTAATTAAACCAAGGGCTCGTACTGCGGGCCCTTACTCGTTATGCTACCTCGGCGCACGCGAGGGTGGGGCGGCGCGTCACGAGGGAGCGAAACTGTGTCCGACAAGACCCGGGAATTCGATTGTGCGGCGATGCTCGATCGCTGCGCGCGCGGCGACCAGGATGCGCTGCATGCCCTGTACCGCGAAGAAGGGGCGCGCATGCTCGGCGTGGTCTTTCGCATCACCCGCGAGCGCGGCATGGCCGAGGATATCGTCCATGATGCCTTCATCAACATCTGGCAGCGCGCCAGCACCTTCGACCCACAACGGGGGTCGGCCCGCACCTGGATCTTCAGCATCGCCCGCCACCTGGCGCTCAACGCCATTCGCCGGCGCGAGCGGGAAGTGGTGGGCGACGTGGAGGCGCCTGTGTCCGACGATCAGGACGCGCCTTCTGCGCCAGCGACGGACCTCTTCGACTGGCAGACCGGCCAGCGCATGGACGAGTGCCTGAAGGAGCTCGAGGCCGAGCGGCGCAACTGTGTGCTTCACGCCTACGTCGATGGCCTGAGCCATGCGGAGATCGCCGCCCAGACCGGCGCGCCTCTGGGCACGGTGAAGGCCTGGATCAAGCGCAGTCTGGTGCGTCTACGGGAGTGCATGGCATGACAGCCACTCATCGACACGACGAAGGGCACGCCCAGGCCGGCGAATACGTGCTGGGCACGCTCTCCTATGCCGAGCGGCGCGCCTTCGAGGCGCGCCTCGAGAAGGACCCCGCCCTTGAGCAGGCGGTGGCCGGGTGGGAGGAGCGCTTCTTTCCCTACAACGCCCTCACCGAGCCGCTCGCCCCGAGTGACCTGCTCTGGCCGCGCATAGAGCGCAGCCTCCAGGCGTCAGGCGCAAGCGCAGCAGCGCCACGGGGGGGAATCTGGAATCGCATCGGCCTGTGGCGGGC
>NZ_JAMZBC010000253.1 GCF_024158715.1 Halomonas sp. 707D7 | reverse complement strand
GATCCACACCGCGTAGACGAGCCCGGGCAGCGCATGCACCAGCACCACGCCGGTATAGGTGCCGGCCAGCCCCAGCTGATGGAAGATCGCCGCGATGTTGACGAAGATCGGCAGGTTGGGAAACGCCTGGGGCAGCAGGAACAGCAGCATGATGGCGTGGCGTCCGGGCAGCGCCAGGCGCGCCAGGGCGTAGCCTGCCGGCACCGCCAGCGCCATGGCGAGCGCCACGGCGGCCAGGGCGATCGCCAGCGTGTTGTAGAGCGAGCTCCAGGCGCCGGCGCGAGGGCGAAACACCCGCGCCCAGAAGTCGAAGCCCCAGGCGGTGGGAAGCGTATGGGGGTAGAACCACTGCTCGGCGAAGGCCCACAGCGCCAGGTTCAGAAGCGGCCCGAAGATGACAAAGGCCAGGCATCCGAGCGCAAGCCCCAGGCCGAGGTGGGTCGTCAGGCGTCGAAGGGTCATCGGCGGGTCTCCCGGGCGAGGGTCAGGCGCAGGTAGACCCAGGCGCTCACCGCGGTCAACGCGTAGGAGAAGAGCCCCAGGGCGTTGGCCACGCCGTAGTCGCCGTAGTAGGTGATGCGGTGCGCCATCATGGCGGTCATCATGGTCGGGTTGCCGGAGAGCAGCATCATCGGCACCGACAGCACCGAGAGCATCGCCACCAGCGACAGGATCAGGCCCACCCAGAGCGTCGGGGCGGCCTGGGGCAGCACGATCTGGAACAGGCAGCGCAGCCGCCCGCCACCCAGGTTGCGCGCCGCCTCGCTGTGGCTCGTGTCAACGGCGGCCATGGCGCCGGCGAGCAGCAGCGTGACGAAGGGGATCTGCTTCCAGGCGAAGGTGAGGATCAGCCCGCGCCAGTCCAGAAAGCTCTGGGCGCTCTCGGCGGCCATCAGCCCGCTCTCGACCAGCGCCGTGTTCATCATGCCGTTGGTGGAGAGAAACGAGCGCGACAGCTGCCCGGCCACCACGAAAGGAATGAACAGCGGCCAGCGGTAGAGCCAGCGCAGCGCCCGCACCGCCCAGGGCGTGGCGCCGAGGGTCAGGTAGCCGGCGATGGCGATCGACACGGCCGCGATGAGCGCAAGCGACCCCAGGCTCACGCCGATGGAAAACATCACGTCGCGCCCGTAGAGCGTGGCGGCGCGGGAGACGTTCGCCAGGGTGAAACCGTCGCCGTCGTGAAACGCGCCCAGCAGCGAGCGTACCAGCGGCAGGGCGTAGAGCAGCACGATGGCGGCCAGGGCCGGCAACACCAGAATCAGCCCCAGGCCGATCCGGGGGCGCGGCGGCGCGGGCAGCGTCGCCGCCCAGGAGGACGAAGTAGTCATGAGCACTCGTCTGAATGACGGGGGCGCCAGCGCCCCCAAGGGTTCATCGGCACCGCCTAGCGGCTCACCTGGCTTTCATAGGCTTCCAGAATGGCGCGGAAGTAGTCCGCCTGGGGCATGGAGAGCCCGCGCTCGGAGAGCGTCTGCGGCGAGACGTCGCTGTAGAGCGCGTCCCACTGCGCCTCGCTCAGCTCGTCCTGGACGTGCTCGGCGTCGATGCCCGGGAACCAGTTGAACTCGCCGACGATGCCCTCGGCCTGCACCTTGGGGCTGGTGGCCAGCGCGATGAACTCGGCGGCAAGCTCGGCGTGCTCCGCCCGCTCGGGAATCGCGTAGTACATCGGCTGGCCGGGCATGCCGGGTTCCGGCAGCAGCAGGCGGAAGTCGGGGTTGAGGCGGCCATCCGCCTTCCAGGTGGTGTACATGTCCATCCACACCGGGCCCATGGCAATCTCGCCGCGGTTCATGGCGTCCATGGTGCCGGCGTTGCCCGGCGTCAGGGTGACGTTCTCGTTGAAGTCGCGCAGCCGCGCCAGGGCGTCGTCGAGCCCGGCCACGCTCTCCTCGCTCCAGGGGCCGTTCTGCAGGGTGTCGGCCATGTCGGAGAAGGCGTACATCCAGCCGAACACGAAGCCCACGCCGGCCATGCCGCCGGTGATGCCGTTGTAGCCGAATTTCCCCGGGTGTTCCTTGGCCCACTCGTCGAGCACGGCGTAGCTCTGCGGCGGCGTCTCGAGCAGGGCGGGGTTGTAGGCCAGGGCGATCTGGCTCTGAAACATCGGCATGACGTAGCCTTCCACGTCCACCCCGAGGGCGTTACGCGCGCTCTCACCCGTGGCGAGCCCGGCGGTGTCGAGCGTATCGGTATAGCGGCGCAGCAGCCCCTCTTCGACCATCTGTCCGGCCATGCGCTGGTGAAGCACCGCCACGTCCACGCCCCAACTCTGCTTGTCGCGCTGGGCGCTGAGCATTTCGTAGATCGCCTGGCTGCCCGCGTCGCCGGGCCCCGTGCCGAGCGCACGCACGGTGACGTCCGGGTGGTTCGCCTCGAAGCGCGGGGCGAGGAACTCGTTGACGTAGGCGACCATGTTGTCGTCACCGGCGGTGAAGACGTTGAGCGTGGTGGCGCTGGCCTGGCCGGCCGCGAGTGCCAGACCGACGGCGAGGGCAAGCTTGTGGGTGCGACGGATTTTCATGCGACGTGCTCCTGAGAGTGAGACAAGGACAAGCGGCGGTGATCGGCCCCGAAGGGCATCAGTGCCCGGGCGGGCACGGTGAGGGTGACGAAGCGCCCCGGTTCGACCGGGGCATCGGTGACGGCGAACAGCGTCTGGTGCTGTGTCTCGACGCTGACCTGGTAGCCATCGCCGGTATAGACGCACTCGATGACCGTTCCGCGGCGGCGAAGCGCCCCGGCGTCCGCCGTGGCATCGAGCCGCGCATCCCGGGTGCGAAAGCCGAGTCGCGTGGCGCCCTGCAGGGCGGCCGGGTCCTCGGCCGTGCGCTCGACCACATTGTCGACGCCGAGAAAGCGCGCGGCGTCGAGGTCGGCCGGGGCCTGGTAGAGCGTGGCGGGCGGGGCCACCTGAACGATGCGACCGTCGCGCATCAGCACGATCTGGTCGGCCATCTGCAGCGCTTCCTCCTGGTCGTGGGTCACCATCACGGTGGTCACCCCCAGGGACTTCTGCAGCCGGCGCAGCTCGCCGCGCAGGCTGCGCCGGATGGCGGCATCGAGGTTGGAGAGCGGCTCGTCGAGCAGCAGCAGCGGCGGGT
>NZ_JAMZBC010000252.1 GCF_024158715.1 Halomonas sp. 707D7 | reverse complement strand
GGCTGGGGGCGGCGGTCATCCTCTACGCCACGGCCACCACGCCCGCGGAAACGAGCCTTCTGCTGCCGCTGTTCAAGGATTTCGCGCTGCCGCTGGGCATCTTCTACATCGTGCTGACCTACTTCGTGATCGTGGGCAGCTCCAACGCGGTTAACCTGACCGACGGGCTCGACGGGCTCGCCATCATGCCGACGGTGCTGGTCGCCATGGGCCTTGCGGTGTTCGCCTACGCCAGCGGCAACGCGGTGTTCGCCACCTACCTGCACATCCCCTTCATCCACGGTACCGGTGAGCTGGCGGTCTTCTGCGCCACCATCGCCGGCGCCGGGCTCGGGTTTCTGTGGTTCAACACCTATCCCGCCCAGGTGTTCATGGGCGACGTGGGCGCGCTGGCGCTGGGGGCGGCCCTTGGCGTGGTGGCGGTCATCGTGCGCCAGGAGATCGTGCTGTTCATCATGGGCGGCATCTTCGTGCTCGAGACCGTCTCGGTCATTCTTCAGGTGGCCTCCTTCAAGCTGACCGGCCGACGCATCTTTCGCATGGCGCCGCTGCACCACCACTACGAGCTGAAGGGTTGGCCGGAACCGCGGGTCATCGTGCGCTTCTGGATCATCACCGTGGTGCTGGTGCTCCTGGGGCTGGCGACGCTCAAGGTTCGCTGATCAACGCCGTCGATCGCCGCCGCGCAAGGAGCCGACGCATGCAAGTACCTGAGGGAGTCACCGCGGTCATCGGGCTGGGCATCTCCGGCCGGGCGATCTGTCGCCACCTCGAGCGCCTGGGCGCGCCCTTCGTGCTGATCGATACCCGGGCAGAACCCCCGGGGCTTGCGGATTTCGAGGCGCTCCACCCGGGCGTGGCCACCTGGTGCGGCCCGCTTTCGAAGGTGGATTTCAGCCGCGCCCGGGAAGTGGTGCTGAGCCCCGGGGTCGATCCCGCGACCCCGGGGCTCGAGGGCCTGGCCAAGCGGCAAAGCCCCGTCACCGGCGAGCCTCTGCTGGTGGGGGAGATCGCGCTGTTTCGCCGTGCGGTGAAGGCGCCGATAGCGGCGATCACCGGCTCCAACGCCAAGTCGACCGTCACCACGCTGCTGGGTGACATGGCCCGCGCCTGCGGGGTCGATGCCGCCGTGGGCGGCAATCTCGGCACGGCGGCGCTGACGCTGCTGGAAACCCAGCCCGAGGCTGAGCTCTACATTCTCGAGCTCTCGAGCTTCCAGCTCGAGACCACGCCCAGGCTCGGCGCTGCCGCGGCACTGTTTCTCAATCTCAGCGACGACCATCTCGACCGTCACGGTGACCTGGAAGGCTACCGCGCGGCGAAGGCGCGCATCTTTCTCGGCGCCGAGTGCGCCGTGGTCAACGCCGACGATTCTCGCACCTGGCCCGATGCGCCGGGCATGCCGCTCGACCATTTCGGTGCAAGCGCCCATCTCGAGGGCGGCTGGGGCCTGGCGACGGTGGAGGGGCGAACCTGGCTTGCCAAGGGCGACGAGTGCCTGATCGAGGCCGCGGCCATTCCGCTCGCTGGGCGTCACAATCAGCTCAACGCGCTGGCCGCGCTCGCCCTCGGCGAGCGTCTGGGCCTTTGTCGCGAGAAGATGCTCGAGGCGCTTGTGCAGTTCAAGGGCTTGCCCCATCGCAGCGAGCTGGTCGACACGCTCGCCGGCGTGCGCTACGTCAACGACTCCAAGGGCACCAACGTCGGCGCGACCCTGGCGGCGATCGAAGGCATCGGGGCGGCGCTCGACGGCCGGCTGGTGCTGCTGGCCGGGGGCGTCGGCAAGGGCGCCGACTTCTCGCCGCTCGCCGTACCGCTTGAACGCTACGCTCGCGAGGTCGTTGTGTTCGGCGCCGATGCCCCGCGCCTCGAGCAGGCGCTCGAGGGCGCGGTGCGCGTGCGCCGGGTCGCGACCCTCGATGACGCCCTGAACGCCGCCCGCGAGATCGCCGAGCCCGGCGACTGCGTGCTTCTTTCGCCGGCCTGTGCCAGTCTCGACCAGTTCGCCAACTACGAGGCGCGCGGCGAGGCGTTTCGCCGCTGGGTGGCCCAACACCGCAGTGAGGTCTCTTCATGAGTCGTCGTCAGCGCTTTCTCAACGCCGTCGCCACGCGTCATCTGCCCTGCGATATCTGGTTGATCGTGGCAGTGGTCACGCTGGCGGGCCTGGGCTGGGTGATGGTCAGCTCCGCCTCGGTGGGGCTTCTGGAAAACAGCTACTACTATTCTCGCCAGCACGCGATCTTCCTGCTGGTGTCGGGGTTCGCCTGTCTGTTCATGCTTTGCGTGCCGCTCGAGGCGTGGCGCCAGAACGCCTCGCTCATCCTGATGGCGAGCATCTTCATGCTGGTGATGGTGCTGCTGGTCGGCCAGGAGGTCAACGGCAGCAAGCGCTGGATCTCGCTGCCCGGGCCGCTTCCCAGCCTGCAGATCTCGGAGCTTGGCAAGGTGGGGTTGATCTTCTACATGGCGGCGTTCATGTCGCGCTTCACCTATGAGCTGCGCAACCGGGCGTTCAGCATGTGGCGACCGATCGCGGTGCTCGCCATTCCCGCGGGACTTCTGTTCCTGGCGCCGGACTTCGGTGGCATGGTGGTCTATACCGTCTGCGTGATCGGCATGCTGATGATGAGCGGGGCATCGCTCACGCTGCTGATCGGCAGCGGCGGGGTACTGGCCTTCGGTGCGGTGATGATGGTGATCATGGAGCCCTACCGCCTGGCGCGCTGGACGAGCTTTCTCGACCCCTGGGCGGACCAGTTCGCCACCGGCTACCAGCTGACCCAGGCCCTGATCGCCTTCGGCCGCGGCCATGTGACCGGCATGGGGCTTGGCAACAGCGTGCAGAAGCTGCACTACCTGCCCGAGGCGCATACCGACTTCATCTTCGCGGTGATCGCCGAGGAGCTCGGCATGATCGGCGCGGTGTGCGTGGTATTGCTGTTCACCCTGTTCGTCGCCCGGGCGATGCTGATCGGCCGGCGGGCGGAGCTTTCCGGCCATCTGTTTGGCGCCTACGTGAGCTACGGCATCGGCTTCATCGTCTCCGCCCAGGCGTTCATCAACATGGCGGTGAGTTCGGGGCTTCTGCCCACCAAGGGGCTGACGCTGCCGCTGG
>NZ_JAMZBC010000251.1 GCF_024158715.1 Halomonas sp. 707D7 | reverse complement strand
GCGCGCGTGCATGTAGCGCCCGACCTCCGGGTTCGCCAGCGTATCGACCTGACTTTGCAGCAAGAGCGCCGGATGGGCGACCTGGGGCAGCACGTGGCGGTAGTCGGCGAAGAAGGTGGCCCGGGCGAACACCTTGGCGACGATCGGGTCGGTGGAGCAGAAGCTCTCCGACAGCTCGCCGATCAGGTAGTCGGCACTTTCCGGCCCCATCACCAGCGGCGCCAGGTAGTTGGCCCAGCCGATGTAGTTGCGATCCATCAGCTCGAGCAGCTCCTCGAGGTCGGCGCGCTCGAAGCCGCCGTGATAGTCCGGCGCCACGTTCAGAAAGCAGGGTGACGGGCAGATCATCACCTGACTCGCGATGCGCTCGGGGATCTCGAGCGCCGCCAGCTGGCCGATGGTGGCGCTGACCGAATGGCCGACGACGTGAACGCCGCGAAGGTCGAGCGCCTGGCAGATCTCCACCACGTCCCGGGCGTAGCCTTCGAGGGTGGCGTAGCGCGTGGCGTCGAAGGCCGAGAGCTGCGAGCGCCCGGAGCCCACGTAATCGAACAGCACCAGCGTGTAGCGCTCGGCAAGCGCTGGCGCCACGTGCTGCCACACCCGCTGGTCGCAGCCGAAGCCGTGGGCCAGCACCAGCGTTTCGGGGCCCTCGCCCAGCACCGTGACGTTGTTGCGTTTTCTGATTTCCGAGGGGGTCAACAAACCGCGTTACTCCTTGCTTGTGTCGTCGGGGTGATACTTCGCCCTGAACTCGCCCTGGTGCCACGCCTGCACCCAGCCGGGCAGCGCGTCGGCGGGCATGGGTCTTGCGATGTAGTAGCCCTGGCCCTGCTCGCAGCCCAGTGCCAGAAGCTCCCGGCCATGCTGCAGGGACTCCACGCCTTCGGCGATCACCTCGCACTCGAACGCCGTCGCGAAGCCGATCACGCCCTTGAGAATGGCCAGGTCCCCGCGGCTCGTCAGCATGTTCTGCACGAAGCTGCGGTCGATCTTGAGCGTGTCCACCGGCAGGTCGCGCAGCTGGCTGAGCGACGA
This sequence comes from Halomonas sp. 707D7, assembly GCF_024158715.1. GTDB lineage: Bacteria > Pseudomonadota > Gammaproteobacteria > Pseudomonadales > Halomonadaceae > Vreelandella. The sequence continues at coordinate 2,087 of NZ_JAMZBC010000251.1, read as the reverse complement.
GTAGCCGGTGCCGAAATCATCCAGCGACACCCTGAGCCCCAGCGTGCGGCAGGCGTTGATGATCATGGCGGCCTGGGCCACGTCCTCGATCGCGCTGGTTTCGAGCACCTCGAGCTCGAGGCTGCCGCGCGGCAGGTCGGGAAACTCGTCGAGCAGCGCTCCCAGGTCCTGCAGAAATCGCGGGTGCAGCAGGTGGTAGCCGTCGATGTTCACGCTGACGCCGAGCGTCAGGCCCTGACGGTGCCACGCGGCGAGCTGGTCGAGGGCGGTGGCGAGAACCCAGCGCCCCAGGCGTACGCCGCACAGCGTCTTGCCCAGCGCCGGCAGAAAGGCGTGGGGGCCGAGCAGCCCGCGTTCGGGGTGGTTCCAGCGGATCAACGCCTCGGCGCCGAACACCTCGCCGGTACGCATGTTGACCTTGGGCTGGTAGTAAAGCTCGAACGCCCCGGCGACCAGCGCCTCGTTGACCGCGACCAGCGCCGAATGGCGCTCCTTCTGCACGTCCTCGTCGTCGCTATCGAAAAAGCGTACCTGGTTCTTGCCGGCGAGCTTGGCCTGGTACATGGCGTTGTCCGCCTGGCGCACGAGCTGGTCCGGCTCCAGCGCCCGGGCCTGAGGGTAGAGCGTCACGCCGATGCTGGCCGAGAGCGTCAGCTGGATGTCGTCGATCACGAAGGGTGCCGCAAGCCGGCTCCCCAATCGCGCCAGCAGCGTCCGTTCGATCGCCTGGGAGGCGCAGCCCTCCACCACCACCACGAACTCGTCCCCCCCGAAGCGCGCGATCAGGTCGTTCTGGCGCAGCGTCGCCGTCAACCGCTCGGCCACCTGCTGCAGAACCCGGTCGCCGATCGCGTGGCCGTGGCGGTCGTTGACCTCCTTGAAGCCGTCCAGGTCGATGAACGCCAGCGCGAACCCGCGACCGCCGGGGATGTGATCGACGATCCGGCGATCCAGGTCTCGACTCAGTGCGGCGCGGTTGGGCAACCCGGTGAGCGGGTCGGAATGCGACAGCGAGCGCAAAAGCGCCACCTTGTGTTCCAGCAACTGCTGGGTCTTCTTCAGCTCGACGTACAGCTGCTCGGAGCGCTGGGCGTTGGCGATGCTCCAGAAACAGCGCTCGCAGACATCGTCGTACACCGCGCTCACCACGACCGGCACGGGGCGTTGCTTTGCCGAGAGCAGCGTCAGGCGAATCTCCTCGCACTGCCCATCGCGGGCAAGCGCCGGCACGACGAACGACTCGAAGACGATGCGCGACGCCTTGCTGAACAGATGAAACAGATCGCGCCCCGCCAGCGCCTCGGGCGCATGCCCGTACTGGCTCGCGATGTAGCGATTGCTGTAGAGAACGCGCCGCCGGGCGTTTGTGACCACACACCCCATCGGAAACTCGTCGAGTGACAACACGCTGGGCGTGTACATCATGACCTGCGCCTTCTGTCGGGTGGCAAATTGGAATTAGCCAATGATGACCAATGATGGATCGTATTGCCATCGAGGAAGTACAACGTTCTTGCAACGTTGACGATGCCTGTTTGTGCTGCACAGGGTACGGGTTATCGTGCGACGATCCCAGCCTTCGAGCGACACCGGTCGCTGCCTCACTCGATCAGGAACCTTGCATGCAGTATGTCGTGACCGCTTATGACTTCACCGACGACGACGCCCTGTCGCGCCGACTGGCCAACCGCGAGGCGCACCTAGAAGGCGTCCGCCGCATGATCGAAGAGGGCCGCTTTCTCAGCGGCGGCGCGATCCTGGATGACGCCGGCCGCATGATCGGCTCCACCGTGCACGTGGCCTTCGACACCCGCGCCGCGCTCGACGCCTGGCTCGAGCAGGACCCCTACACCACCGGCCGCGTCTGGGAAACGCTGGATATCCGCGAGGTCCGGCTGGTGCCGATGACGCAAGACGCGTGAATGTCTCCCGGAATGACATAAGCGGTTTCTCGCTTTTGTTTGCGCGTCGACCTGTTTGAGTCGAGCTGACCGTTCAGACCGTTGGCTCGTCGCGGTGGTCGGCGTCACCCACCGCGACGCCCTCTCCAGGCCCTTCACGCCGGCGGGCTCGTCATGGCGCGAACT
>NZ_JAMZBC010000250.1 GCF_024158715.1 Halomonas sp. 707D7 | reverse complement strand
GTCAGGGTGAACCGTAGCCCCGCTCCGTTTGCCATCGTGCTGCTCCTCGGCCATCCACTCATCGATTGAAAACGATAAGAATAATGATCTGGGCAGACACTTCAATTCAGAGAGGCACGAAGCGCAAATGGCTTACAAGAAAGTAAGAGATCGCTTACAAAACCGAAGTAATCTTCACCGTAGCGTCTTTGTCATGCAAAGATCATCGCCATGACAGCAAGCAGCAAAGGGGCATGAAGCGCTACTCCGACGGCCGATGGCTCAGCGCCAGAATCCGCTGGGCGAGCGCGATCATCTCCGGGTCGCCGGTGTGCTTGTCCGGTACGTCCGAGAGCTTGATGACCGGCAGCCACCCCTGGCCTTCCGGGCGCGCCTTGACCATCTTGATCACCATGTTCATCGGCTCGAGGCCCACGTCGTTGGTGAAGTTGGTGCCGATGCCGAAGGCGGTGCCGATGCGCCCTTCGCAGAACGACTGGATGCGCTCGACCTTCTCCGGGGTGAGCGCATCGGAAAAGATGATCGACTTGGTCTGCGGGTTTACCCCCAGGCGCTTGTAGTGCTCGATGGTCGCCTTGGCGAACTCCACCGGGTCACCGCTGTCGTGGCGCACGCCGTCGAAGAGCTTGGCGAACTTCTTGTCGAAGCTCTCGAAGAACGCCCGCGAGGTGAAGGTATCGGTCAGCGCGATGCCGAGATCGCCGCGGTAGACGTCCACCCAGTGCTCCAGCGCCAGGCTGTTGGCCATCTTGAAGCCGAAGCGCGCGCCGTGGAACATGAACCACTCGTGGGCGTGGGTGCCGATCGGCTTCACGCCGTGGCGCATGGCGAGATAGACGTTGCTGGTGCCGGTGAAGGCCTCGCCGCCGTAGTGGCGCAGCGCCCCTACCACGCGGTCGTGTACCGCGAACGAAAAGCGCCGCCGGGTGCCGAACTCGGCGATCTTGAGCCCTAACTTGCGGTAGTGCTCGATCTTCTCCTTGGTACGCTGCTCGATCAGCGCATCGGTCTCGCTGGCCACGCGTTCGCCGCGCAGGCGATACCACAGCTCGCTGATCAGCGACATCAGCGGCACTTCCCACAGGATGGTGCGATACCAGGGGCCCTCGATGATCACGGAGACCTCGCTGCCCTGCTGCTCGATAATCACTTCCGACGGGTCGTAGCGAAACCCGGCCAGGAAATCGAGGTAGGTAGGATCGAGATACGGGCAGGTGGTTTCCAGATAGCGCTTCTCTTCCTCGCTGAGCGTCAGCGAGGCCATCTTGTCGACTTCCTGGCGCAGCGCCACGCCGAACCCTTCGGGAAAGCGATGCTCGCCGCGATTGATGAACGCGTAGTGAGCGTGGGCGTAGGGAAAGCGCTTGATCACGGCGTTCTGCATGGTGATCTTGTAAAAATCGTTATCGAGAAGCGATGTCAGCATGGTGTCTCATCGTCAGCAAATACTGGGTGCCGCAGCAGCGTTTCCAGGCCATCCTGGCGTGGGCTGGCCGACAAGATTAGCAGGTGAAGGGCGCCGCTCACAGCCCGCCGCCTGGCCGCGCCCGTTTTGCGCCTGCCAGACCATCGCGATATAGTGCCAAGTGCCCGCCCTTTCTACCCTTTTTCACCGTTTTTCGGAGCGCTCATGAGCCTACCCGCCCCGCTCGACCCCCTACGCCTGCCGCTTCACGGCAGCCGGTTGATCGAAGCGAGCGCGGGCACCGGCAAGACCTTCACCATCGCGCTTCTATATGTGCGCCTGGTGCTGGGCGCGCGAAGCCCGGACGACGACACCGCTCACCCGCGTCCGCTGACCCCGCCGGAGATCCTGGTGGTCACCTTCACCAACGCCGCGACCCAGGAGCTTCGCGAGCGCATTCGCGGGCGGCTGGTGGAAGCGGCGGCGGTGTTTCGCGGCGCCCTCGAAGACGACCTGCTGTGCGCGCTTCGCGCCCGCTACGACGAAGCCGCCTGGCCCGCCTGCGCCCGGCGCCTGGAGCTGGCCGCCGAGTGGATGGACGAAGCGGCGGTGTCGACCATTCACAGCTGGTGCTACCGCATGCTGCGCGAGCACGCCTTCGACAGCGGCAGTCTCTTCTCGCTGAACCTGGAGAACGACCAGCGCGAGCTGACCCAGGAAGTGGTGCGCGACTACTGGCGCACCTTCTACTACCCGCTGGACGTGGACGCGCTGGGCCACATCACCCGCTGCTGGACCTCACCCCAGGCGCTGCACGACGAGCTGGTAAGGCTGCTGGCGGATGCCGAGGCGCTGGGCGAGCCGCGCCCGGCGCCGGAGGAGATTCTGACCGCCACCGAGGCCCGAAAAGGTCAGGCGCTGGCGACGCTGAAGGCCCCCTGGCCCGCGTGGCTGGCCACGCTCGAAGAAGCACTCGAGACGGCGGCGAAGGCCAAGGCGTTCAAGGCCCAGAGTTTCAACGCCAAGAGCCGCGCCAGCTGGCTGGGCGCTCTGGGCGAGTGGGCCACGACCGATCAGGAGCGCCCATCCCTCACCGAGGCCGCCTGGAAGCGCATGACGCCAGACGGCATGGCCGAGATCTGGAAGGAGGGCGCGCCGCCCTGCCCCAATGCGTGGCAGGCGCTCGAAGCGCTCAAGCCCGCCCTCGAGGCGCTGCCCGACCCGCGCAACGACCTGCTGGTTCACGCCGTGCAGTGGTGCAAGGTGCGCCTGGAGCGCGAGCAGCAGCGCCGCGCCGAAATGGGCCCCACGGAGCTTCTCACCTACCTGGACCGCGCGCTTCAAGGCCCCAACCGCGAAGCGCTGGCCGCCCAGATCCGCCGCCAGTTCCCGGTGGCGCTGATCGACGAGTTCCAGGACACCGACCCGGTGCAGTACCGCATTTTCGATGCGGTCTACCAGGTAGCCGCGCCCAACCGCGAGAGCGCCGTGTTCCTGATCGGCGACCCCAAGCAGGCGATCTACGCCTTTCGCGGCGCGGACATCTTCACCTACCTGCAGGCCCGCACCGATACCGCCGGGCGCCACGTGACGCTCTCGACCAACTTTCGCTCGAGTCGCGCCATGGTCGAGGCGGTCAACCACTGCTTTCTCCACGCCGACGCGCACCCGCGCGGCGCCTTCCTGTTTCGCGACGAGCACGGCGACAACCCGCTGCCGTTTCTGCCGGTAGAAGCGCGCAGGCGCAAGGAGCGCCTGGTGCACGAAGGCGCGCCGCTTGCCGCG
>NZ_JAMZBC010000249.1 GCF_024158715.1 Halomonas sp. 707D7 | reverse complement strand
TTACCTGCCCACCGCCGATGCCCGCCTGATTGCGCTCAATGCCGATACCGGTGAGCCCTGCGCCGGGTTTGGTGACAACGGCACGGTGGATCTGACGCGCAATATCGGCGAGTTCAACCCGGGTGGCTACTACTCCACCTCGCCGGCCACCGTGACCGAAAACCTGGTGATTCTAGGCGGCCACGTGACCGACAACGCCTCCACCGACGAGCCCTCCGGCGTGATTCGCGCCTTCGACGTGCGCACCGGCGAGCTGGTCTGGAACTGGGACAGCGGTAATCCCGAAGAAACCGAGCCGCTTTCCGATGACGAGGTCTATACCCGCAACTCGCCCAACGTCTGGCCGCCGATCAGCGTCGACGAGGAGTTGGGGCTCGTCTACCTGCCCATGGGCAACGCCACGCCGGACCAGTACGGCGCCGATCGCAGCGAAAACGACGAAACCTACAGCGCGGGCCTGGTGGCGCTGGAGCTCGAGACCGGCCAGGTGGCCTGGGTCTACCAGTTCGTTCACCACGACCTGTGGGACATGGACATGCCCGCCCAGCCGGTGCTGATCGATCTGGCCACCGACGAAGGCGTGCAGCCCGCGGTGATCCAGCCCACCAAGCAGGGCAGCCTTTACGTTCTGAACCGGGAAACCGGCGAGGCGATCGTGCCGATCGACGAGATCCCCGTTCCCCAGGGCGCGGTGGAAGGCGACTGGACCGCCGAAACCCAGCCCCGATCACAGCTGAACCTCTTGCCGCCGCCGCTCACCGAGCGCGACATGTGGGGCGCCACGCCCTTCGATCAGATGATGTGTCGCATCCAGTTCAACTCGCTGCGCTACGAAGGCCAGTACACCCCGCCCTCGCTCGAGGGCAGCATCGTCTACCCGGGCAACGTCGGCGTCATGAACTGGGGCGGCGTCGCCGTCGACCCGGAGCGCCAGACGCTGTTCACCGGCGCCAAGTACCTGGCCTTCGTGTCGCGTCTGATTCCGCGTGAAGAAGTGGAAGAAGGCGAGGGCTCGGCCAGCGAACAGGGGCTCCAGCCCAATACCGGCGCGCCCTACGCCGTCGAACTCGGCCCGCTTTTGTCGATCTTCGATCTGCCCTGCCAGGCGCCCTCCTGGGGCGACGTGGCCGGTATCGATCTGCAAAACGCCGAGGTGGTGTGGAAGCACCCCAACGGCACCACCCGAGACAGCATGCCGCTAGGCCTGCCGATCGGCCTGCCGGTCGGCGTTCCGGCGCTGGGTGGCCCGCTCACCACAGCGGGCGGCGTCACCTTCATGAGCGGCACGCTGGATCAGTACCTGCGCGGCTACAACCATGAAACCGGTGAAGAGATCTTCAAGGCGCGCCTGCCCGCTGGCGGCCAGGCCACGCCCATGACCTACACCGGCGCCGACGGCCGCCAGTACGTGGTGATCAGCGCCGGCGGCCACGGCACCTTCGGCACCAAAATGGGCGACTACGTGATCGGCTACGCGCTGCCACAGTAATCCCCTTCTCGGCCGTGCATGACGCACGGCCTTCAACACAAGACGGGCAGCCCTTGGGCTGCCCGTCTTGTGTTGAAGCATGCAAGCGACCTAGAACGCAAGCTCCACGCCAGCGTAGACGCTGCGCCCCGGCGCCGGCTCGAAATAGCGCCCGAAGGTGCCGTTGAGGCGCGTATTGTCGTAGTACTCGCGATCGAACAGATTGCGAAGCCCCACGTAGGCGTTCAGGTTCGACGCCTCGCTCAGTTGCCAGCCATCGCCCACCCGAAGGTTCACCAGCCAGTAGCTCTCCACCTCAACCTCGTTGGCGTTGTCGGCCACCAGATCCCCGACGTACTCGGTCTCGAGGGTGGCGAAACGCTCGCCCGAGCCCTGCCAGGTGAGCTGGCTGATCCAGGTTCGTTCGGCAAGCCCGGGGATGCGGTTGCCGTCGAAGCGCGCCTCACCGCTTTGGAACTCGTCGAAGTCGTAGCGCGCCAGGGTCAGGGCGCTGTCCAGTCGCCAGGCATCGGCGAACTGCCAGCCAAGCGATAGCTCCACCCCGTCGCGGTCGGTATTGCCCGCGTTCTCGTAGAAGGTGCGCCCGCCCTCGTCGAACGGTACCAGTTCGTCGCGAACGCGAACCGAGAACAGCGCCAGGTCGTAGTCGAGCGCCCACGGCGCCACGTAGCCGCGCAGGCCCACTTCGCGATTCCACGCCTTCTGCGGCTCGACGCCGGGATTGAAGCCACCGCCGGCAGGGTTGGCGAACTCGGCGAAGGTCGGCGTCTCGAAGGCGGTGCCGGTATTGACGTAAAGCTGGTGCTGCGGGCGGTAGCGATAGCTTAGCCCCGCAGAGCCGCTCCACTCGTTGAACGTCTGCTCGCCCCCTTGATCGCCGTCGTCGAGATAACGATCATCCACCTCGAGCGCCACGCGATCGAAGCGTGCGCCCAGCGACAGCGTCAGCTCATCCGTCAAGCCAAGATCGCCCTGGGCGAACACGCCGGTAGCGGTGGCGGTCTGCTTTTCGCGGGCTACCTGCTCGCCCACCGCCCCCACCCCGCTCACATCGAAACGAAAGCGGTCGTCCTCCTGGCGCGCGACATCCATACCGATGACATACTCCAACGGCAGCGCCCCGAGCTCGATGGCATGGTGATACTCGGCGCTGCCCCCGAAGTAGTCACGCTTATAGCCCAGGCGGCTGTCGCCCACGTAAGGCAGTTGCTGCTCGAAATCGCGCCGGGCGTAGAAGCCTTTCACGTAGAGCTCGCCCGGCCCGGCGCCCAGGTCCTCGTACTGCAGGCCGAGAAGCTGCTGGTCGACGCGCTGCCCGGCATCGAGCGCCAGGGCGTTGGGCGCGGCCTGGTCGCGCCCCAGCGCCACCTCGCGGGCGTTGAGCGCCCCGGGATCTTCCGAGCGCGGATTCTCCAGCAGGTTGACGATGGCGGTCAGCGCGCGCTGGCTGCCGAGCTCCCGGCGCAGCTTGGCGTTGAGCAGATACTTTTCGGTGGAGCTTTGCTCGCGGTAGCCGTCCACGTTCAAGCCAGAAAGACTCACATGGTGCGACCACTCGCCGTTCTGGCCACCGTGTTGCAGCGCGAGCTTCTGGTAGCCATCGCTGCCCGCTTCCACGCGCACCCGCGAGCCCGGCGCGCTTGCACCATCGGCGGTGGTGATGTCGATCACCCCGCCGGCGGCGTTGCCGTACGCCACCGAGGAG
>NZ_JAMZBC010000248.1 GCF_024158715.1 Halomonas sp. 707D7 | reverse complement strand
TTTCTGGCCCGCCTCGAGGCCACCGGCGTGCCGCTCTGGGTGGATACCAGCGGCGCGGCGCTGACTCGCGCCATCGCCGCCGCCCCCCAGGCGGTCAAGCCCAACGAACTGGAGCTTGCCGACTGGGCGGGCGAGGCGCTCGAAAGTCTCGAGTCGCGCCTGGCGGCCACGGCACGCCTGCACGCGGCCGGCATCGAGCAGGCGCTGCTTTCCGCCGGCGCCGACGGGGTGCTCTGGGTCAACGCCCAAGGCGCCTGGCAGGCGCTGCCGCCCAGGCTGCAGGCGGCCAATACCGTCGGCGCCGGCGACACCTTCGTGGCCGGCATGCTGCACGGTCTCTTGAGCGGCCATGACGACGAACGGACGCTGCGCTTCGCGACCGCTCTTTCCGCCGAATCGGTGCGCCATGTCGGCGTGGGCGATCATCAGGCGAGCGACTTTTCCACCCTCTTGCAGCAGACGCAGGTGGCGCGCCTGCGCGTCGAAAGCCCCGATGGAGCTCTTTCATGAACATCATTCTGATCACCGCCTGCCCCAGCGGCATGGCCACCACCTTTCTCGCCGCCCGGCGCCTGGAGCAGGCCGCCCAGCGCCTGGGCTGGCAGGTTCACGTCGAGATGCACGGCGAGCTCGCGCCGCTCGAAGCCGCAAGCCGGGAGCAGATCGAGCATGCCGACCTGATCGTGGTGGCCGCCGAGCAGGTGCCTGACCCGGCCCGCTTCACCGGCAAGCGCCTGTACCGAGGCGCCATCAGCGACGCCCTGCCCGACCCGGAGGCGTTTCTGACCACCGCCAAGCGCGAGGCGCCGCTGTTCGCCTCGGCCGCTGAATCCGCCGCCGACGAGCATACCGCTGCCCCCGCTCAGGCCGGCAAGCGTATCGTCGCCGTCACCGCCTGCCCGACCGGCGTCGCCCACACCTTCATGGCCGCCGAGGCGCTCAAGGAAGCCGGACGCTCGCTCGGCCATGCCCTGCGCGTGGAAACCCAGGGCTCGGTCGGCGCCCAGGACAAGCTCACCGACGCCGAGATCGCTCAGGCGGACGTGGTGCTGCTGGCCTGCGACATCGAGGTCGACCCCACGCGCTTCGCTGGTAAGCGGATCTACCGCACCTCGACCGGCACGGCGCTGAAGAAGCCCCGCCAGACCCTGGAGGCCGCCCTCGCCGAGGCGCGCATCGAGGACGGTGCCAGCGCATCCGCCGCCAGCGCCCCCAAGAGCCTCAAGGAGAAAGGCGTCTACAAGCACCTGCTCACCGGGGTGTCGTTCATGCTGCCGATGGTGGTGGCCGGCGGATTGATCATCGCGCTCTCCTTCGTCTTCGGTATCGAGGCGTTCGAGGAACCGGGCACGCTTCCCGCCGCCTTGATGCAGATCGGCGGCAGCGCCATGGGGCTGATCGTGCCGGTGCTGGCGGGCTACATCGCCTACTCCATTGCCGACCGGCCAGGCATTGCGCCGGGGCTGATCGGCGGCATGCTCGCCGCCGACATCGGCTCGGGCTTCATCGGCGGCATTCTGGCCGGTTTTCTGGCCGGTTACGTGGCGCTGGGCGTGACCCGCGGCGTCAAGCTTCCCGCGAGCGTGGAGTCGCTCAAGCCGATTCTGATCATTCCCTTCGTGGCGAGCCTCGTCACCGGCTTGATCATGGTCTACGTCATCGGCGAGCCGGTGGCGGCGCTGCTGGGCGCGCTCGAGAACTACTTGGCCTCCCTCGACTCGACCAACGCGGTGATTCTGGGGCTTCTGCTGGGCACGATGATGTGCGTGGATCTCGGCGGGCCGATCAACAAGGCCGCCTACACCTTCGGCGTCGGCCTGATCGCCTCCGGCACCTATGGGCCGATGGCGGCGGTGATGGCAGCGGGCATGGTGCCGCCGATCGGCATGGGCATCGCAAGCTTCCTGGCGCGCTACAAGTACGCCGCCGCCGAGCGCGAGGCGGGCAAGGCTTCCTTCGTGCTGGGGCTTTGCTTCATCAGCGAAGGCGCGATTCCCTTCGCCGCCAAGGACCCGCTGCGGGTGATTCCCTGCTGCATCGTCGGTGGGGCGGTGACCGGCGCACTCTCGATGCTCATCGGCGCCAAGCTGATGGCGCCCCACGGCGGCATCTTCGTGCTGCTGATTCCCGGCGCGATCAGCCCGGCGCTGCTCTACCTGGGCGCCATCGTGGTGGGCGCGCTGATCACCGGCGTGAGCTACGCCTTCCTCAAGCGCGGCGCCGCCCAAGTGGCCGTGGCCGGCTGAACAGCGTGCCATCGTGACCTCGAGAAAGCGCCTTCGGCGACGCGACAGCGCGTCGAAGGCGCTTTTTTTGTGCCCGGCAGTTGCCCCAGGCAGCACGTGATGTAGTATTTTTACACAACAATCAAGGTACAGGCGCCACGCTCCAACTGCCTCATCGACAAGGAAATTCCCCCATGTTCCAGCTCACCCGCAGCGTCACCTGGCAGGCCCTCGAGCGCCTGCGCGACAAGACCCACGACGATCGCATCCGTGACTACTTCGCACGCGACCCCCAGCGCTTCGACAAGATGAGCCTGCGCGTGGGCGGGCTGTTTCTGGACTACTCCAAGCATCACGTATCCGACGAGGTGCTGGCGAAACTGCTGGAGCTGGCCGACCACTCGGCGCTGGTGCAGCGCCGGGCGCAGATGTTCTCCGGCGACATCATCAACGTGACCGAAAACCGCCCGGTGCTGCACACCGCGCTCAGAAACCCCGGCGACGAGCCGGTGTTCGTCGATGGCGAGGACGTGATGCCGGAGATCACCCGCACCCGCGAGCAGATCAAGACGTTTTCCGAGGCGGTGAGAAACGGCGAGTGGAAAGGTTACAGCGGCCAGCCGATCAGGGACGTGGTCAACATCGGCATCGGCGGCTCGGATCTCGGCCCCAATATGGCGGTGCGCGCGCTCTTGAAGTACCGCCACCCCGAGCTTCACTTCCACTTCGTCTCCAACGTCGATGGCACCCATATCCAGAAGGTGCTGTCACGCCTGGACCCGGCGACGACCCTGTTCATCGTCTCGACCAAGACCTTCTCCACCCAGGAGACGCTCTTGAACGCCAAGACCGCACGGCGCTGGTTTCTGGAAAATGCAGGGGAAGACGCCGACGTGGGCGCGCACTTCATCGCCGCCTCCACCAACCGCCGCGCGGCAATGGAATTCGGCATTCGCGAAGAGAACGTGTTCGAGTTCTGGGCC
>NZ_JAMZBC010000247.1 GCF_024158715.1 Halomonas sp. 707D7 | reverse complement strand
TGTCGGCGTAGGGGAAGTGGCGGCGAAAGCAGTAGCGGCAGTTCACCGCGCAGGCGGGGCTCGCGATCAGCAGCACGCGGCCTGCGTACTTGTGGATCAGCCCCCTGGCGGGGCGGTGCTGCGCCTCTTCCAGCGGGTCGAGCACGTAGCCCGCGGCGCTTTGCGCCTCCTCCCCCAGCGGCAGTACCTGGCGCAGCAGCGGGTCGTCGGGCGCCTGGCGGGTGATGCGGGCAAGGTAGGCTTCCGGCACGCGTACCTCGAACAGCGCGTGGCCGGCCCGGGCGCCGTCGAGCAGACGGGTGTCGAGCCCCAGGCGCTCGAACAGTTGGCGGGGGTCGCGAATGGCGCCGGAGAGCTGGCGCTGCCAGGGAGTGGGTGCGTCGGCGCCGGGCTCGAGGCGGGCCGCGGCAATCATCATGTTCTCCTGCAAAAAAGAGCTCCTTCGGGTTATCATGCGCCCACTTGATGAAAAGCGCTTGCCCGGCAAGCGCTTTTGCGCGCTTACTCCAGCAACGGATGATCGAGAGACGATATGGCGAACTATTCTACCAATGAATTCAAGGGCGGTTTGAAAGTAATGCTCGACGGCGATCCCTGCTCGATCGTCGAGAACGAGCTGGTCAAGCCGGGCAAGGGTCAGGCCTTCAACCGCGTGAAGCTGCGCAACCTGATGACCGGTCGCGTCGGCGAGCGTACCTTCAAGTCCGGCGACTCCTTGGAAGGGGCCGACGTCATGGATCTGGAGATGGAGTACCTCTACACCGATGGCGACATGTGGCACTTCATGAAGACCGACGGCTCCTTCGAGCAGTACGCGGTCGAGAAGAAGGCCCTCGGCGAAACCGAGAAGTGGCTCAAGGAGCAGGTGCCCTACACCATCACCCTGTGGAACGACAAGGCGATCTCGGTGACGCCGCCGAACTTCATCGAGCTCGAGGTGGTGGAAACCGATCCGGGCCTCAAGGGCGACACCGCCCAGGGCGGCTCCAAGCCGGCCACGCTCTCCTCCGGTGCGGTGGTGCGCGTGCCGCTGTTCATCAACCAGGGCGAAGTGCTCAAGGTCGACACACGCTCCGGCGAGTACGTTTCCCGCGCCTGATCGGGCGCCTGCAGCCGGTCAGGGCTGACGGGCTTTCAAGGCCACGCTGCGGCGTGGCCTTTTCATTGGGAGTGACACGATGACCATCGAGTGGCGTCCTACCGCCGAGATCGAGACGCTCAAGGCCCGGGCGATGCTCATGGCCCGGGCGCGGGCGTTCTTCGCCGAGCGTGACGTGCTGGAGGTAGAAACCCCGGTGCTGGGCCAGGGCGGCAGTACCGACGTGCACCTGGTATCGCTCTCGACCCGGGCGCGTACCGACACGGGCCAGCGCACGCTGTGGCTGCAGACCTCGCCGGAATTCCACATGAAGCGCCTGCTCGCGGCAGGCAGCGGGCCGATCTTCCAGCTCGCCAGGAGCTTTCGCGACGGCGAAGTGGGAGGGCGCCACAACATCGAGTTCACCATGCTCGAGTGGTACCGGCCGGGGATGTCGCTCGAGGCGTTGATCGACGAAACCGCCGCGCTGGTAAGCGCGGTGGCACCGCACCTGGCAAGGCCGGTGACACGCTACCGCTACCGGGCGCTGTTTCACGAGCATCTGGCGGTCGACCCGTTCACCACGTCGCTGGAGACCCTGCGCCGCCTGGCCGCCGAGCGGGGCCAGATGTCGCCCCGGAGCCTGGCCGACGAGAGCCGCGAGACCTGCCTCGATCTCTTGATGGGCTTGGTGATCGAGCCGACCCTGGGGCGCGACGAGCTCTCCGTGGTGGTGGACTACCCGGCGAGCCAGGCGGCGCTCGCCAGGCGTCATCAGGACGAGGACGGGCAGTGGGTGGCCTCGCGCTTCGAACTCTATCTCGACGGGGTGGAGCTCGCCAATGGCTACGACGAGCTGACCGATGCCGATGAGCAGCGCCTGCGCTTCGAGCAGGACAACCAGGCGCGTCGCCGCCTGGGCTTTCAGGAAGTGGACGTGGACGAGCGCCTGCTGGCAGCGCTCGAGCATGGCATGCCCGAAGGCGCGGGGGTGGCGCTGGGGCTGGATCGGCTGATCCAGCTCGCCCTCGGCCAGGCGCGCCTGGAGGACGTGCTGGCCTTCGCCACGCCGCGCTGCTGAGTCAGGCGCGGATGCGCTTGAGCAGAAACACCAGCGGTACCGCCGCGAGGTAGATCAGTCCCAGCCAGGTGAAGATGTCGTTGAAGGCGAGCACTTGGGCCTGCTGGGCGACGCGCTGGGCGATCAGGCCGATCGCCGCCTGGTGCGCGTCGGCGACGGCGCCCGTCAGCAGCGCCTCGTACTGGGCGATTTCCGCCACCACCACCTCGCGGCCGGTGTCGATGGCCGGAATCAGCTGGTTCCAGTGAAAGTCCTCGCGGATGTCGCGCACCGTATCGAGCAGCGCCAGCCCCATGGCGCCGCCCAGGTTGCGCATCACGTTGAAGAGCCCGCTGGCGTTGCCCACCTCCGCCGGGGGGAGGGTGCCGAGCGCGATGCGCGAGGCGGGGATGATGCACATGATCAGCCCCATGCCGCGCACCACCTGGGGCAGGCAGAACTGCCAGAAGCCGGACTCGACGGTGAGATTGGCGTTCATCATCGTGCCGACCCCGACCAGCAGGAAACCGAAGAACAGCAACAGGCGCAGATCCACGTGGTTGGTCGCCTTGCCCACCAGCGGCGCGCAGAAGAACATCGTCATCCCGGTGACGAACATCACCTGGCCGATCTGCAGGCTCGAGTAGCCGCGCACGTAGCCGAAGAACAGCGGCATGATGTAGACCAGCCCGTAAAGCGCGATGCCGATGATGAAGCCCATGCCCGCGCCGATGGCGAAGTTGCGGTTGGCGAAGGCGCGCAGATCGACGATCGGGTGTGAGCTTCTCAGCGTGCGAACGAAGAACCACGCGCCAGCGGCGACACACAAGAGGCTGAACGCGACGATCTCGCGGCTTGCGAACCAGTCATCCCCCGGGCCCTCTTCCAGCACGAACTCCAGCGAGCCGAGAAACAGCGCGATCAGCGCCAGCCCGATCACGTCGAGCCGGCGCGCCAGCGCGTGGTCGGGTTTGTCGATGTCGAGAAAACTCCAGGCCGCCCAGCACACCAGGATGCCGGGAATCACGTTGGCCAGAAACAGCCAGTGCCAGCTGTGGGTTTCGGTGATGTAACCGCC
>NZ_JAMZBC010000246.1 GCF_024158715.1 Halomonas sp. 707D7 | reverse complement strand
GGCAGGCCGTCATCGCCCGTTATTTGGACGAGCGTGCGGAAACCGACGGCTACGCCCGCGAGATCATGACCCGGTTCGTGGACGAGGCCCTGTTCGAGGCGCTCGAAAACGGCGAGTTCGCCCTGCAGGACGCCAAGGGCAAGGTCAACCTCGCGACCCCCGCCGATGCTGCCAACAATCTCTACCAGCTCTACATCATCGCGCCGAATATCGCCCTCGAAGGCGCGTTCGACTTTGGCCGCTATTTCAGCGACGAGCAGCTCGCCTGGTACGAAGACCTCGACCTGATGGATGCCTTCTACGCCAAGGGGCCGTCGCTGAGCACAAGCGACCAGCCCCAAGAAATCGCCGCGCCCATGGTCAAGGAACTGATCGCCTCCACCGATGCGGCGCTCGAGACGCAGAGCGCCAGCGGCATTTTCAACTTCAGCCACGCGGAGCTGATCATGCCGCTGGCCGCCTACCTCGAGATCGACGGCGCGGCCGAAAGCCAGGACGACCCCGCGCAGGTCAAGCAAAGCTGGGACGGCAAGGCGATCACCGCCATGGCGGCCAATCTCCAGTGGGTGCTGTACGAAAACGGCGACGATCACCTGGTGAAGATGCTGCACAACGAGCGCGAAGTCGCGTTTCCCCTGCCCACCGAGCACTACCCCTACTACGACTGGGAAAGCGTCAAGGCGTACTACGTCGCCAAGCTGGAGCAAAGCGGCATCGCGCTGGACAACACGCTGGAAGAGGATGCCGAGGCGCTCGCCAGCGACTTCTAGGACGCACGCCGCAAGCTCAGACCGACGCTTTTTAGAACACGCCCTCTTTCGATCGCTCGATCGAAAGAGCGGCCCCCTACTGCCTGAATGTTATCAAGGGAACTCAACGATGAAGAAGACACTCACCGCCGCCCTCGTCGCCATGGCCGCCACTCAAGGCGCCCAGGCCGCGATCGTGTTCGAAAACGACGACGCCCGGGTCGACCTGCGCGGCAAGGTGCAGTACGAAGCCGGCGCCTTCAAGTACGACAAGGACCATCCGACCCAGCGGCTGAACTTCGGCGGCGACGGCAAGGCGCGCCTGGGCACCCAGTTCAACTACCGCCTCAACGACGAGCTCGACCTGCTGGGCAAGCTCGAGTGGCAGATGAACGCCGAAGGCGACAACGACGCCAAGACCGATAGTCTCGACGTGCGCTACGCCTGGCTCGGCTTTCGTTACCAGGACCAGCTCGAAATGGCCATGGGCCGCACCCAGAGTTCGACCAAGCAACTGATCGCGGTCACCGACATCTTCGAGCTCTTCGGCTCGTCGGCCAGCGACAACAAGATCAACGGCGTCAAGCCCTTCGAAAGCAAGAAGGACGACCAGTTGACCGTTGGCTACGACCTCGGCAACTGGGATTTTCGCGGCAGCTACGTCCTCGAGGACGAGCGCCGCCCCCGCGAAACCAGTGACGGCGACCGCGACTACCAGTACAGCTTCTCGGCGCGCTACACCACCGACAACGAGATCGACTTCGTCGGTGCCTACGAGCGCCAAAGCTTCCAGGGCACCACCGATACGCTGGGTGACATGACCAGCTGGGGGCTCGGCATCGGCTGGCGTATCTCACCGTTCTACGTCGGCGCCATCAACGGCTACAAGAGCATGGAGGCAGGCAACGACCAGCGGTTTTCCAGCCACTTCTACGAAGTCGCCGCCGCCTACGAGGTGGGCCGCGCCCTCTTCATGGCGGGCTACAACCGCGAGGAGGGTGAGGACGCTCTGGCCGATCAGGGCACCCGGGTCGATGAAATCGTGTTCGGCGTCTCCTACAGGCTCATGAAGAACGCCAAGGTGTACGCCGAGTACAACCTGGACCGGCTCGATATCGACGGCCAGGGCCGGGACGATCTCTACGGCGTGGGGCTCGAGGTCAAGTTCTAAACGCTTTTGGGACATCGATGCCTGCCCGGGCTTTCGGGGGGTCGGGACGACTCTGCTATGATGGCGCGTTCCGATCACCCGAAGGCCCTTTGCGTATGCGCTTGATCATCGCCGAAAAACCCAGCCTCGCCCGGGCCATTGCCGATGCGCTGCCCGGCGGCGACCAGCGCCAGGAAGGCGCCATCGTCTGCGGTGACACCACCGTGACCTGGTGCCTGGGCCATCTTCTCGAGCAGGCCGCCCCGGAGGCCTACGACCCCGCCGACAAGCAGTGGCGACTCGACCGGTTGCCGATCGTGCCCGGCACCTGGAAGCTCGCCCCACGCGCCAAGGCGCGCGGCCAGCTCGCGGTGATCCGCAAGTTGATCAAGCAGGCCGGCGAGGTGGTGCACGCCGGCGACCCGGACCGCGAGGGCCAGCTCCTGGTTCAGGAGGTGATCGAGTACCTGAACTATCGCGGCCCGGTGTCGAGGCTTCTAATCAGTGACCTGAACCGCCCTGCGGTGACCCGGGCGCTTTCGAGGCTTGCCAGCAACGCCGCCTTCCAGCCGCTGTTCCAGGCCGCCCAGGCGCGCTCCCGGGCGGACTGGCTCTACGGCATCAACCTGACCCGCGCCTGGACGCTGACCGGGCGCCAGGCGGGCCACGACGGTGTCCTCTCCGTCGGTCGCGTGCAGACGCCGGTGCTGGGGCTGATCGTCCGGCGCGACAACGCCATTCGCGACTTCACGCCCTACCCGTTCTACCCGCTCTGGGTGGATATCGAGGTGGCCCGAGGCCGGCTTCGCGCCTGGTGGGTACCCACCGAGCGCCAGCCGCTGGACGACCAGGGCCGGCTGGTCGAGCGCGCCCCGGCGGATGCGCTGGCAGCCAGGCTTCCCGGCGCCGAGGGTCGGCTGGCCAAGCTCGAGCAGAGCGAGAAGCGCCAGAACGCGCCGCTGCCCTACTCGCTTTCGGCGCTGCAGGTGGACGCCGCGCGCCGTTTCGGACTTTCCGCCCAGACGGTGCTCGACGTCTGCCAGAGCCTCTACGAGCGCCACAAGCTGATCACCTACCCGCGCTCGGACTGCCGCTACCTGCCGGAAGAGCACCTGCCGCTCGCCCGCAAGAGCCTGACCGGCGCCTGCCGAAACGATGCCACTCTTTCCCAGTGGCTCGAGGGGGCCGACTTCTCCCTGCGCTCCAAGGCCTGGAACGACAAGCAGGTCGGCGCCCACCACGCGCTGGCCCCGACCGGCAAGGCGGCGGACTTTGCCACGCTCTCGGACATCGAGGCCCAGGTGTTTCGCCTGGTGGTGCGCAACGTGATGGCCCAGTTCTACCCGC
>NZ_JAMZBC010000245.1 GCF_024158715.1 Halomonas sp. 707D7 | reverse complement strand
GCGCATCGAGACGCCCAGGGCGCCGGCCGAGGTGGTGCGCGTACCGGCCACGCTGGTGGCGCGCGCGAGCGCCTGAGAATGGCGGCGCGGTGCGCGCTGATCGGGGCCGGCGCCTAGTTGACGCACCGCGAGTTTTCTGGCTGTCAGGCTTTCCAAGCGGGTCGCATTTGCGTAGAATGCGGCCTCTTCATGCGTGGGTGTTGGCGATCGGTGCGTTCAGCGCACGGGTTAGGCCTGCCAATGAAGCGTAATAAAGGGTGCACGGCAAGCACTTGGACGACATCGCGTCGCCCGGGCGAGCAGTGTGCCGCAAAACTGCATGATGAGTGTTCTGGTGGCGATCTCGCCATGCTCCACTCTCGTAACCTCAACCGAAGGATAGTTATCGTATGGTTACCATTCGTTTGGCACGTGGTGGCGCCAAGAAGCGTCCCTTTTACCACCTCACCGTGACCGACTCGCGTAACGCCCGTGACGGTCGTTTCATCGAGCGTATCGGCTTCTTCAACCCGGTTGCTCGTGGTCAGGAAGAGCGTCTGCGCGTCGATCTGGATCGCGTCGTTCACTGGCAGAGCCAGGGTGCGCAGCTCTCCGGTCGCGTGGCTGAGCTTGTCAAGGAAGCACGCAAGCAGGCGTAAGCCTGTCGGCGCGAGACAGAATGGCGCGAGTTAGGATGATACACCGTAGGAGCCTTGGTTCATGACGCGTTCAGACGCAGGCCAGACCGCCGAGCACGTCGTGCTCGGCAAGCTGACCAGCCCCCACGGGGTGAAGGGTTGGCTCAAGGTCTACTCCTACACCCATCCGGTCGACGGCATTCTGGAGTACCCCGAGTGGTGGGTGCGCCGCGGGGAGACCCTCGAGCGCATGACCGTCGTTCAGGGGCGTCGGCAAGGCAAGGCGCTGGTGGTGCAGCTTGAAGAGATCGAGGACCGGACCGCTGCGGAATCGCTGGCCCAGGCCGAGATCCTGCTGCCCAAGGGCGTGCTGCCCGAACTCGCCGACGACGAGTATTACTGGCACGAGCTCGAAGGCCTCGCCGTCTTCACTCGGTCAGGCGAACGGCTCGGACGGATCAGCTATCTGTTCGAAACCGGCGCGAACGATGTCATGGTGGTACGCGGCGATCAGGACGCCATCGACCGGCGCGAGCGGCTGCTGCCGTTTCTGCCCGATGACGTGGTGCTCGAGGTGGACCGCGAGGCGGCCCGCATGGTCGTCGAGTGGGACCCCGAGTTTTGAGCGACGAGACGCCCGCGATGTGGATCGGCGTGGTATCGCTGTTCCCCGAGATGTTCGAGGCCATGACCCAGCAAGGGGTGGTGGGGCGAGCGATCGAGCGCGGCCAGATCGAGCTCGGGTTCTGGAACCCGCGGGATTACGCCACCGACAAGCATCGTAGCGTGGATGACCGGCCCTACGGCGGCGGCCCCGGCATGTTGATGAAGGTCGACACGCTGCGCGGCGCGATCCACGATGCGAAGGCGCAAGGCCAGGCGCTGACCGGCTGCCCTCCCAAGGTGATCTACCTGTCACCCCAGGGGCGCAAGCTGGATCAGAAAGGCGTCGAGACCCTGGCAAATGCCGGCCCCCTGGTGGTGGTCGCCGGTCGCTACGAGGGCATCGACGAACGCGTGGTCGAATGTGACATCGACGAAGAGTGGTCGATCGGCGACTATGTGCTCAGCGGCGGCGAGCTGCCCGCCATGGTACTGATCGACGCGGCGGCAAGGCTGATCCCCGGCGTACTGGGGCATCACGACTCCGCCATCGAGGACTCGTTCAGCGACGGCCTGCTGGACTGCCCGCACTATACCCGTCCGGAAGTGATCGACGGCAAGCGGGTGCCGGATGTGCTGCTCAGCGGCCATCACGGCGACATCAAGCGCTGGCGCTTGAAGCAGTCGCTCGGCAGGACCTGGCAGCGTCGACCCGACCTGCTGGCCGGTCGGAAGCTCGATGCCGAGCAGCGGCGCCTGCTCGACGAGTACATCGAGGAACACGCCAAGGCTACCTCGTAGCGTTGGCGGCGGTGCAGGGCCAAGGCACCTGCGTCACCCATGACGACTCCCGCGTGGCTCGTTTCGAGCGCCGGGATCACGGTTCGCCCCTTCCACGACTGCGTGGCGAACCATCACGTTATTCAGGAGCAAGACAGATGAGCAGCAAGAACAAGGTGATCCAGGCGATCGAAAACGAGCAGATGAGCAAGGAAATTCCGAGCTTTGCACCGGGTGACACCATCGTCGTCCAGGTCAAGGTCAAGGAAGGCACCCGCGAGCGTCTGCAGGCCTTCGAAGGCGTGGTCATCGGCAAGCGTAACCGTGGCCTGAACTCCGCTTTCACCGTGCGCAAGATCTCTCACGGTGTCGGCGTCGAGCGTACCTTCCAGACCTACAGCCCGCTGGTCGACTCCATCGAAGTCAAGCGTCGCGGCGACGTTCGTCAGGCCAAGCTGTACTACCTGCGCGAGCGCAGCGGCAAGTCGGCGCGTATCAAGGAAAAGCTGGCTTAATCGCCGCTTTTTCCCGGGCGCCTTGGCGCTCGGGTACGCAAGACCCCGTCTCCGCTCTGCGGGGCGGGGTTTTTTATTGGCGCCGTTCAATCGAGAACGCAAGAGCGTTAACCTATGAGCGACATCGATGCCTTTCTTGATGCCTTGTGGCTGGAGCAGGGCGCAAGCGATCATACGTTAGCGGCCTACCGACGTGACCTGGAGGCCTGGCAGCATCATCTTGAGAGCGCCGGCGACACGCTGTTCTCGCCCGCGCCCGAGCGCTGCCCCGCCTGGTTCGAGGCGCGCCGCGCGGCGGGCTACCAGGCGCGCAGCAACGCCCGGCTGCTGTCGTCGCTGCGAAGCTTCTACCGCTGGGCGCAGCTTGACGGGCGCGTCGAGCACGACCCGCTCGTCGACATGGCGCTGCCCGTGGTGCGCCCGAACCTGCCGGACACCCTCGAGGAGGAGGAGGTCGAGCGGCTGCTGGCCGCCCCGGACGTCGCCACGCCGCTGGGCCTGCGCGACCGCGCCATGCTGGAGCTGCTCTACGCCTGCGGGCTGCGGGTGTCGGAGCTGGTGGGCCTGGCCACCGACGCGGTGAACCTGCGCCAGGGCGTGGTGCGGGTGCGCGGCAAGGGCGACAAGGATCGCCTGGTGCCGATGGGCGAGGAGGCCGGCGAGTGGCTCGAACGCTACCTGGCGAGCGGCCGCCCCGCCCTGATGGCGGACGTCACGCGACCGGCGCTGTTTCCCGGGC
>NZ_JAMZBC010000244.1 GCF_024158715.1 Halomonas sp. 707D7 | reverse complement strand
GCCTTGGATGAGCGCCGCCCGCCGCTGATGCTCTCACCGGAGTGGCGCGAGAACGATGACACTCACCGCGCCGCCCGGCGGCTGGAAGAGAGCGACTTTCCCGCGCTGCCCGCCAAGGTCGGCATCGCCGTGGACGCCGGGCCGACCCCGTTGCTCGGTGACGCCGCGGCGGATTTTCGCATCGAGCGCGACGACACCGGCGCGCTGCTGGTGCGCTGCGAAGGCCGCGCGATGGGGACCCGCGTGGAAAGTGCCGAGGCCGCCGCCGACCTGGTGGTCAAGCTGTGCCGCTGGTTCATGGAGAGCGGCGGGGGGCAGGCCAGACGCATGGGCCGCCACCGCGCGCCGCTGCCGGCCTGGGCGCGGCAAGACGCGGCCCCGACGGCGCCGTGCCAGGCGCTTGCGCTGGGCGCGCATCCTTTGGGGGCGGTGGTCGGGCTTTCGCTTGGGCGAGTCGAGGCGGCGTCGCTTCGCGCGCTGGTCACGCCGTTCGAAGATTGCCGGCTGCGCGTGACGCCCTGGCGGCGGCTGCTGGTCACCGGTGCGGATGCCGGGCGCCTGCCCGCGCTGTTTGGAGTAATTACCGAGCCGGGAGATCCGCGCCTTTCGATGGACGCCTGCCCTGGCGCGCCGTTCTGCGAGCAGGCAAGCGTGGATACCCGGGCCATGGCCGCACGGCTCGCGCGCCACCAGGCGAGCAGCCTGCACGTCTCCGGCTGCGCCAAGGGCTGCGCGCGAAGCCGCCCGGCGGCGGTGTGCCTGACCGGGCGCGGTGGCCGCTTCGACGTACTGATCAACGACCGCGCCGACGGCGAACCGGCGGCGCGCGGGCTCACGGAGCCCGACGTACTGGACTATCTGGAGAAACTGGGTGCCTTACACCTATGAAACCCACGGCCCGGCGATCTACCGGGAGTCGTTTTCGATCATCCGCCGCGAGGCCGAGCTTTCCCGCTTCTCGCCGGAAGAGGAGGTCGTGGCCGTGCGCATGATCCACGCCGCGGGCCTTGTGGAGCTCGCCGCTCATATCCACTTCCAGAACGATATGGTCAACCGCGCGCGAGCGGCGCTCGAGGCCGGCGCGCCGATTCTGTGCGACGCGCGCATGGTCTCCGAAGGCATCACCCGCAAGCGCCTGCCGGCGAATAACGAGGTGATCTGCACGCTGAACGATGAGCGCACACCCATGCTCGCCCATCAGATGGCCAACACCCGCTCGGCGGCGGCGCTGGAGTTATGGCGGCCGCATCTGGAGGGCGCTGTGGTGGCGATCGGCAACGCCCCGACGGCGCTGTTCCACCTGCTCAATATGCTCGAAGACCCCGACTGCCCGCGCCCGGCGGCGGTGATCGGCTGCCCGGTGGGCTTCGTCGGTGCGGCGGAGTCCAAGGAGGCGCTTTGGCAAACTCCTGAGATTCCCGGCTGCATCGTGCGCGGGCGGCTGGGCGGCAGCGCGGTCACCGTGGCCGCGGTCAACGCGCTGGCGGCTCGCGTCGAATGAGTAACGGTTGCATCAAGGGCGTGGGCCTGGGGCCCGGCTGTCAGGATCTGATGAGCGTGCGCGCGGATCGTTTGATTCGCGGCGCCACCCACGTCGCCTACTTTCGCAAGAAGGGCAAGAAGGGCCACGCCCGCAGCATCGTCGAGGGGCTCTTGCGCGACGACGCGATCGAGCTTGCCATGGTGTACCCGGTCACCACCGAGATCCCCTTCGACGACCCGCGCTACAACGCGCTGCTCGCCGCCTTCTATGAGGAGTGCGTGGCCCGGCTCGTCGAGCTGAGCGCCGCCGGGCATGATGTGGTCGTGCTCTGCGAAGGCGACCCGTTCTTCTACGGCTCGTTCATGCACCTCTACACCCGGCTTCTGGAGCGCGTGCCGGTGGACGTGGTGCCCGGTATCACCGGCATGTCCGCGGCCTGGACCGCCACGGGGGCGCCCATTACCTGGGGCGACGACGTGCTCACCGTGGCGATGGCGACCCTCCCCGAAGCGCAGCTTTGTGAGCGCATTCGCCAGACCGATGCGCTGGTGGTGATGAAGATCGGCCGGCACCTGACCAAGCTGCGCCGGGCGCTAAAGGCTGCCGGGCGCGAGGGAGATGCCTGGCTGATCGAGTACGCCGCGATGGAGAATCAGCGCGTGGTGCCGCTGGTTGAGGCCGGTGACCGGGTGCCGTACTTTTCCATCGTGCTGATTCACGGCAACGGGAGGCGCCCATGAGCGGCTGGGTCAAAATCGTCGGGCTGGGGCCGGGGGCGGATTCGATGATGACGCCGGAGGTCACGGCCGCGCTTGCTGAGGCCACGGACGTGGTGGGCTACGTGCCCTACGTGAACCGCGTGGCGCCGCGCGAAGGCCTGACCCGCCACGGCTCGGACAACCGCGAGGAGATTCGCCGCGCCGAGGCCGCACTCGATATGGCCTGTGAAGGCAAACGCGTGGCGGTAGTCTCCTCTGGCGACCCCGGCGTGTTCGCCATGGCAAGCGCGGTGTTCGAGGCGCTCGAAGCCGGCAAACCCCAATGGCGCGCGCTCGATATTCAGGTGCTGCCGGGCATCTCGGCGATGCTGGCGGCCAGCGCCAAAGCCGGCGCGCCGCTGGGCCACGATTTCTGCTGCATCAACCTTTCCGACAACCTCAAGCCCTGGGCGCTGATCGAAAGGCGCCTGCGCCTGGCGGTAGAGGCCGACTTCGCCATGGCGTTCTACAACCCGCGCTCGACATCGCGCCCGATTGGGTTCGAGCGCACGCTCGACGTGCTGCGCCATGAATGCGAGCCCGAGCGCGTGATCGTCTTCGCTCGGGCGGTTTCCACCCCCGAGGAGTCGATTCGCGTGGTCACGCTTGATGAGGCCACCCCGGAAATGGCGGACATGCGCACCCTGGTGATCGTCGGCTCGAGCCAGACGCGGGTGATCGAGCGCGACGCCGCGCCGCTGGTCTACACGCCGCGCTCGGTGTCGTGAGGCCAGGCCTCGAGCCAAGCCAGCACCTCATCGACGCTGTGCGCCTCCTGGCGCGGCGGAAGGCGGGGGCGCTCGATCATCGTGACCGGAAGATGGAGGGCACGAGCGGCCAGAATCTTGGACGCCGCGCCGCTGCCGCCGGCGTTCTTGCACACGATGCGGGTGATGCGCTCGGCCTTGAGCAGCTCGAGATCGTTTTCGAGCGTGAACGGGCCGCGGTCGATCACCGCCTTGTAGTGGGCAAGCGGCGGGGGCACGGCGGGCTCCTCGATCAGGCGCAGCAGGTAGTGGTGCTGGGGGCGGGC
>NZ_JAMZBC010000243.1 GCF_024158715.1 Halomonas sp. 707D7 | reverse complement strand
AGGGTGAACCGTAGCCCCGCTCCGTTTGCCATCGTGCTGCTCCTTGGCCATCCACTCATCGATTGAAAACGATAAGAATAATGATCTGGGCAGACACTTCAATTCAGAGAGGCACGAAGCGCAAATGGCTTACATGAAAGTAAGAGATCACTTACATATTCGAAGTAAAACTTGCCAAAAGCGCTCGATTACCATCAGTCGCCGCCTCGACAGAACCCCGCCAGCGCCGGTACCGACACGCAGTCGCCCACCTGGATGCCGCGCGCCTCGAAGTAGCCGGCGTTGACCTCGAGAGCCGAGCGGTAGGCCGCGCCGGCCGGGTAGGCGGGGCACTCTCGGGGGCTGTCGGATTCACACGGGGGCATGGTGTTGATCGCGACGATGCGCCCCTCGCCATCGATGAAAGCGATATCGAGCGGGATCAAGGTCTTGTACATCCAGAAGGCGTTGTTCGCCGGCTGTTCGCGCTCGAAGCGAAACAGCATGCCGCGCGCCTCGGGTAGGTGCTCGCGGCCCATCAGGCCTTGCTGGCGCTGGGCGACGGTTTCGGCCACCTCCACGTCGAGGCGGTGCGGGCCCTGCTCGGTGTGGATGGTCAGCGGCAGCGTCGCCGCCTCGGTGTCGGCGGCGAACACGCTCGTCGACAGCAGCGGCACGCTGGCCAGCAGCGACGTGCCGAGGGCGGCCTTGATCAGTTGACGACGCGACAGGGTCATGGCGGCCTCCTTCAGGCGCGGGCGTGCTGGTCGGTGATCGTCATCACCTTCAGGGTGTTGGTGCCGCCGTGGGCATTCATGTGATCGCCCCGGGTGAGAATGACGTGATCGCCGGGCTTGGCCACGCCCTGCTTCACCAGAAGCTCGAGGGCCCGATCGTTGAGCTCGGTGGCCTGCATGGCGCTGGTGTCGAAGGGCAGCGAGACCACGCCGCGATAGAGCGCCATGCGCCGCTGGGCGATGGGATTGTGGGCCAGGCCCACGATCGGCAGGCCCGAGCGAATGCGCGAGGCGATCAACGGCGTATAGCCCGACGCCGTCATGCAGGCGATGGCGACCACGCCTTCCATGTGGTTGGCGGCGTACATCGCCGAGAGCGCGATGGTCTCGTCGGCGCGAGTGAAGCCTTCGTGGATGCGGTGGCCGGACTCCTGAGCGGTGCGCTCGCGCTCGGCGCCGAGGCACACCCGCGCCATCGCCTCGATGGTCTCGACCGGGTAGTCGCCGGCGGCGGTCTCGGCAGAGAGCATCACCGCGTCGCTGCCGTCGAGCACCGCGTTGGCCACGTCGAACACTTCGGCGCGGGTGGGCAGCGGCGCGGAGATCATGCTCTCCATCATCTGCGTTGCGGTGATCACCGCACGGTTGAGGCTGCGCGCGCGCTTGATCATGCGCTTCTGCACGCCGACCAGCTTGGCATCGCCGATCTCGACGCCCAGATCGCCCCGGGCGACCATCACCGCTTCCGAGGCTTCGATGATGCCGTCGAGGGTCTCGTCATCCGCCACCGCCTCGGCGCGCTCCACCTTGGCGACCAGGCCGATCTCGGCGCCCTCTTCGCCCAAGAGGCGACGGGCTTCCTGCATGTCTGCCGCCGAGCGGGGAAACGAGATCGCCAGGTAATCGACGCCGATCGCCACGGCGGTCTTGAGGTCCGCCTTGTCCTTGTCGGTCAGCGCCGGCGCCGAGAGCCCGCCGCCCTGCTTGTTGATGCCCTTGTGGTTGGAGAGCTTGCCGCCCACCACCACCCGGGTATGCACCTTCTGGCCCTCGACGCGGGTGACGTCGAGCACCACGCGGCCATCGTCGAGCAGCAGCCGGTCGCCGGCGGCGACGTCCTGGGCGAGGGTCTTGTAGTCGCAGCCCACCGCAGCGGTGTCGCCAGCGTCCGGGTCGAGGCCCATATCGAGCACGAAGTCCTGGCCCTCGGCGAGCACCACCTTGCCCTCCTTGAAGCGCGCGATACGAATCTTCGGTCCCTGCAGGTCACCCAAGGCTGCCACGCTTCGGCCGAGCCGTGCGGCGATCTCGCGCACCCGTTCGAGTCTTGCACGGTGGTCGTCGGCGGTGCCGTGGGAGAAGTTGAGACGCACCACGTCCACCCCCGCCTCGAGCATGGCTTCGAGCACGCCCTCCCGGTCACTGGCGGGGCCGAGCGTGGCGACGATCTTGGTACGACGAAGACGGGTAGCGGCTTGGAGGTTCATGGGCATCCTGATCGGTGGTGGACGGGTCGGTCGCGCCTAGCTTAGCAAAAAGCCGGGCAAAAGAGTGTGACGCAGCGTCGAGGCCGGCTCATGCGAGCCGCACTTCGATGTCGAGCGGGTACTCGTCGCAGTTGTCGCCCTCCCCGCCCCGGTCGACGACCAGGAACTCGCCCTCGCGCTCCAGCACCGAGTTGATGGCGTGCCAGGTGCCGGCGGCGTAGTTCACTCCCTGGCGACCGTCGGTCACGAAGGCGCGTACCGCCCCCGGCTCGATCGTCTCGCCCTTGGGGGCCACCACCACGATGAAGCGCTCGCCGTGCAGCGGCATGAAGGCCTGGCTGCCCTGGGGGTGGCGCTCCAGAAAGGTCAGCGCGAGCGGCAGCGTCACCGGCTGGCTGACGAAGATGTTGATCAGGGTATGGGCGTTCTCGCCATAAGTTTCCACCCGTGCCAGGTCGTGATGACGCTGGGTGCGCCCGGCGTTGATGGGAAACGACGAGGATACGCGCGCATCGATCACCTCGCCGAAGGGCGCGAAGGCCTCGGCGGTGAGCGGTTCGACGGTCAGTGTCAGCATGGCATTTTCCTCTAGCGATCAGCGAAACAGCTTGAGCTTGGCGTGGCGGTTGACGTCCTTGTAGAGCAGGTAGCGAAACGGCCCTGGACCGCCGGCGTAGCAGGCCTGGGGGCAGAAGGCGCGCAGCCACATGAAATCCCCCGCTTCCACCTCGATCCACTGCTGGTTCAAGTGGTACACCGCCTTGCCTTCCAGCACGTAGAGGCCGTGCTCCATCACGTGGGTCTCATCGAAGGGAATCACGCCGCCGGGCAGGAAGTTGACGATGGTGACGTGCATGTCGTGGCGCACGTCCATGGGGTCGACGAAGCGGGTGGTCGACCAGCGCCCCTCGGTGCCCGGCATCTCGGAGGGCGCGATCGCCTGCTCGTTGGTGACGAAGGCTTCCGGCACTTCGAGCCCGTCGACGAACTCGTACGCCTTGCGGATCCAGTGAAAGCGCACCGGCGTCTGGGAATCGTTGCGCGCCCGCTCTCGGGGTTCGCCGAGACGTTCTCCCAGTACATCATGGAAGTGCAGC
>NZ_JAMZBC010000242.1 GCF_024158715.1 Halomonas sp. 707D7 | reverse complement strand
TGGGCGAGCAGGAGCTTTCCGGCATCGACACCGGCCCGCTGGTCGGCCACCTGGCGGCCTGGAACTACTTCATGAGCGTGGACACCGACGAGAACTACGACTTCATCGACGCCTGGATCGACTGGACCGGCGACGAGGAGGCGGTGACCAACGACCCGATGGAGGCTCACTACATCGGCTTCAACATGTGGGCGGAAGCGGTGCGCAAGGCGGGCACCACGGATGTCGACGCGGTGAAGGACGCGATCATCGGCGTGACCGTGCCGAACCTGTCCGGCGGCTATGCGGCCATGATGCCCAACCACCACATCACCAAGCCGGTGCTGATCGGCGAGGTGCAGGACAACGGCCAGTTCGACATCGTCTGGCAGACGCCTTCCACCGTGGCCGGCGACGCCTGGTCCGACTTCCTGCCGGGCTCGCGCGATCTGATCGCGGACTGGCGCAAGCCCATGGCGTGCGGCAACTTCAACGTCGTCAACGGCTCGTGCGGTGGCAGCACCGCGGTAGAAGAAGCCGAAGCGGCGCTCGCCGAGTAACGCCCCAACCCCTTGCCGCCGCCCGGCGGCAAGGGAGCACGCTGTCTCTTCACCTCTTTTCGAAGGAACAACCCCATGAGGCGCTTCCTTTTCAAGGCGTTCCTGTGCGCGCTCCTGATGGGCCTGCTGCCCGCAGCGCTTGCCCAGACCGACGCTCCGCCGACCGATGAGGCGGGTTATCGACTGCTCGAAACCCTGGACGTCGATTCCTACCGCGACAAGGGCGAGGCGATCACCGCCATCCTGCAAAGCGACGACGAGCGCGCCCGTGAGTGGCTGCAGGCGCTGCTCGATGGCCGACTGCAGCGCGCAGGCGACGGCCGCTTCGTGGTCGTGCTGAACAATACCGGACGCGACTGGCCCGTCGAGGACGCGCTCAGCGGCGAGCCGCTGGGCGAAATATCGCGCCGCGAGCTCGACCGTATCGGCATCAACAACGCGCTGCGCAACCAGCTGCGAAGCGCCATCGCCGTGGTCGATCTTTACTCTCCCAATGTGGAGCGCCGGCGCAGCTCCGCCGACCGGCTGCTGGGTGAGGTGGACGACGAGCTCTCCGAGACCCTGGCGCCGGTGATCGCGGAGGCCGAAGACGAGTACGTGCGCCGGCGTCTGGCGCAAGCGGTGGCGATCCATCAGGCCGAAAACGGCGAGATGGCAGGCGTGGAAGCGCTGGCCGGAAGCCTGCACCCGCGCGCCCGGGTGGCGCTCAACCGGGCCACGAATGCCGAGAACCCGGCGGTGGCGGACGCCGCCCGCGCGGCCCTTGCAAGCGTCGAGCAGAACCTGAAGATCAACCGCGGCATCGAGACGCTCTACTTCGGCCTGAGCCTCGGCTCCGTGCTGGTGCTGGCGGCGATCGGGCTTGCCATCACCTTCGGCGTGATGGGCGTGATCAACATGGCCCACGGCGAGCTGATGATGCTCGGCGCCTACACCACCTGGATGATGCAGCAGCTTCTGCCCGGACAGCCCGGGCTTGCGCTGCTGCTCTCGATTCCCGCCGGCTTTCTGGTGGCCGCGCTTGCCGGTATCGCCATCGAGCGCAGCGTGATCCAGTTCCTCAAGGGGCGCCCGCTGGAGACGCTGCTGGCGACCTTCGGCATCAGCCTGATCCTGCAGCAGCTGGTGCGCACGGTGATCTCGCCGCTCAACCGCACGGTGGTGACACCGGAGTGGATGAGCGGGTCACTCATCATCAACGATGCGCTGTCGCTGACGCTCAACCGCCTCTACGTGATGGGCTTTGCGCTCTTCGTGTTCGCGGCGCTGATGCTGGTCATGCGCCGCACGCGCCTTGGGCTGGAGGTGCGCGCGGTGACCCAGAACCGCGCCATGGCGCGCTCGATGGGGATTCGCGCCACCCGCGTGGACATCCTCACCTTCGCGCTGGGCTCGGGGGTGGCCGGGCTTGCCGGGGTGGCGCTCTCCCAGCTCACCAACGTCGGCCCGAACCTGGGTCAGAACTACATCATCGATTCGTTCATGGTGGTGGTGTTCGGCGGCGTGGGGAACCTGTGGGGCACGCTGGTGGCGGGGCTGTCGCTGGGCGTGATCAACCAGGTGCTCGAGCCCTGGGCGGGGGCGGTGCTGGCCAAGATCATCGTGCTGGTGTTCATCATCCTGTTCATTCAAAAGCGCCCGCGGGGACTCTTCCCGCAGAAGGGCCGCGCGGCGGAGGGCTGATCGATGACGCCATCGCAATCGACTCGTTTCTGGCTGCTGCGCCCCTTCGGCGAGCGCACCACCCAGCTCTTTCTCGGCGTGCTGCTGGCCGCCCTCGCCCTGGTCACCGTGCTGCACGTGGCGCTGCCTCAGGGCCATGCGCTGCACGTGAACGCTTACACCGTGAACCTGTTCGGCAAGTACCTGAGCTATGCGCTGCTCGCCGTGGCGGTGGATCTGGTGTGGGGATACCTGGGCATTCTGAGCCTCGGGCATGGCGCGTTCTTCGCCATCGGCGGCTACGCCATGGGCATGTACCTGATGCGCCAGATCGGCGATCGCGGCACCTACGGCGACCCGGTGCTGCCGGACTTCATGGTGTTTCTCAACTGGGAGAGCCTGCCCTGGTACTGGCTGGGTTTCGACATGGCCTGGTTTGCGTTTGCCATGGTGCTGATCGCCCCGGGCCTTTTAGCGCTGGTGTTCGGCTTTCTGGCGTTTCGCTCGCGGGTGACCGGGGTGTATCTCTCGATCATCACCCAGGCGCTGACCTTTGCGCTGATGCTGGCGTTCTTTCGCAACGAGATGGGCTTCGGCGGCAACAACGGGCTCACCGACTTCCGCGAGATTCTCGGCTTCAACCTGAGAAGCAGCGATACGCGCCTCGGGCTCTTTCTGGCCACCGGCGTGGCGCTGGCGCTCGGCTACGTGCTGTGCCGGGCGATCGTCACCAGCAAGCTGGGCCGGGTGTGCGTGGCGACCCGCGATGCCGAGGCGCGCACGCGCTTTTTCGGCTACCGGGTCGAGCGCTTCCAGCTCTTCGTGTTCGTCGTCTCCGCCATGCTCGCCGGGGTTGCCGGGGCGCTCTACGTGCCCCAGGTCGGCATCATCAACCCGAGCGAGTTCTCGCCGCTTTTTTCCATCGAGATCGTGCTGTGGGTGGCGCTTGGCGGGCGCGCCACGCTCTACGGCGCGGTGATCGGCGCGATTCTGGTCAACTACGCCAAGACCGTGTTCACCGGCGTGATGCCGGACGCCTGGCTCTTCGCCCTCGGCGGGCTGTTCGTGCTGGTCACGGTGCTACTGCCGAAAGGCGTGGCGGGGC
>NZ_JAMZBC010000241.1 GCF_024158715.1 Halomonas sp. 707D7 | reverse complement strand
TGGTCGCGCCGGTGTCGAAGTGAAGGATCAACCGACCGCCGTCACTCTCCCAGCGGGCAAACGGCGTACCGCTGTAGGCAAGCACACCTTCGATCAGTGAAAGCCCACCCCGAGATTTCAGGGTGAACACATCCTCCTCGTGGGCGCCGCCCCGGCGCGCAATCATCAACGAGGCACCGGCGTAGTCGTCCAGGGCGTTCAGCTCGCGATCGTCGACCTGTCCACCGAGCAGCACCGGCGAGGCCCCCTCGGTGAAGAGCGCAGGCACCTCCCACCCTTGAATGACCGGTGCCTGGTTGACCAGGGTCACGTTCAGGTGCGTGGTGGCCGGTATGCTCGAGTTTTTACCATCGAACGCCGTGATCTGGAATTGACGCTGGGAAGTGCTGGGCAACGCATTTTCGCTTTGGTAGGTCACCGCCCGCAGCGCGTTCTGCCACTGGGCGAGGGTGGAGTGCCCGCTGGACGTGAGCGTCAATGTTCCAGCGCCTGGCGCGAACACCCCAGTGATATCGCCATAGAGCGAGGTATCGCCGTTCTGGAAGGCCAGTACATCGCCCGGAAGCTCCCCATGAAAGAGGGTGACGCGGGCGCTGACGAGCGTCGCGCTGTCCGCATCGCTCAACAGCAGAGACGGCGCGATGGCGACCGGCCCTGCGCTTTCCAGGTAGTCGACGCCCGCCTCGTCCACCACTACCTGAGGCGGCGCCGTCACGACCGGGGCCGGGACCGATACCGTCGAGACGATATCCAGCGTGGTCTTGTTGAAATTCGCTTGACCGTCGTCGTTGATCAGCGCCAGCTTGATCTCACGCTCGCCCTCGGTGGGCGACGTGCCGGCGTGCCGATAGCGCATGTTCGCCACCAGCAGGCCCATGTCCTGCTCGCTCAGCGTAAAGCCGACCACCAGAATGAGTAGCTCGCCGCCGCTCTCGATGATCGAGTAACGCCCCTCGGGCAAGTTGCCCCTCTCACCGCTTTTCAGGGCAATGTCCACGCCGGAAAGCGTCAATATCTCCTCGCCGCCATCCTTGACCCCGGCGACGCGCAGGTGGAGATGTGTGAAGAGCTGGCCCTCGTCGTGTGTATTCGCCGTCACGTCCGAAAAGAGCAGGACGTCGCTGCCTTGGTACTCGGGGTCGCGAGGCGCCGCGCTCAGCGTGGGCGGCGTATCCTGGGTGGTGATCACGTCGAGCATCAGCTGGTAGTCGAGCACCAGCGTACCGTTGCCCATCAGCAGGCTGTACTGGCCCGGTTCCAGCCGAATCGGCTCATTGAAAGAGGTCAGCGGGCGCTCGATCCACCACTGGCCGTCCAGCGTGGAAAGAAAGAAGGTCGAGCCGCTGTTGATCTGCACGTTACTGACGTTGAGTGAAATACCCTGAACCGCGCGGCCCTCAGGCACGTCGAACACGAAGGCGTCGCTTGAGTCGTTCGGCCCGCCAGAGGCGAGCGAGCCGCTCCAGGTATTGGCGCCGGCATGGTCGAGGCGCCAGGCGGCCAGCGTGGGCTGACCCAGGGCATCGGTGCGTGCGGCGAAGGCATCCACATCGCCGCTATTGGCTTCGCTGTAGTGAAAGGCAGTGGGGTGGGTAATGATGAGATCGTTCATTTCTTCTACCTCTACCCGCGCTTGCGGGCAAAAGACTTGTTTTGAGAACCCGGGTCGCTCGTCGAGCCAAGCAGACCAATTTTCCCGGCCATCATACGCCGAAAGAATGAAAAGCAACCGCACTTTTTTCAGCCTTTTTGATGACGCGAACATGGCGGTTTGAACGCTGTTCTCCCTGCCATGAACGTGTTTCTTCAGGCAATAAAAAAACCCCCGGCCAGAGGCCGGGGGTTCGATGTTGCATCTTCAGAGCAAGCAAGCCTTGGCTTGCTGCATCCGGCGGCCCAAAAAGGCACCACCGGATGACTTCGAAAGAACAAGGGGGAGGAAGCTCCCTCCCCCGACAACTCAGCCTGAATTAGGCAGCGTTGTTAACGGACAGGAAGCCGTTAGAGAAGTCGACGTCAGCCACGTTCACACCGGTCAGAGTGATCTCGGTGATGTCAGCAGCGCTGGTAGAGTTACCGGCAGTCGCGTCAGCTTCGACGTACAGTACCAGGTTGTCACCGTCTTGCTTCCAGAAGATTTCCAGAGCAGAGGCAGAACCAACGCGGTCAGTGATTTCGCCTTCACCCAGAGCAACGGCGGTGTAGCCTTCGCCGAAGTAGAGGTAGTCAGTACCTGCGTCACCCAAGCCAGCAATAGTAATGGCGTTGTCTGAACCAGTTACATCATCAAAGACGTACAGATCGTTGGTTTCGCCAGCGGTCAGAGCAGTTTCACCCTCAGCCAACACGGTCAGTTCGAATTCGTAATCGTTGGCAATAACGGCCAGAGCATTGTCGCGAGCTTCGGTCAGAGCATCCAGCTGATCGTTCAGATCACGAGCTTCCTGGAAGGCTGATACCGCATCGCTGAGCACCTGACGCGCTTCCAATGCTTCTGTGTAGCTTTCGATGAGTGTCCCATCTACTTCAGCATTTTCGATAGCAGCTGTAGCGGCTTCTTGCGCAGCAGTAAGCTGAGCATCAGCTGTATTGAAAGCAGTCTGTGCAACAACTTGTGCATTAGCAGCAGTCAGCAATGACTGGAAAGCTTCGTTATCTTCAACCAGCTGAGCCGCTTCGTTAGTCGCTACCCAAGTGCCGTTGGCAGAAATAGCAGCTACAACTACCGCAGCTCCATCTGCATTGTCGATAGTAAGGGTGTTACCGACAAATTCAGCGGTACCAGTTCCTTCAGCGCCACCATTGAAAGCAACCAGAGCATCACCGCGTGCTGTGGTAGCAGCTTCAAGTGCAGACTCAGCGTCTTCTTGAGCGGCATTACGAGTGTAAACGAGGTTGATAGCATTGACGACAGTACGGTTATCAATAGCTGAAGCGGCCAGCTCTACGTCTGCATTTGCGGCGGCTTGTGCAGCGGCAATTTGTCCGTCTTGAGCGGCTGCAGAACGGCCAACGAAATTGCTCAGACCTTCATCGTTTTCACCGTCACCGATAAGATCACCGAGGGCATCGGCAGCGGACACATAGCCAGCTTCGATCGTGTCAGCGTCGGTGTCGTTTGCTTCAAGGAAATCTTCGAGCGCTTGCTCGGCAGTCTGGTACTGCTCAATGGCTTGTGCCAGCAGGTCGGTGGTGACACCGTTACCCAGCTGCAGAGATACGTTGCCTTCGTTGCCGGCTTCCAGGTGCGCGTTGGAACGCTCGATGGCATCACGCAGGATTTCGGAGGCGTCGGCGAAGCCGCGCGGGATGGAGTCGCCCAGCAGCTTCTCGCCGATTTCAGCGATGACCTGACC
>NZ_JAMZBC010000240.1 GCF_024158715.1 Halomonas sp. 707D7 | reverse complement strand
ACCTGATGGTGACCACCCTGGTCGGCAAGAGCGAGGGCGAGCTCGACGAGACCATCTACAACGGCGCGAACCGCGCTACGATTGCCCGGGCCTAGCCGTGCAAGCCAGGCAAGGTTGTGATTCGCCTCATCTCTGGGCACTCTGATGGATACCGTTCATCCGCTACCGAGATCCGCCATCATGCCCGATGCCTCCAACCGCACACTCAGTGCCATCGACGCCCTGCACGCCCAAGATCCACGCTCGGCGTGTCAGGCCGATGGCACCGCCCTGCCCCAGGAGCTCGCCTACGCCGAACGCATGACCCACTGGCTGTTCGAGTTCGAAAGCGACCCGAGCGAGCTTCTGCAATTGGCGGTGCGCGCCCAGCATCTGCAGCGCTGGAAAGTGCCGCGCGGCGACTATCCCGAGGGGCGTGTGGGCTATCTGACCTGGCGGCGCGATCAGGGGCTGCGCGCCGGGGGCACCGCGGCGACGCTGATGCGCGAAGCCGGGTTCGATGACGAAAGCGCCCAGCGGGTGGCGGACATGATCGCCAAGAAGGGGCTGGGGCGCGACCCCGAGGTGCAGAGACTCGAGGACTGTGCGTGCCTGGTGTTTCTCGAAAATTACTTCGCGGACTTTTCGCGCAAGGTCGAGCACGATCATATGGTACGCATCGTGCAGAAGACCTGGCGCAAGATGTCCCCCCAGGCGCACGCGCTGGCGCTGGAACTTCCGATGTCGAACACTTCGGCGGCCATCGTCAAGGAAGCGCTCGCTTAGACGTGAGTGCCCCGCGCGAAGATGCAGCCGCGCCTGGGCTGCGGTAAAGTAGGCCGCCTCTTTCCTCCCTGCGCAGTGACGACTCGACCCACTATGATTGCATCGCTTGATTCGCGTAAGGCCCCCCTTTCACGGCTTGGCGCCCAGTACGTCCGCTTTCTCGAGGCGCTCAAGGCGCGCGGCTTCGAAGGCGAGATCGCACCGGACTACGCTAGCCGCACGGTGCTGGCGACGGATAACTCGATCTACCAACGCCTTCCCCAGGCGGCGGTGTTCCCCCGCCACGCCGAGGACCTGGAACGGCTCGCCAAGCTCGCCTTCGAGCTGCCTCATCGCGACATCGTGCTCACCCCGCGCGGCGGCGGTACCGGCACCAACGGTCAGTCGCTCACTGACGGGCTGGTGGTCGACGTGTCGCGGCACATGAACCGTATTCTCGAGATCGACGTCGAGAACCGCCGGGTGCGGGTCCAGGCCGGCGTGGTGAAGGACCAGCTCAACGCGGCGCTCAAGCCCCACGGGCTTTTTTTCGCGCCGGAGCTCTCGACCTCGAACCGGGCGACCCTCGGCGGCATGATCGCCACCGACGCCAGCGGCCAGGGCAGCTGTGCCTACGGCAAGACCCGTGATCACGTACTGGAGCTCGACACCGTGCTGCTGGGCGGCACCCACCTCTTGAGCCGCCCGCTCGACACCGAGCAGGAGCGTGAGGCGCTGGCGGCCTCCGGCATGGTCGGTGAGCTTCACCGCGAGGCCGCCGCGATCATCGACGAGCAGCGTGAGCTGATCGAGCGCACGTTCCCGCCGCTCAACCGCTGCCTGACCGGGTTCGACCTCGCCCACCTGCGCGACGACGACGGCAGGCTGAACCTCAATAGCCTGCTCTGCGGTGCCGAAGGATCGCTCGGTTTCGTCAGCGAAGCGGTGCTCAACGTGCTGCCCATTCCGCGCCACTCGACGCTGGTCAACGTGCGTTATGCAAGCTTCATGGACGCGCTGCGCGATGCCAAGGCGCTGATGGGCAGCGCCCGTCCCACTTCCATCGAGACCATCGACGACACGGTGCTCGCGCTCGCCATGGAGGATTTCGTGTGGGACGGCGTGGCGGATTTCTTCCCTGCGGGTGAAACGCCGATCGGCGGCATCAACCTGGTCGAGTTCAACGACGACGACGAGACGCGCCTCGACGAGCAGGTCGCGGCGTTCGCTGAGCACCTGGGGCGCGACGCCACCGTCACCCGGCTCGGCTACACCCTGGCCAAAGGGCGCGGCCAGATCAATACGGTCTACGCCATGCGCAAGCGCTCGGTGGGGCTTCTGGGCAACGTTCAGGGGGAGAAGCGCCCGCTGCCGTTCGTGGAAGACACAGCGGTGCCGCCGGAACAGCTGGCGCCGTTCATCGCCGAGTTCCGTGCCCTGCTCGACGAGCGCGGCCTCGCCTACGGCATGTTCGGCCACGTGGACGCAGGCGTTCTGCACGTGCGCCCGGCGCTGGACATGAAGGACCCGGCCCAGCAGGCGTTGATCCGCGAGATTTCCGATGGGGTCGCCGCCCTCACCCGCCGGTACGGCGGGCTGCTGTGGGGCGAGCACGGCAAGGGCGTGCGCTCGGAGTACGCCCCGCGCTTTTTCGGCGAGCTCTACCCGGCGCTCCAGCGGATCAAGGCGGCCTTCGACCCCTACAACCAGCTCAACCCGGGCAAGATCGCCACGCCCGCCAAGAGCAGCGAGGCGATCGCCGTCGACCGCGACCCGGAGCTTCTCGCCATCGACGGCGTGGCGCTGCGCGGCGAGCTCGACCGCACCATCGACGAGCGCGCCTGGCAGGCCTATGACGCGGCGGTCTACTGCAACGGCAACGGCGCCTGCTACAACTACGACGTCGATGATCCCATGTGCCCCTCCTGGAAGGCGACGCGCGACCGCATCCACTCGCCCAAGGGCCGGGCGAGCCTGATGCGCGAGTGGCTGCGCCTGCAGTCGGATGCCGGCATCGACGTGGTCGAGGAGTCGCGCAAGAAGAAAAGCGAGCGTGGTCTCGGCTTTCTCAAGCACCTGCCCGGGCGGATCAGGAACTCGCTCAGCCGCGAGCAGCACCACGATTTCTCGCACCAGGTGTATGACGCCATGGCCGGGTGCCTTTCGTGCAAGTCCTGCGCCGGCCAGTGCCCGGTGAAGGTCAACGTGCCACAGTTTCGTTCGCAGTTTCTCGAGGTCTACCACGGTCGCTACCTGCGCCCGCTGCGCGACTACGTGATCGGCGCCACCGAGTTCACCCTGCCCTGGCTCGCCAAGGCGGCGCCGCTCTACAACGCGGTGATCGAAAAGCGCTGGATGGAGCGGCTGATGCGCCGCGCCGTGGGCATGAGCGACTCGCCCACCCTGTCGCGGGCCAGCGTCAAGAAGCAGCTGCGCGCCTGGGGCGTGGCCGAGGCCACCCCGACGGCGCTGGCGCTGCTCACCGAGCGCCAGCGCGCCCGGAGCGTGATCCTGGTGCAGGACGCCTTCACCACCCACATGGAGGCGGACATGGTGCTCGACGTGGTGGAGCTGCTTTCCCGCCTCGA
Source organism: Halomonas sp. 707D7 (assembly GCF_024158715.1). Classification (GTDB taxonomy): domain Bacteria; phylum Pseudomonadota; class Gammaproteobacteria; order Pseudomonadales; family Halomonadaceae; genus Vreelandella. The sequence goes on along the minus strand of NZ_JAMZBC010000240.1, from coordinate 65 downwards.
GTATCGGGTGTTCGTGATGCCCTATGCGGCCAACGGCAAGCCGCTTCAGGTGCAAGGGTTTCTGG
>NZ_JAMZBC010000239.1 GCF_024158715.1 Halomonas sp. 707D7 | reverse complement strand
TCTTCGATCAGTTGAAGCGCCTGAAGTCCGATCGCAAGATGTCGTTCTGGTACGGCGCGCGCTCCTGGCGCGAGACGTTCTACAACGAGGAGTACGACCAGCTCGCCGAGGAGTTCCCGAACTTCGAATGGCACCTGGCGCTCTCCGACCCGCTGCCGGAAGACAACTGGGAAGGCCCGACGGGCTTCATCCACAACGTGCTGTACGAAAACTATCTGAAGGACCACCCGGCGCCGGAAGATTGCGAGTACTACATGTGCGGGCCGCCCATGATGAACGCTTCGGTCATCAAGCTCCTGCTGGATCTCGGCGTCGAACCCGAGAACATCATGCTCGACGACTTCGGCGGTTAAGGGCGCGGTTCACCCTCGACGGGGCTAGCCAAGGCTAGCCCCGTTCGTTTTTGATCGGGACGTACTGCCTGATCGTACCGGCACTCTAAGGTATAATGACGCAGTATTTCCTCGCCCGGGCCGGTCGGCCCGGAGCGGCACTTTCCAGGCGCGCCGTTGTCCCGAGGGGAGCGGTTTCGACGTCACAGGAGGCGTATATGGCTATCTGGTTACTGGTATTCGGTTTCATGGCGCTGATCATGACCGCCATGGCGGTCGGCGTGCTGATGGGGCGCAAGCCCATCGCGGGCTCCTGCGGCGGGCTCAATGCGATCGGCATGAAGGACGGCTGCGATATCTGCGGCGGCAAGGACGAGGTGTGCGAGGAAGAGAATCGCAAGCGCGGTAGCCTGCGCCGGGCGAGCGACGAAAGCCGTGGCGCGGACCTCGGTTACGACGCGACCCGTCGCTAGGATTCAAGGCCACGCGGCAGACGACAGCGCGGGCATGGCCCGCGACAACGGGATCGAGGAGACGCACACGGTATGGCGGTTCACAATTACGATGTGGTAGTGATCGGAACGGGCCCGGCGGGCGAAAGCGCGGCCATCAATGCGGCCAAGCACGACCAGCGCGTGGCCATCGTCGAGAAGCAGCCCCAGGTAGGCGGCAACTGCACCCACTGGGGCACGATTCCCTCGAAGGCGCTGCGCCATCAGGTCAGGCAGATCCTGTCGTTCAATACCAACCGCATGTTCCGCGATATCGGCGAGCCGCGCCTGTTCTCCTTTCCGCGCGTCATGGAGCGCTCGCGGGAGACCATCGACAAGCAGGTCGAGATGCGCACCACGTTCTATGCGCGCAACCGCATCGACCTGTTCCAGGGCACCGCGCGTTTCAAGGACGAGCATACCCTGCTGGTACGCGATCGCCAGAACGCCACTGAAGAGCTCGTCGCCAAGAAGGTGGTGATCGCCACCGGCTCGCGTCCGTATCGCCCCGGTGACATCGACTTTCGCCACCCGCGTATCTACTGCTCGGACACCATTCTGAGCCTGGCTCACTCGCCGCGTACCATGGTGATCTTCGGCGCCGGGGTCATCGGCTGCGAGTACGCCTCGATCTTCTCCGGGCTCGGCGTCAAGGTCGATCTGATCAACAGCCGCGACAGCCTCCTGTCGTTCCTGGACGACGAGATCAGCGATGCGCTGTCGTACCACCTTCGCAAACACGGCGTGCTGGTGCGCCACAACGAGGAGTACGACCGCGTGGAAGGGGACGAAGCCGGCGTGGTCGTCTACCTCAAGTCCGGCAAGAAGATTCGCGCCGACGCCTTACTGTGGGCCAACGGGCGCACCGGCAACACCGATTCGCTGGGGCTCGAGAATATCGGCCTGCAGGCCAATGGTCGCGGCCAGCTCAACGTCGACGAGCACTACCGCACCGAGATTCCCCACATCTACGCCGCAGGCGACGTCATCGGCTGGCCGAGCCTTGCCAGTGCCGCCTACGACCAGGGGCTCAACTCGAGCAACGAGCTGCTCGACAAGGAGTACCGCTTCGTCACCGACATTCCCACGGGCATCTACACCATTCCCGAGATCAGCTCCTTCGGGCGCAACGAGCGCGAGCTGACCGAGGCGAAGATTCCCTACGAGGTCGGCAAGGCGTTCTTCAAGGATACCGCCCGGGCGCAGATCACCGGCGACACGGTGGGCATGCTCAAGATCCTGTTCCACCAGGACACCCTCGAGATACTCGGCATCCACTGCTTCGGCGACCAGGCTTCCGAGATCCTGCACATCGGCCAGGCGATCATGCAGCAGAAGGGCGAGGCCAACACGCTGCGCTACTTCATCAATACCACCTTCAACTACCCGACCATGGCGGAAGCCTACCGGGTGGCGGCGCAGAACGGCCTCAACCGGGTGTTCTAGGCGGCTATTACGAATGAAAAAAGGGCCTGCGGGCCCTTTTTTCGTGGTGCGCCAAATGTGACTCAGCGGCCGAGGTGATCGCGCGCCTTCTCCTGCCAAGGCCCCTCGAGGGCGGCAGCGCGCTCGAAGGCGGCGCTCGCGCCGTTCTGGCCGAGCTGGGTCAGCAGCAGTCCCAGATTGAGCCACGCGGCGCCGAGCGCTGGATCGAGGCGGGTCGCCGTTTCGAAAGCCTCGACCGCCTGCAGGGGCTCGCCATCGGCGTAGCGAGCGTTGCCGAGCGCGAACCAGCCAAGCGCGCTGTCCGGGTGGCGCTCGACCAGCGCCTGCCAGCTATCGAGGGCAGCGCTTTGCCCTTGCACGGCCTCGAAGGCGCTGATCGCCTCGATCGCGCTGCGTACCGGGACGCCTGCGGCGAGTTCGCCCGGCGGCTTGACCACGAACCCCCAGCGCTGGCTACGCGCCCAGGTGGCGTCGAAACGCGCAAGCGAAAGCGTGTGGCGGGGAATCTCGCCGCTTCGCAGTATCAGGGTTTCCCCGGGCAGGTCGTAGCCTATCGCCACCGCGTAGTGCCACATCGGGTAGAGCGGCAGCGACAGATTCTGCAGCACCACCACCGGCTCGTCGGCGTCGAGATGGCCGAGCAGCGCATCCACGGTAGGACGGATCGGGTAGGCGATCAGGCCATGGCGGCGCACGGTGGCGAGCATTTCCGGCTGCAGGCTGCCTTCTCGCCCGGGCACGTAGACCTGGCGAATGAGGGACTCGATGCTGACGGTCTCGCCCTGATGCTCGAGTACCATGGCAAGCGACGCCGGGCCGCACTGATACTCGCTCTGAGCGTAAAAGGGCACCTCGCCGATCTCCGTGCGCGGGGCGATCTCCTCGCGGGTACTGTCGAGCAACACCGGCGTTCGCGCACAGGCGCTAAGCATCAGGGCCAGCATGAAAACGCCCGCGAGGCGGGCGTTGAAGAGACGGCGTGTCATGAAGTGATCAGCGCGTGAACGGATAGACGTCGGTCAGGCCGAGAATGTCGGTGATCAAGAGGATCACGAACACCGCGAACAGTGCACCGACCACGCCGCCGGCACCGGCGGGAAGCTCGTCGAGGCGATCCGCCATCTGCTGGGC
>NZ_JAMZBC010000238.1 GCF_024158715.1 Halomonas sp. 707D7 | reverse complement strand
ACCACCCGATCCCATGCCGAACTCGGAAGTGAAACCGCAACGCGCCGATGGTAGTGTGGGGTCTCCCCATGCGAGAGTAGGTCATCGTCAGGCACCTATCCGAAAAATCCCCCGTCTCTTCGAGGCGGGGGATTTTTTTATGCGCGAGCGAAAACCCTGCCGTCACGGTGATATGATGCGCCGCCAATGTATGCAAAAAATGATGCGGGAGTAAAACGTGAGTGAGATAGCGCCCACCACCTGGCTGGTCTATTGCCGGCCCGGCTTCGAGCCCGATGCCCTGGCGGAAATGCAGCACCATGCCGCGCAAGGCGGCATATCCTGCGTACCGACGCTGGGGGAGGGGTGGGCAAGCCTTGCGCGTGATGACGGTGAGCCGGTCAATGCCTTGCATCGCGACGCTCGCTTCGAGCGGCTCATCTTCGCACGCCAGAGCCTGGCGGCGCTGCCTGCGCTTACACTTACGCGTGAGGATCGTCTTTCGCCGATTCTCGAGCAGGTCAAGCAGAGCGGCTGGAGCTTCGAGGAGATCTGGCACGAGACGCCGGATACCAATGATGGCAAGGCCTTGGCCAGGCTGATCAAGGCGCTCACCAAGCCTTTGGAGAGCCTGTTGAAAAAGCGCGGGGCGCTGCGCCGCAAGGCTGGCGGTCGACGTCTGCACCTGTTCTGGACGGGCGGCGATCGGGTACAGTTGGGCATAAGCTTTCCGGGCAACCGCAGCGAGCTCAAGAACGGCATTCGCCGACTGCGCTTTCCCTCCCGCGCGCCGAGCCGTTCGACGCTCAAGCTCGAGGAGGCCTGGCACGAGTTCATCCCGCGCGACGAGTGGGGAGTGCGCCTGGCAGCGCATATGCAGGCCGCCGATCTGGGAGCCGCGCCCGGAGGCTGGACCTGGCAACTGGTTCAGCGTGGCATGTACGTCTACGCCATCGACAACGGCCCAATGGATACGGCGTTGATGAAGAGCGGGCAGGTGGATCACTTGAAAGAGGACGGTTTCGTATGGGCGCCCGAGACGCGCCTTGACTGGCTGGTATGCGACATCGTCGACAAGCCTATTCGCGTGCTGACCATGGTGGAGCGCTGGCTGATCAATCGCTGGTGTCGCGAGGCGATCTTCAACCTGAAGCTGCCCATGAAAAAGCGCTGGGACGAGGTCACGCGTTGCCTGGACCGGCTGGAGGCATCGCTAGCCGAAGCCGGGGTGCGCGCCGAGATTCGTTGCCGCCATCTTTACCACGATCGCGAAGAGGTGACCGTGCACGTTCGTCTCATGGCGTGACGACGTAAAACGACATGGGCTGACGAGCTAGGGTACCGGCTCGAAGATCTGTACCGTTTCTTCCTCGGTGAGAAGCGGTAGAATGCGCTCCATGACGGTTGCCCGCGCCTCGCTTCGATGCCCCTCTTGCCAAGCGCGTAGATCCCGCCACTGGGTGATCATCAGGCGACGATCCGAATGGCCGAGCTTGACCAGCGTCTCGCCGCCGATGAACCCTCGGGCACCGAGCGAGGCGCGCATGGCCTCACGCGCGGCCAGCTCGTACTCCTCTTCCAGGCCGGGCATGATACGTCGTTCGATGATCACTTTAACCATGTGCCTATTTCCTTATCGAGACCCGCGATGACCGATACCTTGCCCGCCTTCGACGATACCCTGGACACCACGGGCCTCTACTGCCCCGAACCCATCATGCTCATGCACAACAAGGTGCGGGACATGGCCTCGGGTCAGGTACTGCAGGTGATCGCGACGGACCCTGCCACCACGCGCGACGTTCCCAAATTCTGCCAATTCCTGGGCCACGAACTCCTCGACGAGCAGGTCCAGGGCGACGAATACCGCTATTTCATTCGCCTGGCCTGAGGATCCGTCAGGCCTCCTCCTCATCGCCCGGCACGATCATCATAGCCAGCGCCTCCAGGGTCGCCGGATCCTCTTCCAGGATGCGGTTGGCGATATGCCGCTGAAAGAAGTAGACCGTCTGGTGGCGACTCCTGGCATCATAGAGACAGGCGTCGCCGAGAAGAATCGGCGTCATCTGCGCCTTCTCATCGTCGGCCAGCAGCGCCTCGACGCTTCCATCACTGTAGAGTCGCCAGCCGAAGACGGGCTTCATGCACCAGGGAGAATCCGGGTGATTCATGCACAGCGCATGAGTGCCGAGGGTATCCGGCAACTGCTGGATGAGCGTGACGTCCCTTGATGCCTCGTACTCGAAATACTCCGCCGCGGCGACCAGCTCGGCGTACTTGTGTTCAGGAGGGGTATCGAAGATTTCGTCGGTTTCCGGATCGCGGTAGCCGATGAAGTAGCCGTTCTCGCGGCTGTCGAGCTCGCTGCAGGCACTCAAGCCTTCCATCCAGGGAACCAGTCCCACGACGTCGCCATCGTCACGCAGGCCCCAGGCCAGAATCGGCAGGCCGTAGAGGGTGTCGGGATTCGCCGCCAGCTGGTAGACCATTTCAAGGCCGTCGAGCTCTGGCGCCAGGCGGATCACGCACTTGCGCGCCTGGTGACGCTGACGCACGGTGGCCAGGTCGATGACCTGGGCAGAGTGGGGTGACAGGGGTCTACCCATAGTGTCCCTCCTGGTGCTGCGTGGTCACGACGTTGATAGGCGACGCCTACCGCGTAATTCAACCAATAGCACAGGATGGGGCCGAGGTTAAGAGGGGCGAATCTTTTTTTCAGTCGGCGACGCAGCGCGGGTAATGCGCGCGAAGCGCGGTGTGTTCGAGCCGGGCGAGCTGAAAACGCCTCCAGGGTGCAGCGTCATCGTCGAGTGACAGCCAGCGGCGCTGGTAAGCCGCCACGGCGTCTGGCGGGGCGACCGTGTGGGCCTCGATCAGCGCGTTGACCGCCCCCAGCACCCGGCGGCTCAGCGTCGCCAGCTCCTCCAGCCCTACGGCTTCGCCGGCGGGCAGGCACTGGTCGCTGTCGAGGCGCTCCACGAGCAGCCGATTGGCCTCGGTCAGGCGCGTTTCGGCCAGCACGAGCGAGCGCAGCACTTCGGCCACCAACGGGCGCTGTTGCAGGGTTTTCAGGTGCCCCTCGAGCGTGGCGGAGTCTGCCTGCCAGGAGAGGCTGTAAGTGCGCTCGACCATGGTCGTCAGATAATCGAGAGCCGCCAGCGCCGGTGCCGGGTCCGGCAGATTGCGAGGATCGAGCGGATCGCTTGCCCGTGAGAAGCTCTTTTCCCACTCCTCGGAGTCGAACAGCGCATTCCAGCCGACCGCAGGCAACTGCTCGGTCTTGAGCGTGACCAGCGTCTCGAGCCGCGCGCGATCCTCGGTACCTAGCGTGTCGACGACGTCGCTTTCAAGGCACCGGGTCAGGCGCTGCCAGAGGGTGCGTTCGTAGAGCCAGTGCTGGCTGGGCGGCGCGACCCGCCCCAGCTGG
>NZ_JAMZBC010000237.1 GCF_024158715.1 Halomonas sp. 707D7 | reverse complement strand
GCCATGATCCGACGCGGCGCTTTTTAGCGCCGCGCCGAGCGAATCAAGAAACACCGCCGCAGGCCAGCGCCTGCGGCGGTGTTTTTGGTTCGAATGGTCGGTCCGGCTATCGGCCTTGCCGGGAGTTTCCGTTACACTAGGACGCTTTGTTTCGGCGCGTTGCCGAGAGTCGTTTTCGAGGTGTCTTTTGGCCGATGCATTAACTGCCTGGTGGGCCCAACAGCTCTTGCTGTGCGATTGGCCGTTCACACCGCATCCTTTGGCGATGGAAGGGGCGAAAGCCGAGCAGCGCCTGCAGGCGCTGGGAATCGCTCACCGTGGCGAGCTCACCGAGGCGTACGTGCAGGGGCTGGGCGCGCCCCAGGGCCAGGCGCAGCACCTCCTTGGCGCGCTCGAGTGGAGCGCGCTGGGCGGCGCCGCCGGCTGGATCACCCCGCAGCAGGCCCGTACCTGGGCGGAGCACGTCATGCGCCGCATCGCCGCCGAGCACCGCGACCTGCGCAGTTGGCTGCAGGCGCTGCGCCAGAGCCTTGGCGAGCGCATCGACGGCGACGAGCACTTCATGGAGGCGTGCCAGACCCTGGCGCGCCTGGAAAACGACCCCGAGGGCGTCGACTGGGCCCGGTTCGAAGAGGCGCTTGCCAAGGCCCCGGCGCCTGCGCCGCTGTGGTCCGAGTCCGCCGCCGCGCGCCCCTGGCGGCTGGGGGCGCTGTTTCACCCGATGATGTTCCCACCCTGCGAGCACGGCGACTGGCCCGCGGCGCGCCAGTGGTTCTCCCGCACCTGGCAGGTCGAGGACCGCGAGCAGCTCGTCGGCGTGATCCTGTGGCTCAGCGCCCAGGGCGATCGACAGCGCTGGGACATCGAGGCGCGCGAGCTTCTCGACATGGACCCTGCGCAGCGCCTGGAGTGGCAGCGCGGGGGCGGCGACGACTTCGCCTACGCTGCGGTACTCGAGCAGTTCGTCACCCAGCAGGAGCCGCTCGAGTGGGCCAGCTGGGACTGGCTGCGCATGGTCGAGCTGGCCTGGGCCGGGGCCTGCGCGGGGCTTCTCGACCAAGACGACGCGGACGCCATCGCCGCGCACGCCGCGGACCTGGTCACCCAGCGCTACGCCGACTGGCCAGCGCTTTTGACGGCCTACCAGCGCGGGCAAAGCCTGTTCGACGGCGTCGATCGGCGCGCCATGACTCCCGATGCCCATCACGTGCTGCTGCTCGAGGCCGACTGCAGCCCCTGGCAGTGCCCGCTCGGGGAGCTTCTGGATGCGCCCACGCGCGAGGCCTCCCGGGCGCGGATCAAGGCGTGGCGCAGCACCAGCCACCACTGGCTGCTGGCGCTGGCCTGCGTGCGCGAGCCCGATGCCCTGCTGCGCCAGCAAGACCCGGCGGCCTTTCTGGGCGAGAAGCGCCGCGCCGATGCCGCGCTCTACCTGCAGGATGCGCTGGCGCTGCACGCCGACGAGGGCGCGGGAGCGCTTGCCCGCTACTGGCTGCCGGCCCAGGCGCACCACCTGAACCAGCTCGCCGCCGACGCCATGCACGGCGTCATGCCGCCGTCGAGCACCGTGTTCGGCAAGCTGACCCGCGACGAGATTCGCCAGCGCCAGAGCATCAAGGGCGTGAGCCGTCACGCCGCCACCATCCACATGGCGGAGAAGTTCGCCTTCTATCTCTACATGGCCTTCGACAGCCGGCTGTTCGAGCAGGGCGCGCTCGTCGCCTACGCCGATGCGCTCAAGAGCTGCCTGTGCCGCTTCTACACCTCGCCCAAGCGCTTGCTGGAAGCGTGGTTCGCCTGGGAGAGCTGCCTGCCGGAGCCCGAGCACGACTCGCTGATCAACGAGATCGCCTGGCACCTCGAGGACCCGGGCAGCCTGTTCTACTGGCTGGACTGGCACCCCGGCAGCTGGAGCGAGCCTGGCGAGCGGCCGAGCATCAGCCACTTCACCGCCATGGCGCTGGTCGGCCCGCTCAACAGCGCCGTGTGGAGCGAACCCCAGCTCGAGAGCGAACGCGAGCGCGCCACCATCCTCGAATGGGTGGAAAGTCACTACCACCTGGCGAGTGCGGCGGACCTGCAGGATTTTCTGAACTTCATGTTCGAGGCCGGGGATCGCCAGGAGTATCAGATCAACTACGCGCCCTACACCCTCAACCCGGAGAGGCTGGAGAGCGAGATCGCCATCCTGGAGTCCGGCGAGTGCGCCGAAGAAGAGCTCAACCACCTGCTGCGCCTGCGCCGGGTGCGCGCCAACGAGGATGGCTGCAACGATCTCGACATGGCGGCCTGGGACATCGCCCAGCTGGTGGATCTCGCCATCGCCGCCCGCCAGCTGGGCTGGCTCGACCGCGAGGCGTTCACCGCGACGCTCGACCGCGCCTACCGCCTCGCCGACGAGCACTACGCCGGCTGGCAGGAGTACGCGGCGGGCATGTACGCCGGCTTTTCGTTCTTCATGGGCGACACCCCGGAGCGCGAGGAGTTTCTGGCGAGTTTCCGCCAGGCCCTGGTGGCCTGGGTGTGCGGGGCGCCGATACTGGCCGGCCCCTGGGCGAGTCTCGACTTTCCCGGCACCAAACCGCGCCATTTCGCGCCTCTGCACATCGATACGCTGCCGGGCGATCAACGCATCCTGCATTGATGCTCGCCAAAGGCGATGGACTTGGCTTATAGTCCGTGACTAGAAAAAAAAGCGCTTGGCTTTGGATCATTTCATAAGGGGTTGTTTACATGGTTTCGTTGCCACACCCTGCTGTGACGGCTCTCCGTGTCGTGGGCGTTTGCGTGGTTGTTTCTCTATTGGCGGGGTGTGCGGGATCTTCGCGCCAGGGCGTCGAGCCCACCGAGGACTACTTCGCCATGTCACTGCCGGGACTCGAGAAGGGCTTCAATCCACAGATGTCGCCCATCGACAATACCCTGACCCAGCTTCGCAGCTTCCAGACCCCTCCACCAACGGTGATCAGGCAGGCGCTCCTGGCCCAGCATCAGCAGTGGTCGGGGACGCCCTACCGAATAGGCGGCACTACCCATCGCGGGGTCGACTGTTCGGGATTCGTCAGAAACATCTACCGCGATACGTTCAACATGGAGCTTCCCCGCTCCACCGCCGATCAGGTTCACGAGGGACGCTTGATCGACCGCCAAGAGCTCCAGGCGGGCGATCTGGTCTTCTTCCAGCCCCCCGGCCCCTACAACCACGTAGGGATCTACATGGGCGACGGCTACTTCCTGCACGCTTCCTCCTCGCGGGGCGTGATCATCTCGACGATGAACAGCGGCTACTGGCAGCGCCACTACTGGCAGGCGCGCCGAGCGCTGGATGCCACTCACCTGGCGCAGCTGGGTGATTTCTAGTCGCTAGACACTACCTTCATCGCGCGGCGCCGAACGTGACTGTCGGACGCCGCGCGATGAAGGTAGTGTCTAGCGACTAGAAAT
>NZ_JAMZBC010000236.1 GCF_024158715.1 Halomonas sp. 707D7 | reverse complement strand
GACCCTGATTGATGCCGGCGACGACGGCGTGACCGCCGATGGCACCGTGCTGGTCGGCAATCTCGAGCCCACCGCCCGTTGGGAGATAAGTCTGGATGGCGGGGTGACCTGGCAACCGGGCACCGGAGATCGCTTCATCCTCGCCGAAGGCAGCTATGCCGAGGGTGCGGTGCAGGTTCGCCAGATCGACGCGGCGGGCAACGTCAGCGGCGTCGTCGGTCTTGGCCCCATCACGGTAGATCTCACCATCGATCCGCCGACGGACCCGGGCGCGCCAGCCACGCCCACCCTGGCGCTGGTACTCGATACCGGTAGCCTCGATGGCGTGACCTCCAACCCGGCCGTGCAGGTGAACGGTGTGGTCCCCGGCAACACCTGGGAGTTCAGCCTGGACGGCGGCACCACCTGGCAGACGGGTCAGGGCGGCGGGTTCACCCTGGCGGAAGGCACCTACGCGGCGGGCCAGGTGCTGGTGCGCCAGACGAGCCCCGAGGGCGTGACCAGTGGTACCTCCACCCTGGGCGCGGTGACCATCGACCTCACCGCGCCGGTGACACCGAGCGTGACGCTGGTCGTGGATACCGGCGGCGTCGATGGCATCACACGAGACGGCACGCTTGCGATCGGCAACCTCGACCCGAACGCGTTCTGGGAAATCAGCCTCGACGGCGGTGCCACCTGGCAGCGGGGCACCGGAGACCGCTTCGTGCTGGGCGAAGGCGAGTACCCGGCAGGCGCCATTCAAGTGCGCCAGACCGATGGCGCCGGCAATGTCAGTACCATCACTCCCCTGGGGGCGGTGACCGTCGTCACCCAGCCTCCCCAGGCGCCCATCGTCGAGCGCCTTGGTGACGACATCACGCGTGATGGCACCATCACGGTGGAAGGGCTGCAGCCCGGCGCCATCTGGCAGGTCAGCCTGGACCGCGGTCAGAGCTGGCAGACCGTCAGTGGAGACCGCTTCGTGCTGCCCGAAGGCAGCTACGGGGCGGGCCAGGTGCAGGTGCGCCAGATCGATGGGGCCGGCAACGTCAGTGCCCCGGCGCTGGTGGAAGCGGTCATCGTCGATACCACCGCTCCGCCCGCGCCCACCGCCACCCTCGGTGACGGCGGTGCGATCACCAACGTGGCCATCCTCGAGATCGGCAACCTCGAGGCCGGGGCCACCTGGGAAATCAGCGTGGACGGCGGCCGAACCTGGATAACCGGAGAGGGGACGCGGTTCGAGCTTGCCGACGGCGAGTACGCCGCCGGCCAGATTCAAGTACGCCAGACGGATACGGCAGGCAACGTCGGCAAGCCCCTGGCGCTGGGGGCCGTGATCATCGATACCATCGCCCCGGCCACTCCGTCGCTGACGCTTGCCAATGATACCGGCACGCCCGGTGATGGCATCACCGCCGACGGCACCCTTGTGGTGGGCAATCTCGAAGCCGGCGCCTACTGGGAAGTCAGCTTCGACAGCGGCATGAGCTGGCAGCGCGGCGCAGGCGACCGTTTCGTTCTGAAGGAGGGAACCTACCAAGAGGGTGAGGTCCAGGTCCGTCAGGTCGATGCCGCGGGCAATCGCAGCGAGGCCGCAAGGCTCGGCCCGGTCACCGTCGATCTCACGGTGACACCGCCGGAAGACTCCGAGGCGCCGGCAACGCCGAGCCTGAGCCTGGAGCTCGATAGCGGCGAGCTCGATGGCATCAGCAACGACGGCAATATCCTGGTGGGCGGACTCGCCTTCGGAGCGACCTGGCAGTACAGCCTGAACGGCGGGGTGAGCTGGCTGCGCGGCATGGGCAACGGCTTCACCCTGGCAGAGGGCAGCTACGCAGCGGGGCAGATCTTGGTGCGCCAGTTCGATGCCAGCGGCCGGGTCAGCGGCACCTCGACTTTGGGCGCGATCACCATCGACACGACCCCGCCGGAAGCGCCGACGGTGAGCCTGGTCAACGACAATGGCGACATCCCCGGGCTGACCAACGATGGCACGCTGCGCCTGGGCAATCTGGAAACCGGCGCCCGGTGGGAAATCAGCTTGAACGGCGGTACCACCTGGCTCATGGTCACGGGCGAGCGCTATATCCTGCCCGAAGGCAGCTACGCCGCCGGTGCCATTCAGGTGCGCCAGACCGATGGTGCGGGTAACGTCAGCGACGTGGCACGCATGGGCGCGATCACCGTGGACACGACGCTGCCGGATGCGCCCGTCATCGAGCTGCTGGGAGGCGAGATCACCAATGACGGTATCGTGACCGTCGGCGGTATCGAAGAGAACGCGCGCTGGGAGTACAGCCTGGACGGCGGCGCTACCTGGATCAGCGGGCGCGGTACCAGCTTCACCCTGGCAGAAGGGCGCTACGGCGCCGGCACGATCCAGGTGCGCCAGATCGACGGTGCGGGCAACGTCAGCCCCAGCGCCGTTCTCGAAGGCGTGGTGATCGACCTGACCCCGCCGGCGGCGCCGAACGTGACGCTGGTGGCCGACAGTGCCATCACCAACGACGGCACCGTCGAGGTGAGCGGCCTCGAGCCCGGCGCGAGCTGGGAGTACTCGCTGGATGGCGGGGTGACCTGGCAGGTCGGGTTGGGCGAGCGTTTCGTGTTGCCAGAGGGCGATTACGCGGCGGGGGACGTGCGGGTACGCCAGATCGATCTGGCCGGTAATGCCGGCGCCTCGGTCAACCTGGGAGCGGTGGTGATCGATACCACGCCTCCCGGCGTCCCCACCCTGACCCTGGCTGACGATACCGGCACTCCCGGTGATGGCGTCACCGTCGATGGCACCCTCCTCGTGACCGGTCTGGAAGCCGGCGCCGTCTGGCAATTCAGCCTGGATGGAGGCGTTACCTGGCAACAGGGGCTGGGCGATCGCTTCACCCTGCCGGAAGGCAGTTACGCAAGCGGCGTGATCCAGGTGCGCCAGTTCGACGTGGCGGGCAACGTAAGCCCCGTGGCCGACTTCGGCCCGATCATCGTCGATCGCGAGGTCACCGCGCCGGAACAGCCCGGAGCGCCGGCCACGCCCACGCTGAGCCTGGCGGTGGATACCGGGGCGCTGGATGGCATCACCAGTAACGGCGAGGTCGAGGTGGCCGGGCTGATCGACGGCGCTACCTGGGAATACAGCCTGGACGGTGGCCTGAACTGGCTCACCGGCAGCGGCACCACGTTCACTCTGGAGGAGGGCACCTACGCCGCCGGCCAGGTGCTGGTCCGCCAGACCCTCGACGGGCTCACCAGCGGCACCTCGACCCTGGGCGCGGTCACCGTCGACACCACGGTACCCGAGGCGCCGACGATCACGCTGGCGGTGGATACCGGCACCCTCGACGGCATCACCGCCGACGGCACGTTGATCATCGGCAATCTCGAGCCCGGCGCTCGCTGGGAGATCAGCCTCAACGGCGGCGTCTCCTGGCTGCAGGGGGCCGGCGAGCGCTTCATCCTGCCGGCAGGCAGCTACGCCGCCGGCGCGATCCAGGTGCGCCAGTTCGATGTGGCGGGCAATGTGAGTGGCTTCGGTG
>NZ_JAMZBC010000235.1 GCF_024158715.1 Halomonas sp. 707D7 | reverse complement strand
CCTGGTCGTTTTCGATGATCGGGGTGACGCTCGCCTCGACCCAGTAGTGGTCACCGTTCTTGCAGCGGTTCTTGACCAGCCCTCGCCAGGTTTCCGAGGCCTTCACGGTTTGCCACAGGTTCTCGAAGGCCGCCGGGGGCATGTCCGGGTGGCGGATGAGGTTGTGCGGCGCATTGATCAGCTCGTCGTGACGGTAGCCGCTGATCTGGATGAAGGCCGGGTTGGCGTAGGTGATACGCCCTTTCAGATCCGTGCGCGAGACTAGAAAGTCCTCTCCCTTTAACTCGATTTCTCGCTGCGTGACTGGCTGGTTGTTGCGCATTGCAGGTGCCTTAATTTTTAGTATGAACATCCATGAAGAACCGAGCGCGCCTTGCAGCGAGCGTCGATCGTCTTGCGTCGAAGCGCTCCCCCTAGAACGCTTCCCACTCCTCGACGGCCTGGGCACGCGGGGCGAGGGCGGGAACCCGGGCCGGCGGCGCTCGCCGAGGCAGGGCAGCCGTGACCGGGCTGCCGGCGACCTTGAAGCGCTCCACCGCTTCGCGCAGGCGCGCCGCGTCGCTTTCGAGCTCGCTGGCGCGCTCGGCGGCCTGCTGGACCAGCCGGGCATTCTGCTGTACCACGTCGTCCATCTGGGTCACCGCCTGGTTGACCTGGCCGATGCCGTTGCTCTGCTCTTCCGAGGCGGCGGCGATCTCGTCCATGATGTCGCTGACCCGCTGTACCGCGCTGACCAGCCCCTGCATGGTCTGCCCGGCCTGATTGACCCGTGCCGTGCCGCTGTCCACCTTGGCGAGCGAGGCGTCGATCAGGGTGCGGATCTCGCGGGCAGCGGAAGCCGAGCGGCTCGCCAGGTTGCGCACCTCCTCGGCGACCACGGCGAAGCCGCGGCCGTGCTCGCCGGCCCGCGCCGCCTCCACCGAGGCGTTGAGCGCCAGGATGTTGGTCTGAAAGGCGATGGTGTCGATCAGGGTGACGATGTCGGCCACCTTGTGGGAGCTGGCGCTGATCTCCTCCATGGTGTCGACGATCTGTCCTACCTCGTCGCCGCTCTGGCGGGCGGTGAGCGTGGCGCTTTCGGCCAGCTGGCTCGCCTGGCGGGCGTTGTCGGCGTTGTGGCTCACCGTGGAGGCGAGCTCCTCCATGCTCGAGGCGGTCTCCTCCAGCGACGACGCCTGCTGCTCGGTGCGCGAGGAGAGGTCGTTGTTGCTCTCGGCGATCGCCTGGGCGCGCTCGAAGATCAGCCCGCCGCTTTCGCGCACCACGCCCACGGTGCGTGACAGCGAGCCCTGCATGTCCGCCATGGCGGTGTAGAGGCGCCCGATCTCGTTGTTGCCCGGCGCGCTGATCGTCTGGTTCAGATCGCCCTGGGCCATGCGCTCGAAGTAGCCGACCAGGCGGCTGAGCGGGCGCAGCACGTTGACGCTCACGCCCCAGACCACCACCACCACGGTGAGCACGGTGACCAGCGCGATGGCGATCAGCACCCAGCGCACGCGCTCGGCAAAGGCCGCGAACAGGCTCTGCTGGGTCGCGGCGTCGCCGGCCGACTGCAAGATGGCGCTTCCCTCTGCCAGCGCGTAGAAGCCCGTGGCACAGGCCAGGGCCACGAACAGCGAAAACGCGGCCAGGACCAGCGCCCAGCTCAGCCGAACGGTCATGTTGCTCATGATCTGATGCATCAGCGATCTTCCCCTGTCAGCGCCTTCGCGGTTCGCGACGCTCTTGTCCCCTTGCCCGCGCGGTCGCGCGTGGCCTCACTGCTGCTGGGTGCTGTCGACCAGTGCCATTTCTTCGCTGGTCAGGAGCTTGTCGATGTCGACCAGCACCAGCATGCGGTCGTCGAGGCTGCCAAGCCCGCTCAGGAAGTCCGAGGAGAGCGTGACGCCGAACTCCGGCGCCGGCTTGATCTGCTCCGGCGTCAGCGTCATCACGTCAGACACGCCGTCGACCACGATACCGACCACGCGATTGGCGACGTTGACCACGATGACCACCGTCTGGCCGCCGTACTCGACGTTGTCCAGGTGGAACTTGATGCGCAGGTCGACGATCGGCACGATCACGCCGCGCAGGTTGGTCACCCCCTTGATGAACGCCGGCGCGTTGGCGATGCGGGTGACGTTCTCGTAGCCGCGAATCTCCTGAACCTTCAGGATGTCGATGGCGTACTCCTCGGCGCCGAGCGAGAACACCAAGAATTCGCTGTTTTCCGCTTCCGCGGCGGTCCGTACCGCCTCGCTGTTGGCTTGACTCATGACAGTTCGATCTCCTTGTCATACGCAGGATGGGGAGTGTGGGCGCTCTTGCCCGCTTCTTTCTTGGCCCGGCTCAGGCGATGCAGCCCGGTGATGTCGAGAATCAGCGCGACGCTGCCGTCGCCGAGAATGGTCGCGGCGGAGACGCCGGGCACCTTGCGGTAGTTGTCCTCGAGGTTCTTGACCACCACCTGCTGCTGGCCGATCAGCTCGTCGACCAGCAGCGCATAGCGCCGCCCTTCGCCCTGGACGATCACGGCGATGCTCTTGGTCGGGTCGACGATCGCGTTCTCGACGTCCAGCGCCTCGTGAATGGCGATCACCGGCAGGTACTCGTCGCGCACCTTGAGCACCACGTCGTCGCCGGCCATGGCGTACATGTCGCCCTTGGCGGGCTGCAGCGACTCGAGCACCGTGGAAAGCGGCAGGATGAAGGTCTCGCAGCCCACCTTGATCGACATGCCGTCGAGGATCGCCAGCGTCAGCGGCAGCACGATGCGCGTATTGGTGCCTTCGCCCTTCTTCGACTGGATCTCGACGCGCCCGCCCATGCCCTGGATGTTGCGCTTGACCACGTCCATGCCGACCCCGCGCCCGGAGACGTCGGTGACCTCGGCGGCGGTGGAGAAGCCCGGGGCGAAGATCAGCTGGTAGACCTCCTCGTCGGTCATGGTGTCGGAGACGTTCAGGCCGTTCTCCCGCGCCTTGGCGAGCAGCCGCTCGCGATCCATGCCGGCGCCGTCGTCCTTCACCTCGATGAGGATGTTGCCGCCCTGGTGGCGGGCGGCCAGCGTCAGCTTGCCCTGGCGCGGCTTGCCCAGCGCCTCGCGCACCTCGGGCATCTCGATGCCGTGGTCGAGGCTGTTGCGCACCAGGTGGGTCAAGGGGTCGGTGATCCGCTCGACCAGGCTCTTGTCGAGCTCGGTGGACTTGCCCTCGGTAATCAGCTCGATCTCCTTGCCGAGCTTGCCGGCGGTGTCGCGCACCACGCGGGGGAAGCGGCTGAAGACGAACTCCATGGGAATCATGCGGATCGACATCACCGCTTCCTGCAGGTCACGGGCGTTGCGCTGCAGAAGGCTCATGCCGTTTTGCAGCGAGCCGTTGCCCACGGACTGGTCGCTCAGCTCGCTCACCGTCTGGTCGAGCATCGATTGGGTGATGATCAGCTCGCCCACCAGGTTGATGATCTGGTCGACCTTGTCCACCGAGACGCGAATCGAGCTCGACTCGGCGGCCGGTTTCTTGGCCGGGGCCTTCTCCTTCTTCTCGGGCGCGGCGGGCGTCTTCTCGAC
>NZ_JAMZBC010000234.1 GCF_024158715.1 Halomonas sp. 707D7 | reverse complement strand
GGCGCTGGCAGCGTGCCACCGACGAGCCCGCCTGGCTCAAGGCGGTGCTGATCACGACGGCGCTGATCTTCGTGGCGCTGTTTCTGGTGCTGCCGCTGTCCGTGGTGCTGTACGGCGCCTTCGAGCGTGGCCTGACGACCTGGTTCGAGGCCGTTCGCGACCCGGATGCGCTGTCCGCCATCCGCCTGACGCTTCTGATCGTGGCCACCGTCGTCCCGCTCAACACCGTGTTCGGCGTGGCCGCCGCCTGGGCCATCGCCAAGTTCGAGTTTCCCGGCAAGCCCGTGCTGATCTCGCTGATCGACATGCCGTTCGCCATTTCGCCGGTGGTGGTGGGGCTCATCTTCGTCATCCTGTTCGGCTCCCAGGGCTGGCTCGGCCCCTGGCTCGCCGCCCATGACCTGCGCATCATCTTCGCCGTACCCGGCATCGTCATCGTCATCGCCTTCGGCACCCTGCCCTTCATCGCCCGGGAGCTGATCCCCTTGATGCAGCAGCAGGGCAAGGAGGAGGAAGAGGCGTCGCTGACCCTCGGGGCCGGCGGGCTCAAGACCTTCTGGTACGTCACCCTGCCCAACATCAAGTGGGGGCTGATCTACGGGGTGATCCTGTGCAACGCCCGGGCCATGGGCGAGTTCGGCGCCGTGGCGGTGGTGTCCGGGCGCATACGCGGCGAGACCAACACCGTGCCGCTGCATATCGAGGTGCTCTACAACGAGTACATGTTCACCGCCGCCTTCGCCGTCTCGTCGCTGCTGACGGGCCTGGCGCTGGTCACCATCGCGATCAAGAGCGTCATCGAATGGCAGGACGAGCGGCAAAAGCGCCGCGCCGCCTGAGCGTTTTCCATCGCATCACTACCGACGACAGGGGTTGTCACATGAGTATCGAGATCGATCGCGTCAACAAGCGCTTTCGCGACTTCGTCGCGGTGGACGACGCAAGCCTCACCTTTCGCGAAGGCGAACTGACCGCCCTGCTCGGCCCGTCCGGGTCGGGCAAGACGACGCTTTTGCGCATCATCGCAGGGCTCGAGCAGCCGGATAGCGGGCGCATCCGCTTTCACGGCGAAGACACCACGGACCTTCACGTCAGCAAGCGCGGGGTCGGCTTCGTCTTCCAGCACTATGCGCTGTTCAAGCACATGAGCGTGTTCGACAACGTCGCCTATGGGCTGACCGTGCGTCCGCGAAGCACCCGCCCGACCAAGCGCGAGATTCGCGACAAGGTCATGCGCCTTCTGGAGCTCGTCCAGCTCGATTGGACGGCCCATCGCTACCCGCACCAGCTCTCCGGCGGCCAGCGCCAGCGTATCGCCCTGGCCCGGGCGCTGGCGGTGGAGCCCAAGGTTTTGCTGCTCGACGAGCCCTTCGGGGCGCTGGATGCCAAGGTGCGCGCGGAGCTCAGGCGCTGGCTGCGCCGGCTGCACGACGAGATCCACGTGACCAGCATCTTCGTCACCCACGATCAGGAGGAGGCGCTGGAGGTCTCCGACCGGGTGATCGTCATGAACCAGGGCCGGGTGGAGCAGGACGGCTCGCCGGAAGAGGTCTACGACGCGCCGGCCAACCCCTTCGTCTACCGGTTTTTGGGCAACGTCAACCGCTTCGACGCCCACATTCACGAGGGAAGCGCGCGAATCGGCGAGGTGACCCTGCCCGCCCCTCAGTACCCGCACCATCGCCATGCCTCGGGCCATGCCTTCGTGCGCGCCCACGACATCGACGTGCTGGCCACCGCCGACCAGCCGGACACGCTGGCCGCCCGCATCTCGCTGGTGTCGGTGGTCGGGCCAACGGTGCGTCTGGAGCTTGTGACGGACCAGGGCGATACCCAGGTCTACGCCGAGATGGCCAAGCACCGCTTCAATACGCTGGGGCTCGAGCAGGGCGGGCGGGCGTGGCTTCGCCCGCGCCAGGGCCGGGTCTTTCTACCCGAGGAGGTGACCGGCTGAGAAGCGGCTACCCCACGCTTGCCGGCGCGCCGCCTGGTCAGGGCTCGACCTGACGGATCAGCGCGTTCAGCGCCTCGGTATCCTCCTCGAGTTCGAGGGTGGCCTCCTCGAGTTTCAAGCGGCGCTTTCGCGCGCCGCTCTCATCGCCGCTTTGCATCGCCTGCTCGAACTCGGCCTGGCGGGTGTGAACCTCCGCAAGGCTTTCTCTCACGTCTTCTCGGGCGTCTTCCAGCACGCTTTCATTGCTGCAGCCTTGCTCGATGGCGGCAAGCGCACGCTCGAGTCCTTCGACGCGGTGCGCGTTGCCCTGAGCCTGCGCATGCTCCAGCTGGGCGCTCACCTCGGCCGCCTTCTGCTCGCACAAGGCATCGTCCGCCGAGGCCATCAGCGGCAGGGCGCCGGTCGAAACCAGCAGCAGGGCCTTGAGTGTCGATGCGCGATGTTTCATTGTCTTCCCCTGGTCGTTGCGCCTTTCGGCGCGAATGAAAGCGATAAGCCCAGGTTAGAGAGTGCGACGAGGAAAGGGTTCTGAGCCAAACTCCGATCAAACGATAGAACGGCTTGAACGATCAGGCGTTCGACAGCGCCAGGCGCTTGAAAAGCGCGACGCCCCTGCCGAGTTCGATAAGCTGCTACCATGGCGTTTCAACCCCTACAGCACGAAAGGCCCGCCGTGACGCGAACCCATCACACTGCTCCTACCTTTCAGCTACGCCTGGCGATGGCGCGCGATGTGGTCATCGGCCCGGGCAAGGCCGACCTTCTGGAAGCCATCGAGGGCACCGGCTCCATCTCCGCGGCGGGGCGGACGCTTAACATGAGCTACAAGAAGGCCTGGCAGCTCATCGATACGATGAACAGCCACTTTCCCACGCCGCTGGTGGCCACCCAGTCCGGCGGCAGCGACCGCGGCGGCGCTCGACTCACCGAGCTTGGCCAGACGGTACTGGCGCACTACCGCGCCCTGGAGCGTCAGCTTGCGCCAGAGCACTCGAGCGACGCCCGGGCGCTGCTGGCCCTGCTCGACGACCGCGCTTGAACCACTGGCCCATTGCGGCTACTCTCCGCTATGTCCAATTGGAAATAGCGAGATTCGAGCGATGAACCGATTCCCTTTTCGCCCCCTGGCCGCCGCGCTCTGTCTCGCGCTCAGCCCTGCGGCCCTGGCCGCCGACCGCGTGCAGGTGGCCGCCGCAGTCTCGCTGACCGATGCCTTGAACGAGGCCATCGAGGTGTTCGAGACCGAGCACGATATCGAGATCGTTCCCGTCTACGCCTCCTCTTCGACCCTGGCACGCCAGATCGCCAGCGGCAGCCCCGCACAGCTGTTCGTCTCCGCCAACGTCGACTGGATGGACTGGCTGGAAGACGAAGGCGTTAACGTACAATCGCGCCGCGACCTGCTGCGAAATCGGTTGGCGCTGATCAGCGCCAGCGATTCGCTGCCGGCGCGCTTCACCCCGGGTGACGGCGAACCCATCGCAAGCCTGATGGGCGAGGACGACCGCTTGTCGGTGGGCGATCCGGATCACGTGCCGGCGGGTATCTACACGCAGCAGGCGCTAGAGGCGCTCGGCGAATGGGCGGCGCTCGAGGCGCGCCTGGCGCGAGGCAACGACGTGCGCGCTGCGCTGGCGCTGGTCG
>NZ_JAMZBC010000233.1 GCF_024158715.1 Halomonas sp. 707D7 | reverse complement strand
GGATCCGTTCTCCGTGTTCCGCTGCCGCGGCATCATGAACTGCGTGGCGGTGTGCCCGAAGGGCCTCAACCCGACCCGCGCGATCGGCAAGATTCGCGAGATGCTGCTCGCCGACGCCACCTGATTCATGAAAGGGTGAGAAAAAAGCAAGCGAAGTGCAGGTTGTCGTACAAAGCTACTTAAATCCCGACGCTTCGCTTGTTATCATAGGGTTTGTCATGTGGTGCGACGTCGCGTCGCAGTATCGACCAGCCACGTTTAAAAGCCGGTGCCCATGTACCGGCTTTTGAGCATGAACTGACAGCGAAGCGCTAGATACGAGCCATGTGAAGGTTCCCGGCCCCGGCCGGTGCCGCCGGCTAACGTTTCGCCCCGCCGGCAGGGCACAAGCGATGTCGCCGCACCGTGCAGCGATACCGATACCACCCCATCAGTGTAGGGTGACCGAGAGATGCAACAAGGCATAATGGAATTGATGTGGCGTTCCTCTCACGTGAGTGGCGGCAATGTCCACTACGTGGAAGCGCTTTACGAGCAGTACCTCGACGATCCCGATTCTGTCTCCGACGAATGGCGCCGATATTTCGACGAGCTGCCACGTTCCGACGGCAGTGCCTCCCAGGATGTCCCCTTAAGCCCCGTTCGTGATCAGTTCTACCAGCTTGGACGCGAAAGCCGTCCCGGCCAGGTCACCGCTGCGCCTGATAGCGGTGAGAACAAGAAGCAGGTCAAGGTTCTGCAACTGATCAACGCCTATCGTTTCCGGGGGCATCAGAAAGCGGACATCGATCCACTGGGGCTGCGCAATCCCACCCCGGTGCCGGATCTTGATCTGTCCTTTCACCAGCTTTCCAAAGCGGATCTCGATACCGAATTCCAGACAGGCTCCTTCTTTCTGGGCATCGACAAGGCGCCGCTGCATGACATCGTCGACGCGCTCGAGCAGACCTACTGCCGCTCGATCGGCTGCGAGATCATGCACATCGTCGATACCGAAGAGAAGCGCTGGCTGCAGCGCCGCTTCGAGTCGGTAAGAAGTGCGCCCAAGTTCAGCGACGACGTGCGCAAGCACGTGCTGGAGCGCCTGACCGCAGCGGAAGGCCTCGAGAACTACCTGGCGTCCAAGTACCCCGGCACCAAGCGCTTCGGCCTCGAAGGCGGCGAGAGCTTCGTGCCGATGATGGACGAGCTGATCCAGCGCGCCGGCGGCTACGGTACCAAGGAAGTCGTGATCGGCATGGCCCACCGGGGCCGTCTGAATCTGCTGGTCAACATCCTCGGCAAGAACCCGGCGGAGCTGATCGACGAGTTCGACGGCAAGAAGGTCATCGAGCGCGGCTCCGGCGACGTCAAGTACCACCAGGGCTTCAGCTCGAACGTCATGTCACCGGGTGGCGAAGTGCACCTGGCCATGTCCTTCAACCCCTCGCATCTCGAGATCGTGGCACCGGTGGTCGAAGGCTCGGTACGCGCCCGCCAGGATCGTCGTCAGGACGTCGACGGCAGCAAGGTGCTGCCGATCAACGTGCATGGCGATGCGGCCTTTGCAGGCCAGGGCGTGGTCATGGAGACGTTCCAGATGTCCCAGACCCGTGCCTACAAGACCGGCGGCACGGTTCACATCGTGATCAACAACCAGGTGGGTTTCACCACCTCGAACCCGCTGGATGCGCGCTCCACCGAGTACTGCACCGACATCGCCAAGATGGTCCAGGCGCCGATCTTCCACGTCAACGGCGACGACCCGGACGCGGTGATCCATGCGACTCAGGTGGCGCTCGACTATCGCCAGCAGTTCAAGAAGGACGTGGTGATCGATCTGGTCTGCTACCGTCGTCGCGGCCACAACGAGGCGGACGAGCCCTCCGGCACCCAGCCGCTGATGTACGCCAAGATCAAGGACCACGCCTCGTCGCGCACCGTCTACGCCAAGCGCCTGGTCGAGCAGGGCGTGCTCTCCGAAGACGACGCCAAGGCGATGGTCGAGACCTACCGCGACGACCTCGTGGCGGGCAACCACGTCGCCAATGCGCTGGTTCAGGAACCCAACAAGTCGCTGTTCGTCGACTGGGCGCCGTACCTGGGCCACGAGTGGTCCGGCGATGCCGACACCACCGTCGACATGAAGCGCCTGCAACAGCTCGCCGCCCGAATGTGCGAGATCCCGGACGGGGTCGACGTGCAGCGCCAGGTCGCCAAGATCTACGAGGACCGGCGCAAGATGCAGGCCGGCGGCATGGGGCTCAACTGGGGCTTCGCCGAGACACTTGCCTACGCCACGCTGCTCGATCAGGGCCACCCGATCCGCATCACCGGCCAGGACGTGGGCCGCGGCACCTTCTCGCACCGCCACGCCGTCATCCATAACCAGAAGGATGGCAGCACCTACGTGCCGCTGCAGAACATGGCCGACGGTCAGCCGCGCTTCACCATCCACGACTCCTTCCTCTCGGAAGAAGCCGTGCTGGCCTTCGAGTACGGCTACTCGACCACTGCACCCAACGACCTGGTCATCTGGGAAGCGCAGTTCGGCGACTTCTTCAACGGTGCCCAGGTGGTGGTGGATCAGTTCATCTCCTCCGGCGAGACCAAGTGGGGTCGGCTGTGCGGTCTGACCATGCTGCTGCCCCACGGCTACGAAGGCCAGGGCCCCGAGCACTCCTCGGCGCGTCTCGAGCGTTTCCTGCAGATGTGCGCCGAGCACAACATGCAGGTGTGCGTGCCCACCACGCCCGCGCAGATCTTCCATCTGCTGCGTCGCCAGGTGATCCGCCCGCTGAGAAAGCCGCTGATCGTGATGTCGCCCAAGTCGCTTCTGCGCCACAAGGACGCCACCTCGAGCCTCGAGGATCTGGCCGACGGCAAGTTCCACATGGTGCTGCCGGACCAGGCGGATCTGCCGGCGGAAAAGGTCACTCGGGTCATCATGTGCGCCGGCAAGGTTTATTACGATCTGGCCAACTGGCGCGTGGAAAACGAGCGCACCGATACGGTCATCGTTCGCCTCGAGCAGCTTTACCCCTTCCCGAAGGAAGAGCTTCTGGAAGCGCTTCAGGCGTATGCCAACGTGGAAGACATCGTATGGTGCCAGGAAGAGCCGCAGAACCAGGGTGCCTGGTACTCCAGCCAGCACCACATGCGGATCGTGGCCGATATGCTCAAGGACGGCCTGGGCCGTGACTTGAAATTCGCCGGACGTCCGGCCTCTGCGGCTCCCGCGGCAGGTTACATGTCCGTCCACACCGAACAGCAGCGCCAGCTGGTGGAAGACGCTTTCAATCTATAAGCGCCCACCGGGTTTAAAGAACCTATAAGGGAAATGACATGGCTACTGAGATCAAAGCGCCGACCTTTCCGGAATCCGTTGCCGAAGGCACGGTAGCCGCGTGGCACAAGAAGCCGGGTGACAGCGTCGAGCGCGACGAGCTGATCGTCGAGATCGAGACCGACAAGGTGGTGCTCGAGGTCCTCGCGCCGGAAGCGGGCACGCTTTCCGACGTGATGGCCGAAGAGGGCGATACCGTCGAATCCGAACAGGTGCTGGGCAAGCTCGGCGCCGCTGGCGATGCCAAGTCCGGGGATAAGTCCGGCGATGGCGAGAAGGCCGAGAAGAGCGAAAAGGAAGAGGGTGCTGCCAAGGCGTCT
>NZ_JAMZBC010000232.1 GCF_024158715.1 Halomonas sp. 707D7 | reverse complement strand
CGCGATCACCGTCGACGCCACCGTCAATGACGATGCGGCGACGCTCGACATCACCGGCACCACTGTTGACGTGGCCCCGGGCAATACCGTCCGCCTGACGATCACCGACCAGAACGGCAACGTGATCAACGCCACTGCCGAAGTAGGGGCGGATGGCAGCTACAGCGTGGACGGCGTGGATGTCAGCACCCTGGTCGATGGCGATCTGACCATCGAGGCCGTGGCCACCGATCGCAACGGCAACGAGATCGATGCTCGAGACACGGTTGAGCTGGATGTGTATGAGCCGGGTGTGACCGTCGAGCTTCTCGGTGCGGGCAGCGACGGCATCTACAACATCGCTGAAATAGCGCAGGGCCAGCCCGGTAGCGTGACGGCGTCCATCACCTTGGAAGAAGGCACACAAGTAGGTGATACGCTGAGCGTCGTCGATGGTAACGGCGCGATCTTGTTCCAAGGCGATGTGACCCAGGCTCACCTGGACACAGGGCTACAGGTAGAAGTGCCGGTCGGCCAGGGAGTCGCGAATGTGAGCGTCACGGCGACCGTGCGCGATGCTCAGGGTAACCAAGCGATTAGTCAGGACAGCAAGGGTGTTTCGAATGTCGCGCCCGAGGCCACGATCTCCATCGACACCATCGCCGGTGACGACGTGATCGATGGTCGCGAAGCGACCCAGACCATTACCGTGACCGGTCGCGTGGGCGGCAATGCAAGCGTGGGCGATACCGTCACCTTGACCGTTGGCGAGCAGACTTACACCGGCCTTGTCGGCAACGATTTGACCTACGCCATCGACGTGCCCGGATCGACACTGGCCGTCAACGACCAGATTACCGCTGAAGTGACGGGCACGGACCGTGCTGGCAATCCGTATGAAAGTGCGACCGAGCGCGACTACGCCGTCAATGTCGATGTCACTGCCACATTGAGCTCTTTTCTGCATCCGGGAGGCGACGAGGACGCCTCGACGGTGACCTACACCGTCAAGCTGGGCGCCCCGGTGGATGTCGACAAGACCTTTACCTTAGAGGTCAACGGAGAAACACAGGCGATCACCGTGAAGGCGGGCGATAGCGTAGGTTCGGTGGATTACTTCTACAGCGACCCCGACGTCTATCTGGATGACGATATCATCGGCCTGCCCACCGGCCTGTCAGTGGACGGGGATGATACCGCCTGGCAATGGACGCTGGTCAACGATGCCAAGGCCTACGACATCGACGATAGCATCGATGTCACGACCGTCAGCCTCAAGGCGACCATCACCAAGGCTTCCTTCATCGATGTTGACAATGTCGATGTATCCAACAGCTTCAAGGTGACCGCTTATGGCACCGATGGACAGGTTGCCAACCTGTCCAAGGTGACGGGCACCGCTCATGACGGCTTCGGCGTCATGGGGCCGACCTCAGGCGGCGCGGACAGTCGGGAACTCGGATTTGGCAACAATGGCGTCAGTCAGAAGATCGCTATCGACTTCAACAATGAAGTCAAGAGTTTCGACGTGCAGTTCGCGTGGCGTAACAACAGCGAAAAGGCCAAGGTCGAGTTCATCAATGCCCAGGGGAATTCGGTCGGCTATGCGATCGTTTCCGGTGGCGG
This sequence comes from Halomonas sp. 707D7, assembly GCF_024158715.1. GTDB lineage: Bacteria > Pseudomonadota > Gammaproteobacteria > Pseudomonadales > Halomonadaceae > Vreelandella. Next base: position 2,075 of record NZ_JAMZBC010000232.1, on the reverse strand, counting down.
AACCTCGACCCAGGCGAAAGTGACCTACTATGACGCCAATGGCCAGGTCACCCGAGAGGAGTCCGTACCGGGCGGTTCCGACCGTGTCGACCAAGCCTACCGATTCGAGCCGGGCACGGGAGAGAGCTTCCTGCGTGCTGAGTTCACGGCGGTCGGGTTCGACGACGACTATCTCATCCACTCCATTGCCTACAATGAGGTACTCAGCGCAGGTACCACCACCATCACGGGCAAGTCGGATATCGTGTTCGAAGTCGTCACGTCCAATCCGCCGGATCCGAGCCACTATAGCTTCTCGGGTAATGATTTCCCGACGGCCCTGGTGGATATCGATGGTGTGATCCATACCGTGACACTCGATCGTAATGGTCGTGGTACCGTAGAAGTGACCGTCGACGGAGATCGCGATGTCGTGGCTAAGGTCATCGAGGTCAATGGCAATTTCGAAGCCGTCGATGTGCCGGTCGGTTTGACACTGGAGACGCAGCCGATTCCCGAGGTCACCCTGGCCGTGGAAACGGTTCAAGGCCTGGAAACCATCGTTAAGGACGGCTTCGCCGACCTGGGCGTAGGCGGCTCCGGCAATGGCTGGATCAACGATCCGCGCCCGCCGGCGGATACCGAAACCGTGCGCTTCGACTTCGGCGCGGCTCATGCCGGTGAAACCTTCACCTTGAGCTGGACCCAGCAGGCCAAGGGCGGCTGGGAGGACGGCCGCTCCGGGCGTGGCGGCACGCGCGATACCTTCAAAGTCTTCGTCAACGGGCAGGAGCAGTACGAAACCTCCTGGTACGACCCCTACAACAGCAACTGGACGCGCTTCAACCCGGAAAACCAGACGCTGACCGTGCGCCTGGACAGCAAGGGCCAGGCGGTGGTCGACTTCGAGGTACGCTCCACCGAAGCCAACGAAGTGGTTGATGTCAGCAATATCAAGGGCGCGCTCAACGTCGAGAGCACGATCTACAAGGTCGATCTGGCCGGAAGCGTGGCCAGCGGCGAGATCGACTATTACGAGGTGGTAGTTGACGGCGGGCAGCTTCTCTACAACGGCAACGTGGTCGCCAGCCAGAACGGCGTCTACCGCGTCGAGCCCGGTCAGTTGAACGGTCTGACCGTACGCCCGGATGCCGGCGTCGAAGCGTTCGATGTTCGCGCCACGTCGATCAGCGACAAGGGCGTCTCGAGCACCGAAGCGGCGGTGAACGTCGATATCGACGTGCCCGTGGCGCCGCCCGAGGTCAGCATCGACAGCATCGTGACGGGACAGGAAATCAACGTCAACGTGCTCTCGAAGGTGTGGGGAAGCCTGGCCGACAATAACTTTGGTACTTCCAGCACGGCGGTCAACAGTGGCAACAAGGACCAGATGCTCAGTGCCAATCAGTTGAACACTGGCCTGACGAGCAAGCTGTCGATCACCTCGCAGCTGGGTAGTAACGAAACGGCTTACTTCCAGGTCGGCGATGTCTACAAGCTGTCCTGGGTCGAGGCGGTGCCACAGTATTTCTTTGGGTGGGTGACGGGCTACAAGAACGAGACCAGGACCATGGAAGGCACGGTGACTCGTTCGGACAAGACCGATGTTCAGGGCGGAGCGAACGACATCGTGGTCTTCTCTGGCTTGGTCAACGGCAGCTCGCAAACGCTGGTGATCGACAGTAACCGAGACGGCATACGGGGCGCCAACTACTACACCAACGATAAGGCGGAGAGCACGGTCGGTTTCCGCGAGATGAAGGTGGCGGGGTCCGCCGCGCCGGAGGCGGACGTGAAGCTCACCGACGCCAGCGGCAAGCTGATCGACACCGTGAAAGCCGATACCAACGGCGAGTGGACCACGGCGCTCAAGCGTATCGAAGGCTCCACCGGCGAGCTGAAGGCCACGGCAGTTGATGCCGACGGCAACGTCTCCACCGACGTCAAGCACTACCAGCTGGGCGATACGGGCAATAATGCCCTGTACGGCACCGAGGGTAACGACATCCTCTACGGCGGCGCGGGCAACGATACCCTGGTCGGCGGTGATGGCGACGACGTGCTGATCGGCGGCAAGGGCGCAGACACCCTTCATG
>NZ_JAMZBC010000231.1 GCF_024158715.1 Halomonas sp. 707D7 | reverse complement strand
GGGGCTTGCCGCGCTGTGGCTGGAGAGCGCCCACCCGGGGCTGGCGGTGGGCGAGCGCCCGGCGCGCATGGCCCACGACGCCGCCTGGGCCGAGCGCTTTGCCGGGCAGCCGTTGATTGAGGTGCTTAATGAGTGGTACCGCCAGCCGGTCTTCGCGGATGTGAGCGAGACCCGGCGCCGCGCGCTGATCCAGCGGCGCCTCCACAACCACGGCCCCGCCATCGCCCGGATGCTACGCGCCACCTCGCTTGGCCGCCAGCCCTCGCTCTGGGCGTGGCTCGAACGCACCCGCCTGCCGGTGGGGTATCTCAGCGGGCGGCAAGACGCCAAGTTTCACACCCTGGCCTGCCAACTGGCGGAGCGGGCGCCCCATATCGAACACGCCCCCCTGAACGGAGGGCATAACCTTCATGCGCAAGTACCCGAGCAGGTGGCCAGTTGCCTGGCCACCTGGTACCAGGCGCTAGTGGGTCAACAGCAGCCACGGTAACCCCAGTCCCAGCCAGGCCACCAGAAACAGTAGGCCGAAGATCGCACCCAAACGCCACCACAGGGCGCTGGGCAGGTAGCCGCCGCCGTAGTAGACCGGGCTCGGGCCGGTGCCGTAGGGGGTGAGGATGCCCATGAAGCCGAGGGTGGGCAGGATCAACAAGACGAACAGCTCCATGTCGATACCCGCGATGCCGGAGGCGGCGGCGAGCATCACCGGCAGCAGGGCGGTCACGTGGGCGGTGACGCTGGCGAAGAGATAGTGCAGCGCGTAGAAGATGACCACCAGGGCGAGCATGGCCAGCAGCGGGTCGAAGCCGCCGATCGCCCCGCCCACCAGGTTGCCGAACCAGGCCACGAAGCCGACCTGGCTCAGCCCGCCGGCCAGCGCCACCAGGGTGGCGAACCACACGAAGGTGTTCCAGGCCGCGCGGTTATCCAGAATGTCGTTCCAGGTGACGATGCCGATCAACAGCATGGCGCAGATCACCACCAGCCCGACCAACGAGGCCGAGATCACGTCGCCGGCGAAGATCCACAGCAGCAGCGCCCCCACCACCAGCACGATCAGCGCGAGCTCGTTACGGGTCAGCGCGCCCAGCTTTTCGAGCTCCTCCCGTGCCCAGCTGGAAATCTCGCTGCCCGCCTTGACCTCGGGCGCGCACAGCCAGTAGCAGAGCAGCGGCACGATCAGCAGCAGCGCGATACCCACCGGCGCCACCGCCATGAACCACTGCCCCCAGCCAATGGTCAGGCCCGTGGCGCTCTCGGTCAGCGCGATGGCCAGAAGGTTGGGGGCAAGGGCGGTCAGAAACAGCGAGCTGGTCACGCAGGTGGAGGTGATCGCCGTCCACATCAGGAAGCTGCCCATGCGCTTCATGCTCGGGTCGTTGGGGTGGGAGTCGTAGAGCGGCGGCAGGTTGCGGATTACCGGGTACAGGGTGCCGCCGCTGCGCGCGGTGTTGGAGGGCGTGAAGGGCGCCAGCACCGCATCCGCCAGCATCACCGCGTAGCCGAGCGTCAATGTGCGCTTGCCCATCGACTTCACCAGCAGCAACGCGATGCGCCGCCCAAGGCCGGTCTTCTCGTAGCCCAGCGCGAACATGAAGGCGCCGAAGATCAGCCACACCGTGGAATTGGTGAACCCCGAGACCGCCCAGGCGAAGGCCTGATTGGCGGCGTTGAAGCCCTTCATCGCCAGCTGCTCCGGCGAGAACAGTACCCAGCGCGACAGCAGCGAGGCCAGGGTGACGCCCACCAGGCCGATCACGGCGCCGGGCAGCGGTTCGAGAATCAGCCCCACCACGCAGCCCATGAAGATGGCGAAGAAGTACCAGGCGTGGGGCGCCACGCCGGCGGGGGTAGGAATCAGCGCGATGACCAGCGCGACGACGAGGGGCGCCAGGAGTTTCCAGCGCGGCATGGGGTGAGCGGTGGTGTTCATGCGGGGTCTCCTGACCGGCAGCGCCAAGGCGGCACCAGGTTCAGGTTAGGGCGCCCCGCGAGCGCTTTGTTGACCTGCGTCAAGGGAGCTGCCGTTAGCCGCCGCCGGGCGCGTTCGGCGTGATAACGTCGAACCATCGATTCCCTGAAAAGAGCGCGCCGTGACGAGGCACTCAGAGCGAGGTGAGCCCATGCAGCAGCTGGATTTCGATATCGTCATCGTGGGTGGCGGCGGGGCGGGGCTGCGCGCCGCCATCGCCGCTGCCGAAAGCGCCCAGGCGGCCGGCGAGACCCAGCGCATCGCGCTGCTCTCCAAGGTCTACCCCATGCGCTCGCACACCGTGGCCGCCGAGGGCGGCGCGGCGGCGGTGACCAGCAAGGAGGACACCTTCCAGGCCCACTTCGACGACACCGTCTCCGGCGGCGACTGGCTGGTGGAGCAGGGGGTGGTGGAGTACTTCGTGCGCCACGCCCACCAGGAGCTGGTGCAGATGGAGCGCTGGGGCTGCCCCTGGAGCCGCCAGGCCGATGGCCGTATCCAGGTGCGCCGCTTCGGCGGCATGAAGACCGCCCGCACCTGGTTCGCCGCCGACAAGACCGGCTTTCACATGCTCCACACCCTGTTCCAGACCTCGCTCAAGTACCCGCAGATCGAGCGCTTCGACGAGTACTTCGTGCTCGACCTGGCGGTGCACGACGGCGCGGTGATCGGCGTGATTGCCCTCGAGATCGCCACCGGCGAGCTCTGCGTGCTGCGCGCCAAGGCCGTGGTGCTGGCGACCGGCGGGGCGGGGCGGCTGTTTCGCTTCAACACCAACGCCGGCATCGTCACCGGCGACGGCATGGCGATGGCCTACCGCCACGGCGTGGCGCTGCGCGACATGGAGTTCGTGCAGTACCACCCCACCGGGCTTCCCGGCTCCGGCATCCTGATCACCGAGGCGTGCCGGGGCGAAGGCGGCATTCTGCTCAACAAGGATGGGCGGCGCTACCTGCAGGATTACGGCCTCGGCCCGGAAACGCCGCTGGGCCACCCGGAGAACAAGTACATGGAGCTCGGCCCCCGGGACAAGCTCTCCCAGGCGTTCTGGCAGGAGCAGCAGGCCGGGCGCACCGGCACCTTCGGCGACAGCGACGTGGTCTATCTCGATCTTCGCCACCTGGGTGAAAAGACCATCCTCGAGCGGCTGCCCTTCATCTGCGAGCTGGCCCGCGCGTACATCAACGTCGATCCGCTCAAGGAGCCGATCCCCATCCGCCCGGCGGTGCACTACACCATGGGCGGCATCGAGACCGACCCGCAGTGCCAGACCGCGATTGCCGGGCTTTACGCCGCCGGCGAGTGCGCCTCCGTAGGCCTTCACGGCGCCAACCGGCTGGGCTCGAACTCGCTCAGCGAGCTTCTGGTGTTCGGCCGCCTGGCCGGTGAGCAGGCAAGCCAGCGCGCCGCGCAAACCCGGTGGGCCGATGCCGCCCTGCTCGAGCCGCACACCGCCGAGCAGCAGGCGCGCCTGGCCGCGCTGTGCGACGGGCCGCCGAGCGACGACACCTGGGCCACGCTCAAGAAAGCCATGGTGGAGACCATGGAGCGCGGCTGCGGCATCTACCGCACCGAGGCGGGCATGCAGCAGGCGCTCGACGAGATTCGAGCGCTGCGCGAGCGCTACCGCCACCTTCGCATCAGCGACACCAGCAAGCAGTTCAATACCGAGCTGCTGCACTGCCTGGAGCTGGGCGGCGGGCTGGATATCGCCGAGGCGTCGTGTCTTGCGGCGCTGTCGCGGCGGGAGTCGCGCGGCGCCCACCAGCGCCTGGACGAGGGCCTCGGGCAGCGTGACGACG
>NZ_JAMZBC010000230.1 GCF_024158715.1 Halomonas sp. 707D7 | reverse complement strand
GACGTGGCGCGTATCGCCATGGCGGTGGCCTGGGGCGACGCCTGGACGAACCTGCTGCAGCCGTTCTGGGCGCTGCCGGTACTGGCGATCGCCGGACTCAAGGCCAAGGACATCATGGGCTTTTGCCTGGTTCAGCTATTCTTGACCGGCCTGATCATCTCCGTCGGGCTCACGTGGTTCTGACCCCGACGCGCCCGCCGAGGCGGGCGCTTCCCTTTCGACTTTGCAAGGTTTCGACATGACCCAGACCAGCGCCGACAACGCTCCCCTGCCCGGCCAGCGCGAACTCTCCATGACGGTGCTGATGACGCCGGACATGGCCAACTTCAGCGGCAAGGTGCACGGCGGTGCTATCCTGAAAAAGCTCGACGAGGTGGCCTACGCCTGCGCCAGCCGCTACTCCGGTCATTACGTGGTCACGCTCTCGGTGGATCAGGTGCTGTTCAAGCAGCCGATCATGGTGGGCGAGCTGGTCACCTTCCTGGCCAGCGTCAACCACGTGGGCCGCTCGTCGATGGAGATCGGCATCAAGGTAGTGGCCGAGGACATCCGCGAGAAGCTGATTCGCCACACCAACAGCTGCTATCTGACCATGGTGGCGGTGGACCGCGAGGGCAAGCCGGCCCGGGTACCGCCGCTGACGCTCGAGACCCCGCTTGCGAAGCTGCGCTTCGAGAAGGCGGCGCTGCGCAAGAAGCTTCGAAAGCAGGCCGAACTGGAAGAGCGGCTCGCCCAGCAGCACATCACGGAAGAACGCTAGGCCCACCGCCCACCCACGAAAGGAGTCGTCATGTTCCTCAGGGAGCGCCATCCCCAACTGCCCAAGCCCGTGGAGTACGCCCACATCGGCTGGGATTTCTTCATCCTGGTCGCGGTGATCGTCAACCTGGCGCTTTTGCTGTTCGATTCGCTGTTCCTGCTGACCTGGTTCGAGAACCTGGTGCAGAGTGCCTCCCCCGCCTTTCACGACCTTTACGCATCAAGTATCCATAGCCGCTTTGCGCGCATCGACCTGATCTTCGTCGCCATCTTCGTGGTGGACGTGCTGTTCAGCTGGGCGGCGGCGATCATCGAGCGGCGCTACCACCGCTGGTTCTTCTACCCCTTCGTGCACTGGTACGACGTGCTCGGCTGCATCCCGCTGGCGGGCTTTCGCTGGCTGCGGGCGCTGCGCGTGCTGTCGCTGCTCCACCGCCTGCACCGGCTGGGGCTGATCGACGTGCGCCGCTGGTCGAGCTTCCAGTTCTTCGCCAAGTACTACGACATCCTGCTCGAGGAGCTGTCCGACCGCATCGCCCTGCGCCTGATGGGCAACGTCCAGCAGCAGGTGATGGCGGCGGATTCGCTCACCCAGCGCGTGGTGGACCGGGTCATCATGCCGCGCAAGGAGGCGCTGATCCAGGAGATCACCCAGCGCCTGGAAGCCACCGTGGGCAAGGCCTACCGCAAGAACCGCGAGGAGATCATGCGCTCGATCGACGCGCTGGTCACCCGTACGCTCAACGAGAGCCCCGAGATCCAGAAGCTCAACCGCCTGCCCATGGGGCTTGCCGCCTCCAGCGCCATGCAGGCGTCGCTCAGCGGCGTGGCCCAACGCCTGGTCGAGGAGCTGGCGCTGGGCGTTCACTCGCCGGAATTTCGCCGCGTGATCGAACGCACCGCCGAAAGCGGCTTCGACAGCTGGCTCACGGTGGACGAGACCAGCGCCCACGTCACCGAGCTGGTGCTCTACGACATCATCGAAATGCTCAAGGAGCAGGTGCGCCGCCAGCGCTGGAAAGACCGTTATGAGTGAAGAGTGGCTGTTGATACTGGGGCCGGTGGCGGTGTTCATGCTGTCGATGACGCTGACGCCGGGGCCGAACAACCTGATGCTCACTGCCTCCGGCGCCAACTTCGGCATTCGCCGGACGATGCCGCACATGTTCGGCATCGTGGGAGGCTGTTTCTTTTTGTACCTGGCCATCGCCCTGGGGCTCGGGGTGCTGTTCGAGCGCGCCCCGCTGCTGCAGGTCACGCTGCGCTGGGCGGGCAGCGCCTATCTCCTGTACCTGGCCTACAGGATCGCCACGGCCCCGTCACCCAACGTGAAGGGATCGGATCAGCGCGGACAACCCCTCACCTTCCTGCAGGCAGCGCTGTTCCAGCTCGCCAACCCCAAGGCCTGGATACTCGGGCTTGCGCTGATCGCCGGATTTCTGCCCCAGGGCGGGCAGGCACTGCTCAACGCCGTCGTGCTGGTGGGATTCGCCGAGCTCGTCGCGCTGCCCTGCCTGCTGGTGTGGGCGGGCTTCGGCGTGGCGATCGGCCGCCTGATCAAGAGTGACGGCGGCTGGCGGGCGTTCAATGTCGCCATGGGGCTACTGACCGCCGCCAGCGTGGTGCTGATCCTGCGCTAGCCGCAGCGCAGGCCGGTGATGCGCCCCTGCTCGTCTACCTCGATGTTGAGGCGATCCTCGCGGTAGTCCATGGTCGCCATGCTGTCCGGGGCCAGCACGCGCACATCGCGGGCGCCGCTGTCCGCGCGCAGCGCCTGGGCGCGCTCGTCGCTCAAGGTCTCGCCCACGGCGGACGCAAGCGCCCCTGCCTGGCAGGTGCCTTCATTCTGCTGCGCGCCGCCGGCCACGCTCGGCGGCGGCGGAGCGCTGACGTCCGGCGAGCTGGGGGCGCTCAGCGTTCCGGTCTGGGCGGCGCAGCCGCCGAGCAGCGCGGCCAGGGTCAAAGCGGCGAAACGAAGGGTCGACGATCGTGAAACGGTAGGCATGCGTGGGTTTTCCTTGAAAGAGCCAGCAGAGAACGAGTGCAGAGAACGAGTAATGGGCGGCCACAAAAAAGCAGGCGAGGAGCTCGCCTGCTTTTTCATGACACGGCAGTGTTATTCGGCAGCTTCCTGCACCGCACGGCCACCGGCCTGAACGTCCTGCCCCGCACCGGACACGGTGTTGCAGCCGGCGAGCACAGAGGCGCTGACCAGCAGAACGAAGCTTGCCGCAAGTAGTTTTTTCATTGTGTTCTCCTTAACAATCATGATCGTGAACGCCCTTGCTCGATGTCATGAGACAGGTGCTCTTTCAGCGTAACAGCTTTTGAGAATCGTGCTCGCTTAACGTGCCCAGGGCGCCGCCGGTGCTGCTATGATGGCCTTCGACCTTGAATCCTGGAGAGCCTCGTGACCACCCTGACCCTGGACCCGCGACTTGCCGCCGATACCCTGTCGCTGGCCGACCTGCCCCTGTGCCGTGCGCTTCTGATGAACGATGCCCGCTACCCTTGGGTGATTCTGGTGCCGCGCCGGGAGAGCGTATCCGAGGTGTACGAGCTCGACGCGGCCGACCAGGCCCAGCTGTGGCGCGAGGCCACGGCGCTGGGCGAGGTCCTGAACCGGGCCTTCCAAGGCGACAAGCTCAACATCGCCACCCTCGGCAACGTGGTCGGCCAGCTTCACCTCCACCTGGTGGTACGCTTTGAGCGCGATGCCGCCTGGCCGGGGCCGGTATGGGGCAAGGGCGAGGCCGAGCCCTATACGCCGGAGCAGCAGCGCGAGCGTCGCGAGCTGATTCTCGCCCACATGGACAAGCTCGCGCTCTAGAGCACGCTCACCCGCCCGGGCCGAAGGGCGTCGTGGCCGGCCGCGAGGCGGGCGTGTCGAACAGTGGCGACGCCGGCTGATCGAAGCCGGCCACCGACAGCGACACCCCCAGGCAGACGATGAGCACGCCGCCGGCCAGCGCCGCCCAGGCGGCACCCTTCTCGAGCACGCTCTGACGGCGCTGGCGTTGCAGACGCCGCGTGGCCCAGTCCCGGGCGAAGACGCTGGCCAGCGCCAGCGCCGAGACGGTGATGCC
>NZ_JAMZBC010000229.1 GCF_024158715.1 Halomonas sp. 707D7 | reverse complement strand
CTGGTCGCTCAGGGTGACGCGGTTCTCCGGGTCCGGCAACTGCTCCATGGCGTTCTTGAGCGCCAGGCGCCGGGCGGCGCGGTAGCGCACCTGCTCGTCGAGCGCGCGGCCGTGGTAGCCCTCGGCCAGAAGCTCCTTGGTGACCGAGGCGACCTTGGAGCCGTTGGAGATGTCGAGGCGAAACGGTGCGTGCTCGGCCCTGAAATCGCCGTCGCGGAAGTCGCCGATCGAGCACGGGCTGACCGGGCCACGGCCGGGCCAGACCGGCTCGTCGACATCGAAGCTCACGCTGATCGCCGGGTGATCGCACAGGTTGCGCCCGACGTTGTCGCGGGCGTTGGCGATGCCGTCTGCGAAGGTGTCGCTGGTCGACATCAGCAGAAGCTTGGGCGTCTCGATGGCGTTGGCGGCGAGCACCACGGTCTGCGCGGTCACCTTGTGGCTGGTCTTGTCCCAGTCGTAGTAGTGCACCGCGCTGATGCGGCCCTGACTATCGTGTTCGAGACGGTAGACCACCGCTTCGGTGACGATCTCGACGCCTTCGGCCTCGGCTTCCTGGGCGGCGAGCCCACCGTGGTACTGGGCGTCGATCGGGCAGATCGGCATGCAGTTGTTGTTGCCGCAGCACGCCGGACGGCCGCCGTAGCTTCTGCTGTTGCGCGCGGTGGAGTCGTCGATGACGCGATACTCGGGCGCCAGCCGCTCGGTGACCCGTTGCTGCAGGTAGGAGGCCGGCACCCGCTCCATGGGGAAGGGTTTGGAGCGTGGCGAACCGTTGTCCGGCTCGCCGCCAACGCCGGTGATCACCTCTACCTGGTAGTAGTACTCCTCCAGGTCGTCGTAGCCGATCGGCCAGTCGACGCCGACGCCGTAAAGGCTCTGGGTGCGAAAATCGTTGGGCACGTAGCGCCACATCTGCGCCGCCCAGTGCCAGGAGGTGCCGCCCAGCATGCGGATGTACTGCGCCTGGTAGGCGTGGGGGCCGGCCTGCTCCAGGTAATCGTTGGGCGTGGGCGAAAAGCGCGGGTGCGGCGCCATCTCGGAGTAGGGGTACGGCGCCATGAAATCGGACTTGAACGCCGACTCGCGGTAGTTCTGGACCAGCTCGCCGCGGCCCTTGCGCGGGCCGGACTCTAGCAGCAGCACGGAGCGCCCGGCGCGCGCCAGGCGGGTAGCGAGCAGGGACCCGCAGATGCCTGCGCCGACCACGACGACGTCGACGACTTGTTCGTTACTCATGGGGATATCTCGTTGTTTCAAAGCGACGGTCTTGGCGGCCTGGAGAGCATGGCCGCGTTGTCATGGTCGACAGCCCTTCAAGGCGCATGGCGCCAGCTGCCGCAGGGGCCGTAGGAGAAGCTCGGGGGGACCAGCTTGTCGGCGACGACCCGGTTGGCAAGGGCGTTGAGGTAGGTGACGTAGATCGCCTGATCGCCGCTGCCCACCACACCGGTGTACCAGCCGCCGAGCACCTGACGCGCCGTCGTCTCCTGGTCGGTGAAGTCGTCGCCGAAGTCCAGCGGCGAGCGCTCCAGAAGTGCCGGGCGCTCGTCGAGCAGCGCCTTGAGGCGTGCGAGCCGCTCACCGAAGCCCTCCAGAGCGAGCGTGGAAGCCAGCACCAAGGCGCCGGCCAGGTGCTCGTCGAGCTCGTCGCGCTGGGTGAGCTTTCTCGAGACCTCCAGGAAGTCGCTGAGCTCGTCGGCGGGGGCGCCAACGGGTTCTGCCCAGGCCTCGGGCAGCGTGAGCCAGCGCCCGGCCACGCCGGTAAGCGCAAAGCCGCCGGCCAACTGAATGACGCGGCGGCGAGAGAGTGTTGCCATGTTTGGTTCCTTGCCTTCCCGGCAGCGAAGGGCCGCGTGGCGGCGGGGCAGCGCATCCTGTCATTGATTTTCAGACACGCTATCGGTCCGCGCTGATTATACCTTAGTCTAAGGATATAGCCATGACGGGGATGTATAAGAAGTCACTTAATATTCTGCCGCCCTGACGATACAATTAGCGCGCAAATAGTCGCCGGGCCGTCACCGGACCGGGGCCATGGCCACTGATCGACCGCCCGACTCCACATCATTCAAGGTAACCCGCGTGCAACACTCCTTCCCCTCTCCCGGCGTCTCTCGTCGAAAGCTCTTGATCGGCGGCGCCAGTCTGCTTGGCTACTTCACCTTCGCAGGCCCCACGCTTGCCTGGGCACGAGCGTTTCAGGGCACCCCCTTGCACCAGCGCTTCATGGAGCTCTCCGGCCGACTGATCAACCACCGGCTCGACGAAGGGACGGGGCTGCGCATCGCCGCCTTCGCCGCCCAGAAATACGCGGGGCTTGCCGAGCGGGTCGAGCGCATCATCGCCATCGCCGACGAGCGTGACGCGCAGGAAGTCGAGCAGTTCTTCGATGACATCCCCGAAGAGGATCGCGAGCTGGCCTACTGGATCATCGCCGCCTGGTACTCCGGCGCCTCGAGCGGCGCTCCCGATGCCGAGCAGTTCACCTTCGAGCACGCGCTGACCTACCAGACCACGCTGGATATCGTGCCGATCCCGACCTACGCCTTCTCCGCCCCGAACGGCTGGGCCCGGGCGCCGGCCCCGCTATTGCCCGTTCCGCGCTTCTGATCCGCAAGCACGCATTCCTGAAGAACGCATTTTAAAAGAACTCACTTCAAAAGACCCTGACTCCTCATGACTCAAACTACTTCCGCCGACGTGGTGATCGTCGGTACCGGTGTCGTCGGCGTCGTCGTCGCCGAGCAGTTGCTCGATGCCGGCCACTCCGTACTGATGCTCGAGGCCGGCCCGCGCGTGAGCCGCGCCGAAGTCGTCGAGAACTACCGCAACCTGCCGCTCGGCCTCAAGGGCAGCGCCTCGTCGAGCTACCCGCCCAAGCCCTGGGCGCCGCACCCGATGCCCGGCGACGACTACCTGCAGCTCGAAGGCCCGGATTCCTACGCCCAGACCTACATCCGCTACGCCGGCGGCTCGACCTGGCACTGGGCCGGCACCAGCTGGCGCCTGACGCCGGAGGACATGCGGCTGAACTCGCTCTACGGCGTGGGCCGCGACTGGGTGTTCGACTACGACACCCTCGACCCCTACTACAACATGGCGGAGCAGAAGCTCGGTATCTGCGGGCCTTCCGACCCGGCACTGCAGTGGCCGCCGCGCCCGCGCAGCGCCCCCTACCCGATGCCGCCCCTGCCCTTCTCGCCGGGCGAGGAGAAGTTCACCCGCGTGATGAAGGAGGCGCTGGGCTACACCAACCTGCCGGTGTCCCAGGCACGCAACAGCGGCATGCCTTATGACGACCGCCCGGCCTGCTGCGGCAACAACAACTGCGTGCCGGTCTGCCCCATCGGCGCCAAGTACGATGCGGCCACCGCCTTGAACCGGCTGGAGGCGAAGGGCGCGGTGATCCTCTCCAACGCCGTGGCGCACCGCATCGAGACCGGCGAGGGCAACCGCATCGAGGCGGTGCACTACCTCGACCCGGAGCGCCAGGAGCACCGGGTGACCGGCAAGCACTTCGTGATCGCCTGCAACGCCATCGAGACGCCGAAGCTTCTGCTGATGTCGGCGGATTCGCGCAACCCCAATGGTCTCGCCAACAGCTCCGACCAGGTGGGTCGCAACATGATGGACCACCCGCAGCTGGGCCTGACCCTGACCCTCGACGAGCCCTACTGGCTGGGCCAGGGGCCGGTGGTCAACAGCGGCATCATGGAGACCTCCCAGGGCGATTTTCGCGCCGAGCACGCCGGCGCCTACTTCCGCATGAACAACTTCGCGCGCAACCGCTACGAGACCTTCAACGCGCTCGCCACCGGCAAGGTGGGCCGCGCGCTGGACGAG
>NZ_JAMZBC010000228.1 GCF_024158715.1 Halomonas sp. 707D7 | reverse complement strand
CCGCAGTGACGCCCCCTCGCGCCCGGCAAAGAGCCAGGACGAGGGCGACAAGCGCGGCACCCCGAGCCGCACACGCAATCGCCGTCGCAGCGGTGCCGCCAGCGACCAGAAGGCGCCAGACAACGCCGCCAAGCCCGCTCGTCAGAGCGAACGGCCGACGCCCCAGGAGGCACCGGCGGACAACCGTCGCTCGGAGAGCCGACGCGAAAAGTCGCGCGACGCCAAGAAGAGCGATGCCAAAGGCGAGTCGAACCGCAACGCGGCCCAGCCGCAGCCCGAAGCAAAGCAGGACGCCCGCCAGGAGCCCAAGCAGGAGAACCGCCAGGATACGCCCAAGGACGACGGCAAGCCCAAGCGTACCCGCAACAACCCGCGCAGCCGTTCGCGCAAGCAGGCCGTCAACCCCAAGGCCGAAGCCGAGCAGCTCGCCCTGCAGGCAGAAGCCGCCCAGGCGCCGGCACAACCGGCACAAAGCACGCCAGAAGCGCCGGCAAGCGACAAGGCCGACACTGCCTCATTGACTGACAAGCCGCAGCCATCGATCGAGCCGGTGGAGCAGAGCGCGCCGCGCGAACCGTCGATCGACCAGGCCAGCACTCCCGCCGCCGAACCCGTGCAGGAAGACGTCGCACAGGACGAGCAGCGCGTCGCTGTGCCAGCGGACTCCGCGCCGAGCGACGCCGCCAGCGCCCAGGAGCCGCCCAAGGCAGAGCGTTCAAAAGACGCGCCGGTGAAAGAAGAGCCGCAGAAAGAAGCGCCGGTGCATGAAGCGCTGCCGCAAGCGCCCCGCGATGCCGCGAAAGCGCCAGTGACGCCGGTCGAGAACGACGCGGCCGAGCCGGTCGCTCAAAAGGCACAGGCACCGCAGGCCGAGCAGCCGATCGAACCGACCAATGCAGAGGAGCCGTCCGCACCGTCCAGTTCGGTGTCGGTCGAAGAGAGCGCACCGCGCGCCGACGCCGTCGAACCCGCAGCCGACGTCGAGAAAGCGCAGGACGACACCGCCGAACCCGCGCCGAAGGCCGAGGTGGCCGCTGCCGGGGTAGACGAAACGCCCGAGCCTGCGAAAGCCACCGAGCAGCGCGCCGAGCCGGTTCCCGAGATCGCCGCACCGGTAGCGCCCAAAGTGCCGGCCGCTGCCAAGCCGCAAGGCCAGGCCGAATCCGAGAGCAGCATTGACGCTCAGGGTGACGCCGAACCCAAGGCGCCGCTCGAAAGCGAGGCACCGGCCCAGGAAGCCTCCACCGCCGCGCCGGCCAAGCGTCGTCGTCGTCGGGCCCACAACGACCCGCGCGAGAAGCGCCGGCAGCAGGAGAGCGGTGGCCAGGAGTAAGCCGCCCTCACGAAAAACCCCGCCTGGAGCGGGGTTTTTTATGCCTGGATGATGCGCTAGAGCAGGCGCGGCTCCGGCTCAAGGGTCACGCCGAAGCGCTGCTCGACGGTCGCGACGATGCGCCGGGCAAACGCCAGAAGCTCGTCGCGGGTTCCACCGCCGAAATGCACCAGCACCAGGGCCTGGCGCTCGTGCACGCCGAAGGCGCCCTGCCGCTCACCCTTCAGCCCGCACTGGTCGATCAGCCAGCCGGCGGCCAGCTTGTCGCCTCCGCGAGACTGGGGAAAGCGCGGCATACCAGGATGGCGGGCGGCCAGCCGGTCGGCGAGCTCGCGGGCGACGACCGGGTTCTTGAAGAAACTGCCGGCATTGGCGAGCGTGGCCGGGTCCGGCAGCTTCTCGCGGCGAATGGCGCACACCGCCTGGGCGACGTCGAGCGGCGTGGGGTCGGCCGGCACCCGCGCCGCCAGATCGCCGTAGCCAAGCCTTGGGGTCGCGTGGCGGGCAAGCCTGAGGGCCAGCCGCGTGATGACCACCCGCCCCGCCAGCGCGCCCTTGAACACGCTGTCGCGATAGCCGAAGGCGCACTCGGCGCTATCCAGCCAGCGCACCCGCCCGGTATCCAGCGCCATCACCTGCACGCCCTCGATCACATCTGAAAGCTCGACGCCGTAGGCGCCGATGTTCTGCACCGGGGCCGCGCCGCAGGCGCCGGGAATCAGCGCCAGATTCTCGAGCCCCCACCAGCCGCGCTCGGCCAGCGTCATGACCAGCGAATGCCAGTTCACCCCGGCGCCGACGTAGGCCGTGGCGCGCTCGCCGTCGCGCTCGACCCACCACTGCGTGAGAGCGGGCACCACCGCCGCACCAGGCAGACGCTCCGGCAGCAGCACGTTGCTGCCGCCGCCGAGCAGCGTGATCGAAAGTCCCCGCGTGCGGCACGCAGCGACCACTTCCCGTAGCGCTGAAAGCGTGGCAGGCCTCGCCGCGAAGTCGGCGGTGCAGGGAAGCTTCAAGGTGTTGGCGCGGGAGAGATCCGCCTTCGCCATCAAGTCCGTCACGTCGTCTCTCGCGCTGGGTACTCAAGGCGTGAGATGAATGAGCGCACCTTGGCCAGGTCTTCCGGCGTGTCCACCCCGGCGGGGTTGGGCTCGCAGGCCAGCGCCACCTGGATGGCGTGGCCGTGCTGCAGCGCCCTGAGCTGTTCGAGCTGTTCGAGCTGCTCGAGCTGCGACGGCGCCATCTCGCGAAAGGCGTTCAGAAAGCCCGCCCGGTAGGCGTAGATACCGATGTGTCTGAGCCAGGCATCGGTCTCCAGCAGCGACGGGCGCTGGGCGAACGCGTCGCGATCCCAGGGAATCGGCGCGCGGGAGAAATAGAGCGCGCGCCCGGAGTACGCCCGGGCCACCTTGACCGCATTGGGGTTGAAGAGCGTCTCGACGTCGACGATGGGCTCGGCGAGCGTGGCCATGGCGGCCCCCGGGTCCGCGGCGAGGCACGCGGCGACCTGGTCGATCAGCGCCGGCGGAATCAAGGGCTCGTCGCCCTGCACGTTGACCACCAGGGCATCGTCGCTAAGCGCCAAAAGCGTGGCCACCTCGGCCAGGCGATCGGTACCGGAGGGATGCTCGGGGCGGGTCATCACCACCTCGGCGCCGTAGGGCGCCAGCGCCTCGCGGATACGCACGTCATCGGTGGCGACCACCACGCGGCTGGCCCGCGAGAGCCCGGCGCGCCGCCAGACGTGGGCCACCATCGGCTCGCCGGCGATGTCGAGCAGCGGCTTGCCGGGCAGGCGCGAGGAGCTCATGCGCGCAGGGATGACGGCGACGAAGTCGAGATTTTCCTCGGCGGCCATCACGCGTCTCCCGTGCGCCCCAGCGAGGGCTTGAGCTTCTCGTCGGCACTCAGCGCGCGCGCCTCTTCCGGCAGCATCACCGGTATCCCTTCCCGGATGGGAAACGCCAGGCCATCGTAGTGGCAGGTCAGTTCCCGAGCCTCTCTGTCGTACTCCAGCTGGCCGTTGCAGAGCGGGCAGACCAGCATTGCCAAGAGTTCCTTATCCATGAGCGCCTTCCTCGTCGTTGTCAGCACGTGTGGGTGTGTCGTTGAGTGTTTCCAGGGTCTCGAACAGCCAGGCCTCGAAGCCGGCAGGAAGCGCGGCTTCGATCTCCAGCGCCCAGCTGTCGGCGGGCGCGAGGTTCTTGCACTTGATCGCATCCTTGGCGGTCATCACCACCGGCCGCGCCGGCGTGAACGCAAGCGTGGTCGCATCGAAAGCGTGATGGTCGGCGAGCGGGTGGCGCTCGCCCGTCACCCCGAGGGTCTCGAGGGTTTCGAAAAAACGCGCCGGATGGCCGATGCCCGCCACCGCGTGCACGGGCGGTACAAAGGGAAGCGGCGCCAGCGGCGCGGCCTCGCCACTCGTCACACGGCGCCAGCGTACCGGCACCAGCGTCATCGGCTGGGCCGCGACCGGCAATGGCGCCGCCTGCGCGCCGGTGACGATCACCGCGTCCAC
>NZ_JAMZBC010000227.1 GCF_024158715.1 Halomonas sp. 707D7 | reverse complement strand
CCGTGATACTTGCCTACCAGCATCGAGGCAAGCCCTACCAGTTTCTGCCCGAGCTTGCCCGACATCATCAGGCTACCGGACAGAATGAAGAAGGGAATCGCCAGCAGAGGGAAGCTCTGCGTAGGCTGGAAGATCTTCATGATCGCCATGCTCGACGGCATGGGGCCGAAAACCGACAGTGCCGCCCAACCGCTGATCACCAGCGAGTACCCGACCGGCATGGCCATCAGCAAGAAAAGAACAAACGCCGCAAGCATTTGAACCGTCATATTCCCTCCTCCCCGTGCGAAACCTGCGCCTCGGCCTGCGCCTCACCACACGCCAAAGTCAACACGATATTGAGTAGTGCGACCAGCGCCAGCCCTGCAAACCCGACTACCACCGACCAGTACGCCCAGGACATGCCCAGCCGCGTGATGGGAAAGCGCTGACCGCCGGCGATGTCCACCACGTTCAAACCGTGATAGGCCATGGTGCTGAACGCCACCAGCGCAATCACGTTGACGCACAGCGTCACGATGCGCTGGGGAAGTCTTGGCAGCTTTTCCACCACCAGTTCGATGCCGATATGTTCGTTTTTAGCCGCCGCCGCCACGATGGCGCCCATAGTCAGCCAGGGAAAGAACAGGTTGGGAATTTCCGTTACCCAGCCAAGGTTCGTCGAGAACAGATAACGCACGACAACCCCAGTGAGCAAGGAGATGAAAATGGTCACGATCGAGACGATCGCCACCCACTTGGCTATCTGATAAATCACGTTCTTCGAGCCGACTAGAAGCGAAGCCGGCCCGCCGGCTTCGCTTTTGCGGCTCTCGACTGAGAGCGTCATGAAAATGCCCCTCCGGCTCGCTACTACTGCCCGTTGTGAGCGGCGTTCACTACCATGTCCACAAGTTGAGGATACTCTTCACGCCACAGGTCATAGACCGAGGAGGTCGCTTCAATGAAGGGCGCCTTGTCCACTTCGTTGATCGCGACGCCAGCCTCTTGCAACTGGGTGCGAAGCTGCTCATCGGCTTCAAGCGAGGCCTGGCGATTGAACTCGCCCGCTTCATCCGCCGCTTCCTGAATCGCTTGCTGCTGCTCTGGGGTGAGCATGTCCCACATCATCTTGCTCATGAGCAGCGGCGTGGACTCGTACTTGTGCCCGGTTAGAGAGATGTACTTCTGAACTTCGTAAAGCCTTGAGGAGTAGGTGTTCATCAAGGGATTTTCCTGACCGTCCACCACGCCTTGCTCGAGCGCGATGTAAAGTTCGGAGAAGTTCATTGGCGTGGGGTTCGCGCCCAGCGCCTCGAAGATATCGACCGTCATTTCATCCGGCGGTGTACGAATCTTGAGGCCCTGCAAGTCTTCCGGCGTCTCGATCGGGCGCACGTTGTTGCTGACGTGGCGAATGCCGTTATCCCACAGGCCCAGCACGACCAGATTCTGCTCTTCGGCCAAGCGCTTGAGCTCATCGCCTACTTCGCCATCCATGACCTCCCAGGCCGCAGGCAGCGAGTCGAACAAAAATGGCAGCCCCAGCACGGAGAACTGCGGCACGACGCTAGAGGTCGCACCCTGGCTGTTGGTGCTGAACGCCAGAGTACCCATGCGCATCAGCGTCAGGGCTTCCATGTCATCGCCGTACTGGGAGTTGCCGCCCACATCGATAACTAACTCACCGCCGGTCTTTTCCTCGACCAACTGGGCAAAAAGCTCTGAAGCCTCCGCCTTGGGGTTACCTTCCGCTGCGTTATGGGTCAGTTGAAGAACCTGCTGAGCGTTGGCGTTAACGGCAAACAACACGGCGCCGACAATAGCGGTCGCAAGGACAGTTTTTTTCATGACGTTTCTCTCAGTTGAATTAATTGTTGTAAATTGTGGCTAGCGTAACGAGTGAGAAAACTCGCGTGTCAAACAACGTGCTGCTCGATGGTCTTGACTACCTCCTTGGTGGAAATACCGTAGCGGTCGTGCAGTGTGGGAAGCGCCCCGGCGTCCAGGAACTCATCCGGCAGGCCGATCTGGTAAAACTTCACGGCCACCCCTTCCTTCATCAGAAGCGAGGCCATGCTTTCACCCAAACCACCCACCACCGAATGGTTTTCGGCGACGAAAACGGGGCGGTCCGGATGACGACGAACTTCTTCTAGAATGGTCCGGGTATCCAACGGCTTGATGGTGGCACAGTGCAGAACGGCGACGTTCTTGCCCTTCTCCTTGAGTTCATCGGAAGCCTCGATGGCGCGCATGGTCATCAGACCCGAGGAGATGATCAGTGCATCTTCGCCGTCGATCAGCTGCTTGGCCTTGCCGATTTCGAACTGGTAACCTTCGAAGCGATCCAGCACGCGCGGCACCTTGCCCCGCAGCAGGCGCAGATACACCGGACCGTTGTAATCCGCCATTGCGTGAACGGATTGCTCGATATCGACTGCATCGCAGGGGTCGATGATCGTAAGATTCGGCATGCCGCGGAAGATCGCGACGTCTTCGGTGGCCTGGTGGCTTGGACCGTAGCCGGTAGTAAGGCCTGGCAAGCCGCCAATGATCTTTACGTTAAGGTTCTCTTCGGCGATTGCCAGGCAGATGAAGTCGTAGGCGCGGCGCGAGGCGAACACGCTGTAAGTGGTCACGAAGGGAATGAAGCCTTCGCGGGCCATACCGGCACCGGCCATCATCAAAAGCTGCTCGGCCATCCCCATCTGGTAATAACGATCCGGGTAGGCCTGGGCGAAAATATGCAGGTCGGTGTACTTGCCCAGGTCCGCCGTCATGCCGACGATCTTGTCGTTCTTACCGGCGGCTTCGACCAGTGCATGACCGAACGGCGCTGCCGTCGTAGGCTGATCTTCACCTGCGATGGAGGCGATCATGGCCGACGTTTTCAGCTTCTTCTTGGCGTTGGCACTCATTTCATTTCTCCCCTGACTCAATACCGTAGACGTCATCAAGTTCCTTGAGCGCCACGCTCCATTCGTTTTCATCTACACGAATGAAGTGGTTCTTGTCCCGCTTTTCCAAAAATGGCACGCCACGGCCCATCAAGGTGTCGCAAATGATCACCCGGGGCTTAGCGGAATTGCTGGCCATCGCGCTATCAAAGGCTTCGAGTACGGCGTCGAGATCATTGCCATCGACACGGTAGGTTTCCCAGCCAAACGCAGTCCATTTATCCGCGATCGGCTCGTAGTTGAGCACTAGTGAAGACTTGTCGTCGGCCTGCTGGTCGTTGACATCGACGATGGCAATCAGGTTATCGAGCTTGAAGTGCGAGGCGGAGGCGGCAGCTTCCCAAGTGGAGCCTTCGTTGAGCTCGCCATCCGACAGCAGGTTGAAAATGCGCGAAGCGCTTTGCTTGCGCTTAAGGCCCAGCGCCATACCGACACCGATTCCCAGGCCGTGGCCCAGCGAGCCGCCGGTGATTTCCATACCCGGCGTGTACGCGGCCATGCCGGACATCGGCAGAATGCTGTCGTCGCTGCCGTAATTTTCGATTTCGTCTTCGCTGACGACGCCAGCCTCGATCAGGGCAGCGTAAAGGGCGATGGCGTAGTGACCGATGGAGAGTAGAAAACGGTCCCTCTCTTCCCACTCAGGGTTCTTGGGATCAGTTTTTAACGCGTGGAAGTAGGAAACGGCCAACACATCGGCGATTCCCAGGGCCTGACCCACATAGCCCTGACCTTGCACCTCGCCCATGCGCAGGGCATGGCGGCGAATATTGTAAGCTCGCTGCCGAAGCGCCTTGACGGTATCGACCTTCGATGCGGTAGCAGTTTGACTCATTCAAGTCACCTCCAATTGGTTGACCAATTGAAGATAAAGGCGTCATCTGCATCTTGATAGAATACTTTAGTCTACACTGGTTTGCGACCGCCCGCTATGCAC